>NZ_JAJALF010000010.1:0-157338 GCF_020514995.1 Leisingera sp. McT4-56 | reverse complement strand
CCCGCCACGCCAAGAGCCAGAAGGACCAGCTTCTGGGCCAGATGGTCGGCCTGCCGATCCCGATGGCGCTGTTTGCCTTTATCGCCTCCGCCGTGACCTCGGCCACCGTGGTGATCTACGGCGAGGCGATCTGGGATCCGATCCAGCTGTCCGAGAAGATGGGCGGATTTTCGGTGATCATCGCGCTGTTTGCCCTGATCGTGGCGACGCTGACCACCAACCTGGCGGCCAACGTCGTGGCACCTGCGCACGGGTTCTCGAACCTGGCGCCGAGCAAGATCAACCTCAAGCGCGGCGGCTACATCACCGCGGGCATCGGCATCGCCATGTTCCCCTGGATCCTGGTGAACCACATCATCGGCTGGCTGATCGCCTATTCGGCGCTCTTGGGTCCGATCGCGGGCGTGATGCTGGCGGACTACTACCTGCTGCGCAAGACCAAGCTGGAAGTGGCCGACCTGTTCAAGATGAACGGCATCTATTCCGGCAGCAACGGCACCAACTGGGCCGGTGTCTGGGCCCTCGTGATCGGCATCCTGCCGAACCTGCCGGGTTTCCTGGCCGGTGTCGGCATCACCGCCGGCACGTCGGACTTCTTCGCCACGATCTATACCTATGCGTGGTTTGTGGGCCTGTTTGTCGCCGGTGCCGCCTATCTGGTGCTGTCGAAGGTCCTGAACAAGTGAATCCAAGCCCCGGAGCGGCGCATCCGCTCCGGGGCTTTCCTTAGAAATCAAACAGAAGGGTTGCCTGATGCCCAAAGCCTATTGGATCGCACATGTCACGGTGACGGATCCCGAACCCTATGCCCTGTATGCCGCAGGTGCGACTGAAGCCTTCCGCAGGTTCAATGCGCGCGTGCTGGCACGCGGCGGAAAGTGCGAACAGCTTGAAGGCGACGGCCATCCGCGCAATGTGGTCATCGAATTCGATACGCTGGATGCGGCCCTGACCTGCTACAACTCGCCGGAGTACCAGGCGGCCAAGAACCACCGCCTTGGCGCAGGTATCGCCAACATCGTGATTGTCGAAGGCGCAGAGTCCTGACCGATCAGGTTCCCAAGTGAAAGTCAGGCCCTGTGCCTGCAGCGCTCAGCTGCCCGGCTATCGCGCAAGCTAGCCGGGCAGCCGCCAATGGCGATCAGCTGGCGCCGCGCAGATCCGCCGGCAGCAGCGCTTCGGGGATATTCTGATAACAGACCGGGCGCAGGAAGCGGCGGATCGACAGGGTGCCGACCGAGGTCGCGCCGAAATTGGTCGAGGCCGGGTAGGGGCCGCCATGCACCATGGTGTCACAGACTTCAACCCCGGTGGGGAAGCCATTGGCCAGCACCCGGCCGGCCTTGCGTTCCAGGACCGGCAGCAGGGCCTGACCCTGTGCGGTGTCCGCCTCGTCCAGATGCAGGGTGCAGGTCAGCTGGCCCTGCAGCGCGCGGGCGATCTCCAGCATTTCGGCGTCGCTTTCGGCGGTGATCACGAGACCCAGCGGACCAAAGACTTCCTCGGCCAGGATCTCATTGCCCAGCCAGGTGCGCGCCTCGGTCACATAAAGGTAGGGCGCGGCAGAGCGGGTGTCGCAGCTGGTGGTGAGCAGCTCGCGCACACCCGCGGTGGCGGCAACCTGGCGCTGGCCCTCGCGGTAGGCGCTGGCGATGCCCTCGGTCAGCATGGCTTGCGGCGCGACCTCTGACAGGGCGGCTGTGGCGGTGTCAATGAAACGCTCGGCCTCGGCGCCTGCGCGCAGCACGGCGATGCCGGGGTTGGTGCAGAACTGGCCCGCGCCCATGGTCAGCGAGGCGGCCCAGCCGGTAGCGATTTCCGTGCCGCGCGCCGACGAGGCCGCGTCGAGGATGAACATCGGGTTCACGGACCCCAGCTCGCCGAAGAAGGGGATAGGTTCGGGGCGGGCGGCGCAGAGGTCGAACAGGGCGCGGCCGCCGGCCAGCGAGCCGGTGAAGCCCACCGCCCTGATCAGCGGGTGCTGCACCAGCGCTGCGCCGACCTCGCGGTTGCCGCCCTGGATCAGGCTGAAGACGCCGGGGTGGAGGCCGCATTTGGTGATCGCGGCAAGGACGGCTTCGGCAACGATCTCGCCGGTGCCGGGGTGGGCGCTGTGGCCCTTGACCACAACAGGGCAACCGGCTGCCAGCGCTGCGGCGGTGTCGCCGCCGGCGGTGGAGAAGGCGAGCGGGAAGTTGGAGGCGCCGAAGACCGCGACAGGTCCCAGCGGGCGCTGCATCATGCGCATGTCGGGCCGGGGCAGGGGGGCGCGGTCCGGCAGAGCGGCGTCATAACGGCGGTCGAGGTAATCGCCCTTGAGGATATGCTCGGCAAAGGTGCGCAGCTGGCCCGTGGTACGCCCGCGCTCGCCCTGCAGGCGCGCCTCCGGCAGGCCGGTTTCCTGGGTGCCGATGGCGGTAATGTCGTCAGCGCGCGCTTCGATCTCATCGGCGATGGCGTGGAGGAAGGCGGCACGCTCCGCCCGGCTGGTGCTGCCGTAGCTGGCAAAGGCGTCCTCTGCGGCCTCTACCGCGGCGTTGACGTCGCTGATGCGGCCAACGGAGAAATCGTGGCTGGGGCCGCTGGCGGGGGCGGAGGGGAAGCGGGTTTCGCCGGGCACCCAGGCGCCAGCGATCAGGTGGTTTCCGTGCGGTGTGAACATGGGCGGGCCTCTGTCTCGTGGGGATGGTGAATATTGATACAGGATAATGGATACAAAATACGAATTGTGCAAGGTGCTGACCAGAGAAAACCGGGCGGTTCACGTGTCAGCGGCAGGAAAAGGGCGGTTCAGCTGTCGGCAGTGGCGCGATGTTCGGCGACCAGCGACAGCAATTCCTCCTTGGTGCGGGAGATGTGATGGGTCAGCGCGGCACAGGCGCCCTCCACATCGCGGGCCTGGGCCAGGTCCAAGAGGTCGTGGTGCTCCTTCTTGGCAGGCTCGCGCTGTTTCATCACGCTGAGGTGCATCCGGATGAAGCGGTCGCAATGCAGGCTGATGCCCTGCAGCACCTCGTTGGTCAGCTTGCGGTCTGCGGCGGCATAAAGCGCCGAGTGGTATTTGTGATTGAGCGCGCCCCATTTGGCCACGTCATTGGCATCGTAAGACGCGTCCATGTCCTTGAGGATCCGGGTGCAGCGGCTGAAATCCTCGGTGGTCATGGCCGGAATCGCACGGCGGAACAGGTCCACCTCCAGCAGGATGCGCAGGTCGAAGATCTCGGCGATTTCACGCAGCGAGTGCTTGGTGACTGCGGCGCCGCGGTTGTTGGTGAACTGCACCAGCCCTTCGGCGTCCAGCCGTTTCAGCGCCTCGCGGATCGGCATGCGCGAGACATCGTATTCCTCTGCCAGGGCCTCTTGCCGGATGGTTTCACCCTCGGCCAGCTCACCGCTCAGGATGCGTTCGCGCAGGTCGTTGGCAATCACTTCCGGGAGGGAGCTTCGGGTAACGGCGCGTTTGCC
Source organism: Leisingera sp. McT4-56 (assembly GCF_020514995.1). NCBI lineage: Bacteria > Pseudomonadati > Pseudomonadota > Alphaproteobacteria > Rhodobacterales > Roseobacteraceae > Leisingera > Leisingera sp. McT4-56. The sequence goes on along the minus strand of NZ_JAJALF010000010.1, from coordinate 153,873 downwards.
TGCCATGGGGGCCTCGTCAGATTTGTTGTTCGTATTTTGGATACGCTAGATGGTCTGCCCCGTATCTTCAAGCAATTGGCCTGGTTTCGCGCGGGCGACAAGTGGTGCGGCCCTGCAATTGGTTTTTTGTATCCAGAACCCTGGCCGTGTCAGGCGCCCCAGGTGTCGCTGAGGCGATAGCCGCCGGGCCAGGGGTCGTCCGGGTCCAGCATGTGCTGATGGATGCCGGTGATCCAGCCGCGCCCGCTGAGTTCCGGCACGATCGCCGGGCGCCCGCCCACCGTGGTTTGCTCCACGATCCGTCCTGTGAAGCGGGAGCCGATGATCGACACGGCCTCAAAGGTCTGGTCCGGCGACATCTGCCCCTTGGCCAGCATTAGCGCCATGCGGGCCGAAACCGCGGTGCCGGTGGGCGAGCGGTCCACCTTGCCCGGCTGGATGGCAACCGCGGAGCGGCTGCTGATGCCGGTCTCCGTCTGTTCCAGCGGGCCGCAGAAGGCGCAGAAGGAGATGTGGTTCCAGTCCGGGTTCTCCGGGTGGGTGAAGCCGAGCTGCGTGTTGGCGGCCTCGAGGATGCGGGTGCCGAGCTGGGCGATCTGCTTGGCGTTTGCCTCTGTGATCTCCAGCCCCAGATCAGCGGCCTGCACCACGACGAAACTGTCGCCGCCATAGGCGGTGTCGACGGTCAGTGTGCCAATGCCCGGCACATCGAGGGAAGCGCCGATCTCACCGGCGAAGCTTGGCACGTTCTGCACGAAGATCCGCTCCGCCTTGCCGTTCCTGCATTCGGCGCGCACCCGCACCAGACCGCCGGGGGCTTCCAGCACCAAATGGGTTTCCGGCTCCTGCATCGGCAGGATGCCCCCGTCCAGCAGAACGGTGGAGACGCAGATCGAATTGGAGCCGGACATTGGCGGAGTGTATTCCGGCTCCATGATGATAAAGCCCATGTCGGCCTCCGGGTGCTTGGGCGGCACCAAGAGGTTCACATGACGGAACACGCCGCCGCGGGGTTCATTCAGGACAAAGTTCCGCAGGGTCTGGTCGCGGTCGATGAAGGCGCGCTGCTCCCACAGGGTTTCGCCCGGCGGCGGTGCGACGCCGCCAACGATTACATCGCCCACCTCGCCCTCTGCATGGGCGGAGATCACATGGATGGTCTTGCTGCTGCGCATCCGCAGGCCTCCTCAGGAATAGCGGGCAACCGGTTCGCCCAGGGTCTCGAAGATCGGGGTGATCCCCAAGCCGGGCGTATCCGGGGCGGTCATCCGCCCGTTCACACGCTTGGGCGCGCCGCGGGCAATGTCAACGGTGCCATAGCTGTTGAAGTCGGTGGCGGAGAAGGTGAACTCCGCCGGGGTGGAGCGGGCCAGATGGGCGATGGCGGCGGTGGTGATGTCGCCGCCCCAGGTGTCCTCGATGGTCATCGGAATGCCATGCGCCACGCAGAGATCGCGCATCAGCCGTGCGCGGCTCAGGCCGCCGACCTTGGAAATCTTGAGGTTGATCACGTCCATTGCGTCCTCGGCAATGCCGCGCACCAGCGTGTTGGGGGTGTCGATCACCTCGTCCATCACAAAGGGCAGCGCGGTGCGGCGGCGGATCGAGACGCTTTCCTCGTAGGTGAGGCAGGGCTGTTCCACATAGACGTCGAGGCCCGCGATGGCGCCCACCACCCGTGCAGCCTCGTGCCGGGTCCAGCCGGTGTTGGCGTCGGCCACCAGCAGGTCGGACTTCTTCAGCACGGCACGGGTGGCATGGATGCGGTCGATGTCGTCATTGGCCTCGCCGCCGACCTTCAGCTGGAACTTGGTGTAGCCCTCGGCGGCGTAGTCCTCGATCTTGCGGGCCATGGTGTCCGGGTCCTCCTGGCTGATGGCGCGGTAGAGCACAACATCCTCCTGCGCGGCACCGCCCAGCAGGGTATAGACCGGCTGGCCAGTGGCCTTGCCCAAGATATCCCAGCAGGCAATGTCGACCGGCGCCTTGGCATAGGGATGGCCGCGCAGGGCCGCGTCCATGGTGCGGTTGATCTGGCCCAGGTTCAGCGGGTCCTGGCCAATGAGATGCGGTGCCAGTTCCGCCAGCCCGGCGCGCACGCCGCGCGCGAAGGAGGGCAGGTAGGCGGAGCCCAGCGGGCAGCACTCGGCATAGCCGGTCAGCCCCTCGTCGGTGCTGATTTCTAGAACGGTGCTGTCAAAGACATCGACATAATTGCCGTTCGACCAGCTGTAGCGGCCTTCCTTCAGCGGCAGGTCGACCTGATAGACGGTGAGCTGGGTGATTTTCATGGCGCGGCTCCTTTCAGCGGCGGGTCAGAACCTGGTGGCGGAATAGGGCTTCATCGGCAGCGCGGCGGGGGTGTTTGCGGCGAGAGAGGCAACCAGCTCGGCGGTGCCGGCGGCCTGGGTCAGGCCCAGATGGCCGTGGCCGAAGGCATAGATCACGCCATCTGCGCAGGCGGAGCGGCTGATCACCGGCAGGCTGTCGGGCATCGAGGGGCGGAAACCCATCCATTGGGTGCCGCCGGAGGTATCGAGGTTCGGCAGGAATTGCTTGGCCTTCTGCAGCAGGATATCCGCGCGGCGGTAGTTCGGCGGCAGTTTCAGCCCGCCGAGTTCAACCGCGCCGCCAACCCGCACGCCGCCGCTGATCCGTGTGATCACAAAGCCATGCGCCGGGAAGGTCAGATGGGTTTTCAGGCCAAAGGCGCCGGGGGGCAGGGTGGTGTTGTAGCCACGCTCGGTTTCCAGCGGGATGTTTTCGCCCAGGGTGCGGGCCAGATGATGCGACCAGGCCCCGCAGGCGACCACGGTCTGTGATGCAGGGACCGGGCCGTCCTTGGTCTGGGCTAGGGTCTTGCCGCCCTCGCTGCGCAGGGCCGTCACCTCAGCGGTGTCTATGCGGCCGCCCCGGGCGAGGAAGGCCTGCGCCAGATGCTCCACCCAGGTCTTGGGGTTCACCGTGTTCATCCAGTCGGGGGTGAAGGCAGCATGGGTGAAATGCGGGGCCAGGCCGGGCTGAATTTCGGCGATTACCTCCGGGCTGCGCAGCAGGTCGAAGCGGATGCCGTGTTCACGCCGCAGCTGCCAGTCGGGCAGGGCGGCGCGAAATGCAGCCTCGCCTTCATAGAGCTGCAATTGCCCCTCGCGCTGCATCAGCGCCTCGCCGTCCACATCGGCAATCTGGCGTTCCAGCGCGGCGCGGGAGTGCGCCATCAACAGCACCTGCGCCTGCAGCGCGGCCTGGTAGCGGCTGCGCCAGCTGGCGCGCCAGAACCGCAGCATCCAGGGGGCGATCTGCAGCGCATAGGCGGGCGGCACCGACAGCGGCCCCAGCGGATCCAGCAGCCACTTCGGCGCCTTGCGCATGATGCCCGGCGTCGCAAGCGGCACGATGTCGGTAAAGGCAAAGGCGCCGGCGCTGGCCGCCGAGGCCTCTGCCGCGACGCCGGTGCGGTCGAGCACGCGCACCTGATGCCCCTGTTTCTGCAGCTCCAGCGCGGCGCTGAGGCCGATGATGCCGGCGCCGATGACGAGGATATCGTCCGAGTCTTTTGCGGTCATGTCAGGTCCTATCACAGTCCGACCAGCAGGGAAGGCAGCCAGGTGGCCAGCTCCGGCACCAGCAGGAGCGCCGCCAGCACCAGGCCTTGTGCGGCAACAAATGGCAGCACGCCGCGGTACATGTGGCCGTAGGTCATGTCCTTGGGCGCAATGGAGCGCAGGTAGAAGATTGAGGGCGCCATCGGCGGGGTCAGGTAGGAGGTCTGGATTACCACCAGCACCAGCATGGCAAACCAGACGGGATCAATGCCCGCGCTGCGCACCAGCGGCGCGAAGATCGGCACGAAGATCAGCACGATCGACACCCAGTCCAGGACAAAGCCTGCAAAGAACACTACTAGCAGCAGGAAGGTGATGAGGCCCGCGTTACCATAGCCGATGACCTCCACCGTATCGCGCACCAGCCCGCCGCCGCCGGTGACGGCGAAGATCGAGGTGAACATGGTGCCACCCGCCACGATCAGCATGATCATCGCGGTGATGCGCAGGGTGACGCCCAGGGCCTCGCCCAGCATGGTGAAAGTGAGTTCGCGGAACAGGAGCGTCAGCACCAGCGTGCCTGCAGCCCCCACGGCGGCGGCCTCTGTTGCGGAGGCGGCGCCAGCCAGCAGTGAGCCCAGCACCATGACAATCAGCAGGAGCGGCGGCACCAGCGCGGTGACGGTGATCTTCAGCTTCTGGCCCACCGGCATGGCGCGGCCCTCAGGCGGCAGCACCGGCGCGTCCTGCGGGCGGCGCAGGCTCCGCAGCAGCACGTAGCCCACGAAGAAAACGACCATCAGCACGCCGGGCAGGATCGAGGCCGCGAACAACTGCCCGATCGACAGTTGCGCGATGGAGGCATAGACCACCACGATCACTGAGGGCGGGATGATGGTGCCGAGCGAGCCGCCCGCGCAGATGGTGCCGGCAATCAGGTCGTTTTTGTAGCTTGCCGCGCGCATAGCCGGGATCGCCATCAGCCCGACGACGATCTCCACCGCGCCGACAACGCCAGAGGCGGCGGCAAAAATCGCGCACATGGCGATGGTCGAGAGCGCCAGCCCGCCGGGCAGCCCGCCCAGCCAGATCTGCAGCGCAAAAAACAGCCGTTTGGCAATGCCGGAGCGTTCCAGCACAGCGCCCATGAAGATGAACAGCGGAATCGCCGCCAGCACGAAGTTGGACGCGGTGTGCAAGAGCGGGCCGTAAAGCTGCAGGAACAGCATGTCGCCAAAGACGGAATAGCCAAAGGCAACCGCCACGATCATCATCGAAAACGCCACGGGGATGCCGGCAAAGACCAGCGCAAACAGGGCGGCAAACATCAGAAGGGGGATCATAATGTCAGGACTCCGGCGCGCTGTGGTGATCATCGGGGGTTTGCCCCGGTAACTTTTCGCCGCGCAGATACAAAAGCGCCTCCAGCAGGAACTGCAGGCAGAAGGCAAAAAGGCCGAGCGCAATCACCGAATAAAACGGCCACATCAGCGGCGCCCAGGGGCTGACGGTCTCCACCTCGCCGGTTTGAAACGCCTTCAGCGCCTTGGACGCGGTCACCCAGGTCAGCGCGCCGGTGATCGGCGCCATCAGCAGCGCATAGACCGCGGCGTTCAGCAACTGCTGAACGCGCAGCGGGAAATTCTGCGACAGGAAGTCGATCCGCACATGCACCTCCTTGCGCAGCGAATAAGCCGCGCCCAGGAAGACGATTGAGCCGTTCAGCATATAGGAAATGTCAAAGGCCCAGAGCGTCGGGGCGCCAAAGACGTAGCGGGCGGCGACCTCGTAAAGCATGGCCGTAATCATGGCGAGAATGGTCAGCTGGCCAGCCGCGCCCAGCAGGGCCGACAGCCCTTCAACGCCGGTTTTGAAGAAATGCATAAAAACCTCCGGGCAGGGAGGCGCGAGCCGGTTACCCCGGCCCGCGCAAAGGATCATTCTGCGGCGTCGCGCACCAGGTAGACGGAGTTCTCGGCCCAGCTGGACTGATAGGCCAGGTAGCTGTCCAGAACCTCCTGCATCCGGGCGTTGCCGCCCTCGGCCAGTTCCGCAGCGCGGGCGCGGGCCCAGTTGCGGCCGGCCTCGCGCAGCTTCTCGGATTCGGCGTGCTCCATCTGGACCATCTGCACCTTGGTCTTGCGGTAGTCGGCCATCGCCTTGATGTCGGCGTCGCCAAAGCGGGTGTAGCCCTCATAGGTCGACAGGCGCGCGGAGGCTTCGATCAGCCCCTGCAGGTCTTCGGGCAGCGCGTCCCAGGTTTCAGCCTTGACGAAAACCTCCCACAGGAAAGAGGGCTGGTGCACGCCGGGCATGATCATGTAGGGCGCCACCTCGTGGAAGCCTTCGGAGAAGTTGGCGCCGGGGGTGGACCATTCGATGGCATCAACGCCCTTGCGCTGCAGCAGGGTGTAGATCTCGTTGCCGGGCACCACGGTCGGCACGCCACCGAAGTCGTCTTTCATCACCGCGGCAAAGGCGCCGGAGGTGCGGTATTTCACACCTTTCAGGTCCTCGACGGTTTTGATCTCGACGTTGGAATGGGCCATAACCTCAGAGGTGCCGATGCCGACGACCAGGCTGTGCAGCCCCATCTCCTCGCGGCGGAAGTCCTGCAGCTTCTTCTCGCCGCCGCCCTCGTAGATCCAGTGCAGGGTCGCCTCGGGCGACATGCCGCCGGGGAAGGAGGCAAAGATCGCGTTGGTCGGGTCCTGGTTCACCAGATAGGACGGGGTGGAATGGCCCGCCTCGACGATGCCTTCCTGCACTGCTTCATGCGCCTTAAAGGCGGGCACCAGAACACCGGCGCCGAATGGCTGGATCTCAACCCGGCCTTGGGTCAGGGTTTCGACGTTGCCTGCAAAACGCTCCATGAAGTTCTGGTAGAGGAAGGAGCCTTCGCCGACGGCGGCGGTCATCTTCCATTCAACCTCCGCCGCGGTGGCGGCTGTTGCCAGGGCCAGGCTGAAGCCTGCGGCGATTGCGGATGTGAATTTCATGTTAGGGACCTCTCTTCTGCTGGAATGCGGCCCGGGTTTTCGTCCCGGGCCCTGGTTGAATTGGTTCAGGCGGTGGCCTCTGCGCTGTTGGAAATCCCGCCGCGGAAGGGATCATCGGGGCTGAAGAACAGCTTGCCCTCGCCCATCACAAAGGCCTGGCCGCTGAGGGTCGGGATCACCCCGCCGTTCACCCCCGGCTGATAGGAAAGCCGGTAGGGAGAGCCGATGATGCTTTCCTGGATGATCTCCTCGCCCGGTTGCAGCCGCCCTGCTGCCGCCAGACAGGCCAGCCGGGCGGAGCTGCCGGTGCCGCAGGGGGAGCGGTCATAGGTGTCGTCCGGGCACAGCACGAAGTTGCGGCTGTGGATGCCCGCGCGGGGGGAGGGGCCTTGGAAGATCACATGGTCGATCGGCTCACCCTTTTCGCCGCCCACGCGTTGCGCATTGGCGGCGGTGCGGATGGCGATGGCGTGATCGGTCAGCGCGCGGATGTTCTCCCTGCGCAGCGGCAGCGGGCTGGGCTCGACGATGAAGAACCAGTTGCCGCCATAGGCGACATCGCCCGTCACGGTGCTGCCGTCCGGCAGGGCGACCTCGGCCGCCGCGGTGACGCGGCGGCTTTCGATGTTGGTGACGGTGACGGTATTGGCGTCCTCCAGCAGCACTGTCACCACCCCAACGGGGGTTTCGATGCGGTGGCTGCCGGGGGTGATCAGACCCAGATGGGCCAGCGTTACCGCCAGCCCGATGGTGCCATGCCCGCACATGCCCAGCACCGCATCGGCGTCGAAGTAAATGACACCGGCGGCGCAGGTGGGATCGGTGGGCTGCACCAGCAGCGCGCCGACCATGGCGGGCTGGCCGCGCGGCTCGCGCATCACGGCGTGGCAGAAGCCCATGTGCTCCTCTGCCAGCCGCCGGGCGCGCTCTGCCAGCGGGCCGGTCCCCAGATCGGGACCGCCCTCCAGGATCACCCGGGTCGGCTCGCCGCCGGTATGGCTGTCGACTACATGCATTCGGCGATGATCCCGCCCTGCGCCGACCAGTCCGCAAACCAGGTGCGGAACAGCGTGTACTGCTGTTCGCAATAGTTGCGCTGGGCGTCCGACAGCTCGTCTGTCTCGTTGAAATGCAGGCGGTAGTCTTCTTCGCCGTTAAGCACCAGGAGGTGCTTGTAGTAGAGGATCAGGTCCGGGCCCTCGTCGAAGGTCGAAAGAACATGGATTGCGTCGGTCAGCTCCTGCGCGCGCAGGCGGGCCTCGGCGCTGCCTTCAGCCGCCAGTTTTGACAGGCGCGCCAGCAGCAGCGCTTCCTTGGGGAGCGCACAGCCGATGCCGGTGATGGAGCCGGTGGCGCCACAGTTCACGAAGCCGTGGTAGACCTCGGTGTCGACGCCGACCATCAGCGTCACTTGGTCGTCCTGGCTGGTGATATGCTCTGCGGCATAGCGCAGGTCGTCCTTGCCGCCGAACTCCTTGAAGCCGATCAGATTCTTGTGCTCGGCGCGCAGGGCAAAGAACAGTTCGGCGCGGGTGGCAAAGCCGTAGTAGGGGCTGTTGTAGATGATCGCCGGCACGTCCGGCGCTGCGTCCAGAATGGCCTTGAAGTGGTTCTTCTGCGCCGCAACCGAGGTGCCGCGGGACAGGACGCGCGGGATCACCATCAGGCCGGCCGCGCCGACCTCCTGTGCGTGGCGGGCGTGATCTACGGCGGATTTGGTGTTGATCGCACCGGTGCCGACCACAACCGGCAGCCCGGCGGCGGCCAGGCGGGCAACGCCCTCCATCCGCTGTTCATCGGTCAGCAGCGGCCAGTCGCCCATCGAGCCGCAGTAGACCACCGCCGACATGCCCGCGGCGATCATCTCCTCGCCCTTTTTGACCAGCGCGTCGAAGTTCGGCGTGCGATCCGGGTTGCAGGGGGTCATCAGGGCCGGCATGGTGCCGGTGAAGACGTTTGTAGACATTATCCAATTTCTCCAGTTAGGGGCAGGCCGCCGCTGGGAGGCACGGCAGCCTGCGGGGGAAGGGGTCAGCGCACGTTGGCGAGGAACTTGCGGGTGTGTTCGGACTGGGCGTCGCCGAAGATCTGCGCGGGCGGGCCGATCTCCTCCATCACGCCCTGATGGAAGAAGGCCACCCGGTCGGAGACATCGCGGGCAAAGCCCATCTCATGGGTGACGCAGATCATCGTCATGCCCTCATCCGCCAAGAGGCGCATGGTATCCAGCACCTCGCCCACCAGTTCGGGGTCGAGGGCGGAGGTTGCCTCGTCAAACAGCATGTATTCGGGCTCCATCGCCAGCGCGCGGGCAATCGCCAGACGCTGCTGCTGGCCGCCGGACAGGGCGCTGGGATAGACATCCAGCTTTTCGCCCAGTCCCACATGCTGCAGCTGTTTAGCGGCAATTTCGCGGGCCTCAGCCTTGGACTTGCCTTTGACGATCCGCGGCGCCAGCGCCACGTTTTCCAGCGCTGTCAGATGCGGGAAGGAATTCCACTGCTGGAACACCATGCCCAGTTTCTGGCGCAGTCTGTTGATGTCGGTGCCCTTGGCATGCACATCGGTGCCGTCGACGGTGACAGCGCCGTCCTGGATCATCTCCAGCCCGTTGATGCAGTAAAGCAGCGTTGATTTGCCGGAGCCGGAGGCGCCGATGACAGAGAGCACCTCGCCCTTCTGCACATCCAGGTCGATGCCTTTCAGAACGTGCAGAGCGCCGAAATACTTGTGAAGGTCGCGGATGGAAATCATTGGGCCCACCTGTTTTCGAGATGTGTGGCGTAGCGGGAGACCGGATAGGACAGCGCGAAGTAGAAGGCGCCGGCCAGGGCCAGGATCAGGAACGGCTCCTGGGTGCGGGTGATCAGGATCTGGCTGGCCTTCAGCAGCTCGACATAGCCAAGCACCGAGACCAGCGCGCTGTCCTTCATCACCCCCAGCGCAACGCCGACCCAGGAGGGGAACACCGCCCGCCCGCCGATCGGAAGCACCACATGGCGCAGATCCTGACAGTAGCTCATGCCGAGGCTGCGCGCGGCGCGGCGCATCGGGGCGCCCACCGCCTCAATCCCGCCGCGGGCCACATTGGCCACCAGCGCCGCGGTATAGACGGTCAGGATCACGGTGCCGGAGGCAAAGGGATCGAGGTTCAGCCCGACGATCGGGGCGAAGTTGTAAAACAGCACCAGCTGGATGATCAGCGGCACGGAGCGGAACACGTCCAGCACCGGCGCCAGCGTCAGGGTGGCTGCGCGCCGGCCCTCGTACAGCACCCAGCCGAAAAGGGTGCCCAGCACCGTGCCAAGCGAGATCGACAGGACGGAAATCCACAGCGTGCGCAGCGCCGCCTCGCCCATGAACCAGAGGTCATTGGGGGCAAAGCCGCTGAAAAACTTAAGTGTCGGTTCCATGAAGTGCCCCCTCAGTACCGGAACAGCCGGGCGGCCATCAGCCGCGAGCTGAGCAGGATCACCTTGACGATGGCGTAGTAAATCACCGCCGTGACCGCGAAATATTCAAAGATGCGGAAGGTGCGGGAGGCAAAGAACTGTGTTTCGCCCGACAGTTCGCGGAAGCCCACCAGCATCCCCAGCGAGGACATCAGAACCGCCCAGACCATCTGGTTGGTGATCGGGTGGTAGACGATGCGGAACACCTGCGGGATCACCACGCGGCTATAGGCTTGCCAGGGCGTCATGCCAAGGCTGCGGGAGGCGCGGATCTGGGTCTCCGGCACGGCCTTGAAGCCGCCGCGGAAGTTTTCCGCCAGGTAGCCCGCGCAGTTAAAGGTCAGACCTGCCAGCACGATCAGATAAGGCGATAGGTGCAGGCCAAAGGCGCCGAGGCCGAAGCCGAAGAAGAACAGCTGGAACAGCGCAGGCGTGTTGCGGGCCAGCTCCACCCAGGCGGTGGCGAGCCAGTAGACCGGTCCACGAAGGTGCAGCCGCGCCAGCGCCAGGCAGAGGCCGATCACGATGCCAAGCACCATCGCCAGCACCGCTACTTGCAGCGTCAGGGAGGCCGCCTCCAGCAGGTCCGGCAGGCTTTTCATCACCGGCCGCCAGTGAAAATTGTAGTCGAACATGTGGGGTTATGCTCCCTGGCCCCTGCCTGCCGCCGGGAGAGCGCGGCTGGCAGGGGCGGGTTTCTGTTGGGTCAGTACAGCACGCCGGGGATGCGCAGCTCGGGCGCTTCGCCGCCGACGTATTTGCCCCACAGTTCCGCGTAACGGCCCGACCGCACCTGGTGGGTCACAAACAGGTTCAGGAAGTTGATCCAGGTGACATCCTCGCGCTTGCCCACGACCGAGGTGTAATCGGTGGTCCAGGGCATCCGCGGGCCGGCTGCCAGGGTCTCATACTGCTGGGTCACCGGCAGCACCGCGGTGTTGGTGGTCAGGCCGATGTCCGCCTTGCCCTGCGCCACCGCCAGGAACACCTCGTTCTCGGACTGGTAGCCCTGGTAGTTGCCCTCTTCGCCCCATTCGGCGGCAATCTTCAGCCATTCCTGCTCCGGCACGGTGCCGATGGCGCCGGCCACCCGCTTGCCCTTGATGTCCTCGAAGCTCTTGATGCCGCTTTCGGTGTTCACGACGCCCTGGGCGAAATAGATCGCATAGGGGATGGTGAAACCGACGGTGCGCGCCCGTGCTAGGCTGTCGGAGGTGGCGCCGAACACCACATCGGCGCGGCCCGTCACGATGGCAGGCAGGCGCTCGGCCCAGGTGACCGGGAGGATCTCGGCATCGACTTCTAGCGCTGCCGCCAGGTCGTTGCAGTAATCGACGTCAAAACCCGCGGGCTTGTTGTTGGCATCGCGGTAGCCGATCGGCGGGAAATCCAGCACCACGCCGCAGCGCAGGGTGCCGCGGTCCACCACATCATCCAGCGTATCCGCAAGGGCAGGTGCCAGCGGCACCAGGGCAAGCGCCGCAGCCGCGGCCAGCGATTTGAACATGAGATCCTCCTGTCGGTATTTGTTGTGGAGAATCAGATACAGGATATTGGATACATAATCCACAAAAACATTGAGACCGGAAAATCCCGTTCAGTTCAGGGCGCTTGCGGTGACAGTGGCTGTGCCGCGGCCTCTGCGGCAAATTGGCGGTGACGCGAATCGGGCTGCGGGCGTCGCATACGGATATTCCTGCGGCATTTTGGACCTCTGCCGGTCTCCAGGATTTCGCGCGTAATGCCTTGGAAATAATGGATTCCGGCGGCTTCTGAGCACGTGGCTGGCAGCGTTCGGCGGCTCCGCGGACTGCCCGTTTCAGGGCCGGCTAGGAAAATCTTAGGAAGAGCGCCTTAGGCAAGGGGGAACGATGGCCCGTAATCAAAGGACCCAATAAATATGCCTGCCTTCCTCTACCGACTGCCGGTGCGGATCTACGCACTTGCCGCGCTTGCGCTCAGCCTGACTGCCGGGCTGACCTTCCTGATGCTGTCCCACTCCGTCAAGAACGCCTATGAAATGCGCTATACGGAGCTGCACAACGTCACCGATGCGGCCGTCAGCCTGCTGAAGGATCTGGAGGAAGGCGTCAAGACCGGCCGCTTCACTGTGGAAGAGGCCCGCGATATCGGCCGCGAACGCCTGACCGCGCTGCGGTTTGGTGAATCCGGGTATGTCTTCGTCTTCGACCACGACCTGGTGGTGCAGGCGCACCCCACGGTGCCTGCCTGGAACGGCACCAATCAGGGCGGCTATGAAGACGTGACCGGCATCAAGGTGTTCCAGGAACTGGAGAAGATCGCCGCCACAAAAGGGGCGGGGGAGCTGACCTACTACTTCAAGAAGCCGGACTCCGATGTTGTCGAAGCCAAGATCGGCTATGTGCAGGCCTACAAGCCCTGGGGCTGGATCGTAGGCACCGGCGCCTATGTCTCCGACATCGAGGCCGACGTGGCGCGGATGCGCAATCAGGCGCTGGTGGTCTTCGGCGGCAGCCTTCTGCTGCTGTGCATTGCCGCCTTCTTCATCACCCGGGGCGTCACCGGCCCGCTGAACGGGCTCAAGATCCGCATGCAGCAAATGGCAGAGGGCGACACCGACAGCGAAATTCCGTCGTCGGAGTCGCGCAGCGAACTGGGTGAGATCGCCCGCAGCCTTGACGTGTTCCGCCAGGCGCTGATCCGCCAGCAGCAGATGGAAGAGGCCGAGCAGGCCCTGAACGAGAAGCGCAGCAAGGTGGTGGCTTCGCTCAGCAGCAAGCTGTCGGCGCTGTCGCAGGGCGACTTGACCGCTCAGATCAATGAGACCTTCCCCGAGGATTACGAGCAGCTGCGCCGGGACTTCAACACCACCGCGCAGAACCTCAGCGCCACGGTGGAGCAGGTGATCGCCGCTGCCGGCAGCATCCGCAACGGCGCCGCCGAGATCAGCCAGGCCTCCGACGACCTGTCGCACCGCACCGAAAGCCAGGCCGCGACGCTGGAACAGACCGCGGCGGCGCTGGACGAGCTGACCGCCAGCGTGAAATCCGCTGCCGACGGCGCCCGCAGCGTCGAGGCCACCATGGAGGAAGCCAAGCAAGAGGCCCGCAGCAGCGGCGAGGTGGTGCAAAGCGCAGTGGCTGCAATGACCGAAATCGAACAGTCCTCGAACCAGATCAGCCAGATCATCAGCGTGATCGACGACATTGCCTTCCAGACCAATCTGTTGGCGCTGAACGCAGGTGTCGAGGCAGCCCGTGCGGGCGAGGCAGGGCGCGGCTTTGCGGTGGTGGCTTCCGAGGTGCGGGCACTGGCGCAGCGCTCCTCCGATGCGGCGATGGAAATCAAGACGCTGATCTCCGACAGCTCCGGCCAGGTGGCCCGCGGCGTCGATCTGGTGGGCAAGGCCGGCGATGCGCTGCAAAGCATCGTCAGCCAGGTCACCCATATCTCGCAGCTGGTTTCCGGCATCGCCGAAGGCGCGGCGGAGCAGTCGACCGGCCTCAACGAGATTAACACCGGCGTCACCCAGCTGGATCAGGTGACGCAGCAGAACGCGGCGATGGTGGAAGAGGCCACCGCAGCCGGCCACATGCTGAAGACCGACGCCTCCAAGCTGAGCGACCTGGTCGCCCACTTCAAGATCCCGGGCGGCGGCCAGGCGGCAGCCCCGGCAAGGGCCGCCAGCGCCCCCGCGCCAGTGCCGACCGCCCACGGCAGCGATGACTGGAACGTGCAGCCCGCCCCCCAGCCCGCCGCCGTGGCACCATCGGATGGCAATGCGGCACGGGATCTGTGGCAGGACTTCTGATCCGCCCGCTCAACCGCAGCAGCAACAAAAAACGCCCGGGGAGAAATCCCCGGGCGTTTCCCGTTTCAGGCTGTCTGCTGGGATCAGCCGATGATGGCGTTCAGCGTCGCGCTGGGACGCATCACCTTGGCTTTCAGCTCCACGCTCGGGCGGTAGTAGCCGCCGATGTCGGCAGGCGCACCCTGCGCGGCTGCCAGCTCGGACAGGATCTGCTCTTCCTTGGCGCCCAGCTCTTCGGCGATGGGGGCGAAATGCGCCGCCAGCGCGGCGTCTTCGGTTTGCGCAGCCAGCGCCTCTGCCCAGTAGCGGGCAAACCAGTAGTGGCTGTCGCGGTTGTCGGGCTGGCCGACCTTGCGCGAGGGCGAGCGGTTGTGGTCCAGGATGCCCTGGGTTGCGTCCTCAGCCGCACGGCCCAGCACGCCGGCCTTGGCGTTGCTCTTCACATCCGCCAGGAAGTTCAGCGACTCGCCAAGGGCGCAGAATTCACCCATCGAATCCCAGCGCAGGTGGTTTTCCTCGACCAGCTGCTGCACGTGCTTGGGAGCAGAGCCGCCGGCGCCGGTTTCAAACAGGCCGCCGCCCTGCATCAGCTTGACGATCGACAGCATCTTGGCCGAGGTACCCAGCTCCAGGATCGGGAACAGGTCAGTCAGGTAGTCGCGCAGCACGTTGCCGGTGATGGCGATGCTGTCTTTGCCTGCGGTGATGGTCTCCAGCGACTGGCGGGTGGCTTCGCGCGGGGCCATGATCTGGAACTTGTCGGCAACGCCGGCCTTCTCCAGCGCAGGCTTCACGTATTTGATCAGCTCTGCGTCATGGGCGCGGTTTGCGTCCAGCCAGAAGATCGCCTCGGAGCCGGTCAGCCGCTGACGGTCCATTGCCAAGAGGATCCAGTTCTCGATCGGCGCCTTCTTGACGGTGCAGGCGCGCCAGATGTCGCCGGTTTCCACGTCATGCGAATGCAGGGTGTCGCCGCCCGCCAGCACGATGCGGATAGTGCCGTCTGCGGGTGCTTCAAAGGTGGTCGGGTGGGAGCCGTATTCCTCTGCCTTCTGCGCCATCAGGCCGACGTTGGCGACCGCGCCTGCGGTGGTCACGTCCAGCGCGCCGTTGGCTTTGAAGAAATTGATGGTCTCGTCATAGACGGTGGAATAGCAGCGGTCCGGGATCACGCAGTTGGTGTCGCCCTTGTTGCCGTCCTGGTCCCAGCCCTTGCCGCCGGCGCGGATCACCGCGGGCATCGAGGCGTCGATGATCACGTCAGAAGGCACATGCAGGTTGGTGATGCCCTTGTCGCTGTCCACCATGTACATGTCCGGGCGCTCAGCGCGCACGGCTTCGATGGCGGCGGTGATTTCTGCGTTGCCTTTGACACGCTCCAAGAGGTCGCCCATGCCGGAGTTCGGGTTCACCCCCAGCGCCTCCAGCTCGGCGCCGTATTTCTCGAACACCGGCGCCAGCCAGGCCTTCACCGCGTGGCCGAAGATGATCGGGTCGGAGACCTTCATCATGGTGGCCTTCATGTGCAGCGAGAACATGGTGCCGTCCGCCTTGGTGTCGGCAATGGCGTCAGCCAGGAAGGACGACAGCGCCTTCACCGACATGAAAGTGGCGTCGGCCACGGTGCCTTCTTCCAGCGGCCAGCCGTCCTTGAGCACGGTGACGGCGCCGTCTTTGGCCACGAACTCGATCCGCGCGGCACCGGCCTGGGCGGCGGTGATGGTTGCGGATTTCTCGTTGGCGTAGAAATCGTTGCCGGGCATCGACGACACTTTGGTCTTGCTGTCGGCCGACCATTCACCCATCGAATGCGGGTTCTTCTGGGCAAAGTTCTTCACCGCCTTGGCAGCGCGGCGGTCGGAGTTGCCTTCGCGCAGGACCGGGTTCACCGCGGAGCCCTTGATCGCGTCATAGCGCGCGCGTGCCTCTTTTTCAGCGTCGGTCTTGGGCTCTTCCGGGTAGTCCGGGATATCGTAGCCCTGGCCCTGCAGTTCCTTGATGGCGGCGGTCAGCTGCGGCACCGAGGCGGAGATGTTCGGCAGCTTGATCACATTGGCGTCCGGGGTCTTCACCAGCTGGCCCAGATCGGCCAGGTCATCGCTCTGGCGCTGTGCCTCGGTCAGGTTCTCCGGGAAGGCAGCGATGATGCGGCCGGCCAGCGAGATGTCCTTGGTGCCGACAGTGACACCGGCGGCGGCGGCGAACTTGCGGATGATCGGCAGGAAGGATGCCGAGGCCAGTTCGGGCGCTTCGTCTACAATGGTATACAATATGTCCGGGGTTTGATTTTCTGCCATGTTCCACAACCTTTCAGCGATCTCGGAGGCTTATAGGGCGACAGCGCGGACAGGCCGCGCCGGGTTCGGGTAGTCCGGTGCTGCCGCGGCTGCGCCCGGAAAACGGGCGGGTCCGGCCTGGGCAGCCATGGGTGTGGCCCCCATGTAGAACACGATTGCTGCGGGCGCAATGGTTTGGCGCATCCGTACCCCCGCGCGGATTGCCGCAACGGAGAAAGGGGCGCTGCCCCACAGGTTCGAATTTAAGAGGGCGCTGCCCCTCTTGGGCCGCCGGCCCAATTCACCCCGGAGTATTTCGGGAAAGATGAAAACGGGAGGGGGTTACTCGCGCAGCTCGTCCGGGGCGACGCCCCAGAGCTTTTTCTTCGGCGCCCAGCCGCTGTAGCCGCCGGCCGAGATTTCGCACCAGCTAGCCTCGCATTCGCCAAGCCGGGCCACCACGCCCAGTTCAAAGGCGGCAGTCACAGGCGCGCGGGTGTCCGGGCGGGCGTGAACGGTCAGCATGTCCTCTTCCACCAGCACGGTGCGCACGCCCGAGAGCAGCGCATAATGCACCCAGCCGCCGGCGCCGTCGCGGTCCTGCACCCGGCGCCAGTGGCCGTATTCGGCGGTGATCTCCAGCGGCATGCCGCGGCGCTTGAACACCCAGTCGATCTTGTGGCTGAGCGATGGGCCGCGGCGCACATTGCCGGTGGCAGCCTTCATCGAGACATAGCGGGGCAGGGGGAGGTTGGTGACGGGGCCGCGGGATTCGGCCGCGCAGAATGTGCCGGTCAGCACCACAACTGCTGCTGCCGCTGCCAGATGGCGGATTGCCAACGCCGCGTTTCTCACTGCCTGCTCGCCTCTTCTTGCCCAGCCGGGTTGCGCCCAGCCTCTTGTTCCGGTCTTCTGCCCGTCTTGTTATATCCCCGCCGCGCCGGGAAAATTTCAGGCCGGCAGGCAAGGGAATGCGGTTGGGTTCTTGTGCCTCTGCGCATCCTGCGCCACGATGCCATGGAGGCGTGCGGAATGAAAAGCCCAAGGGAGAGCACAAGTGCCAAGAGACCGACTGAGTGTTGTCGTTACGCGACGGTTGCCGGAACCTGTGGAAACCCGGCTGAGCGAGCTGTTCGATGTGCGCCTGCGCGAGGATGACACACCGATGACCCGGAGCGAGCTGGCGGCAGCGGTAAAGGATGCCGACGTGCTGGTGCCGACGGTGACAGATACCATCGACGCGGGCCTGCTGGGCCAGGCCGGCGACCGGCTGAAGCTGATCGCCAACTACGGCGCGGGCGTGGACCACATCGACGTGGCGACCGCCCGCCAGCGCGGCATCCTGGTGTCCAATACCCCCGGCGTGCTGACCGATGACACCGCCGATATGGCCATGGCGCTGATCATGGCGGTGGTGCGCCGGATGCCCGAGGGGCTGGCGGTGATGCAGAAGGGCGACTGGCAGGGCTGGGCGCCGACCGCGTTCCTGGGCGGGCGGATTGCCGGGCGGCGGCTCGGCATCCTCGGCATGGGCCGGATCGGCCAGGCGGTGGCCAAGCGCGCCGCAGCCTTTGGCATGCAGATCCATTACCACAACCGCCGCCGCCTGCGCCCTGAGGTCGAGGAGAAACTGGAGGCCACCTACTGGGAAAGCCTTGATCAGATGGTGGCGCGGATGGACGTGATCTCGGTGAACTGCCCCTCGACGCCCTCTACCTTCCACCTGATGAACGCGCGGCGGCTGAAGCTGATGAAGCCCTCGGCGGTGATCGTGAACACCTCCCGCGGCGAAGTGATCGACGAGATGGCGCTGACCCGGATGCTGCGCGCGGGCGAGATCGCAGGCGCCGGCCTCGACGTCTATGAGCACGGCACCGACATCAACCCGCGCCTGCGCGAGCTGCCCAACGTGGTGCTGTTGCCGCACATGGGCTCGGCCACCATCGAGGGCCGGATCGAGATGGGCGAAAAGGTGCTTTTGAACATCAAAACCTTCGAAGATGGCCACCGGCCGCCGGATCAGGTTGTGCCGTCAATGCTTTGAGGTTGGCGGCGGGAAACCGCCGCGCCTCAATGCAAGAGGACAATTTACCTGCGCCATTCCCTGATTCCCGCCTCCTGTGCGAGCTGGGCGCACTGCCCGCTGCCGCGCAGGGCAGGCAGGCTGCGGCCTGAACAGCGCCGGCGGCCCGCTGGAAGAGATCGAGGATTGCTTCATGGCGTGCATCAGCGCCCAGATGGCGCTGCAAATGGGCATGGCCTCTGAACGCCAATACTTTGGCGGCTTTGCCGCAACCGGCGACGTCACCTTCAACCCGGATGACAGCGACCAGGACGCAGACTACAGCGCTTACGGCCTGGAAGGCGCCTGGCATAACGGCAACCTGACCCTCAGCGGCCAGATCGGCCGCCTGGATTCCGAGGCAGAGAATCCGGAAACCCTGTCAGACGCCAGCTTCCTGGCGCTGGGCGCAGGCTATGCGCTGCGGGACCACACCTGGATCAGCGCGCGGGCTGCCTATGCTGGCGGCGACCAGGACACCGATTCCGGCAGCGGCCCGGACGAGATGGACCTGCTGGCCTTGGGGCTGGAGAACGAACGCGGCTTCACCATCGCCGGCGGCCATCAGGCGTCGTTTTATGGGGCGCTGACTGGGTGCAAGTGCACGAGGGCAGCAGTTCCGGCGCTGCGGACGAGGTCTCCGATCTGGTGACTAGAGTCGGCCTGCGCATCACCTTCGGCGCGCAGGGCGCTGCCGAGCGCAGCCGCCGCTTTGCCCCGCGCCTGCCGGAATTCGGCCGCTGGCTGGGGGCGGTGCCTGCGGTTGACTGATCCCGCGCTGCCGCTGTTTTCCCGTGTGCCGCCGCTCCGCTTGGTCTAGGCTGAGCGGCGACACATGAGGAAAGGACGGCACATGCGGTATTCAGCACTCATCCTTGGTCTTCTGGCAGGCAGCAGCGCGCTGGCGCAGGAGGCCGCTGATGCGGTTGCGCCCGAGGCAGCAACAGCCGGCGCATTTGAGGCGATTTCCCCCGAGGTGGCCGCCGCACTGGAGGCCAAGGCTGCCGGCAACGCGGTCGAGGCTGAGAATTGGATGGTGGCAGCCGCCAACCCGCATGCGGTGGAGGCCGGGGCGGCAGTGCTGCGCGCAGGCGGAACAGCGGCGGATGCAATGGTCGCGGTGCAAACCGTGCTGGGGCTGGTGGAGCCGCAATCCTCGGGCCTTGGCGGCGGTGCGTTTCTGGTCTGGTATGACGCCGCCAGCGGCGATCTGACCACGCTGGACGGGCGCGAAACCGCGCCGCTGGCGGCCACGCCCACCCTGTTTCAGGATGAAAACGGCGAACCGCTGAAATTTTTCGATGCTGTGGTTGGCGGCCGTTCCGTCGGCACTCCCGGCACGCCAGCGCTGCTGGAAGAGGTCCACCGCCGCTGGGGCCGCGCCAACTGGCCGTCGCTGTTTGAACCCGCGATCAAACTCGCGGAGCAGGGCTTTGCCGTTTCTCCGCGGCTGGCCGCGCTGGTGGCGGGTGACGCCGAGCGGCTGGCGCGCTTTCCGGCCACAGCCGCCTACTTCCTGCCGGAAGGGGAGCCCATCGCAGAAGGCGCAACCCTGCTGAACCCGGACTATGCCGCCACGCTGCGGGCGCTGGCAGAGGGCGGGGCGGGGGCGTTCTATTCCGGCCCCGTCGCGGCAGAGATCGTCCGCGCCGTGACCACAGCCGAGGGCAACCCCGGCGTGCTCTCCGCCACCGATCTGGCGCTGTATCAGGTTAAGGAACGCCCGGCTGTTTGCGTGGCTTACCGCGATTTCGAGGCCTGCGGCATGGGGCCGCCGTCCTCCGGCGCGCTGACCGTGGGGCAGATCCTGGGGATGCTGCAGGGCTATGATCTGGCGGAACTGGGTTCTGACAGCGCCGAGGCCTGGCGGCTGATCGGTGACGCTTCGCGCCTCGCCTTTGCCGACCGGGGCCGCTACATGGCCGACAGCGACTATGTGCCGGTGCCCACTCATGGTCTGGTGGCGGCGGATTACCTGGCCGCCCGGGCGGAACTCTTGAAGGGCGATGATGCGCTGCCCGAGGTGGCACCGGGTTCGCCCGAGTTCGACCATGCCTTGCTGGCGGATGACGAGTCGATTGAGCTGCCCTCGACTTCGCATATCTCGATTGTGGACCAGTACGGCAACGTCTTGTCGATGACCACGACCATCGAGAACGCCTTTGGCGCGCGGCTTATGGCGGGCGGGTTCCTGTTGAACAACGAACTGACGGATTTTTCCTTCCGCACCCACGCGGACGGCGTGCCTATTGCCAACCGGCTGGAACCCGGCAAGCGGCCGCGCTCATCCATGGCGCCGACGATTGTGCTGAAGGACGGCAAGCCGGTGCTGGCCATCGGCTCTCCGGGCGGCAGCCGCATCATCGGCTATGTGGCCAAGTCGATCATTGCCTGGGCTGATTGGGGCATGGACATCCAAGAGGCGCTGGCGCTGCCGCATCTGGTCAACCGCTTCGGCACCTATGATCTGGAGGCCGGCACCAGTGCAGAAGGTCTGGCGGAAGCGTTGACGGAGATGGGGTATGAAGTGAATGCCCGCGACCTGACCTCCGGCTTGCATGCGATTGAGATCGGTGACGGGCTGAAAGGCGCAGCGGATCCGCGGCGCGAGGGAATTGCACTGGGCGGTTAAGGGCAGGCCGGGCAGCACGGGGCCTACCGGGTAGTGGGTATTGCTTGCCCGCAAACCCCATGCGTAGGTTAACAGGTGAATTGTTCCGGGGCGCCGCGCCCCGCCGCCAGGGGAGGCCGCCATGGTCCAAGCCACATCACTGCCGCGCAACGAAGCCGGGATCGCCGCCGCCATCGAGGCGCTTTCGCAGCAGTTCGGAGACCGGCTGCAGACCGGCCAGGCAATCTGCGAGCAGCACGGCCACACCACCACCTGGATCACCAACCAGGCGCCGGATGCGGTGGTCTTTCCAACCTCCACCGAAGAGGTCGCGGACATCGTCAAGGTCTGCGCTGAACACGGCGTGCCGGTCATTCCCTTCGGCACAGGCACCTCGCTGGAGGGGCATGTGAACGCCCCCGCCGGCGGTATCTGCGTGGACATGATGCGGATGGACCAGATCCTGGCAGTCAATGCCGAGGATCTCGACGTGGTGGTGCAGCCCGGTGTCACCCGCGAGCAGCTCAACACCTACCTGCGCGATCAGGGGCTGTTTTTTCCCATCGACCCTGGCGCCAATGCCTCGCTCGGCGGCATGGCGGCGACGCGGGCCTCGGGCACCAATGCGGTGCGCTACGGCACTATGAAGGACAACGTGCTGGCGCTTGAAGCGGTGATGGCCGACGGCGGCGTGATCCGCACCGCGCAGCGTGCCAAGAAATCCTCCGCGGGCTACGACCTCACACGCCTTCTGGTCGGCAGCGAGGGCACCTTGGGCCTGATCACCGAGCTTACCCTGAAACTGCAGGGCATTCCGGAGGCGATCCGCTCTGCCCGCTGCTCCTTCCGCACCGTGGATGAGGCCTGCCGCGCGGTGATGATGACCATCCAGTACGGCATTCCGGTCGCCCGCATTGAAATGCTGGACGAGATGAGCGTGCGCGCCGCCAATGCCTATGCCGGCCTCGACCTGCCGGAAACGCCGCTTCTGCTGCTGGAATTCCACGGGTCCGAGGCAGGCGTGGTGGAGCAGTCGGACGTGTTTGCCTCCATCGCGGAGGAATTCGGCGGCTTCGACATCGCCGCGACCTCCACGCCGGAAGAACGCAGCAAGCTCTGGCAGGCGCGCCACGACATGTACTGGGCCTGCCTGCAGCTGCGCCCCGGCGCCAAGGGGATCTCCACCGATGTCTGCGTGCCGATTTCGCGGCTGGCGGAATGCGTCGGCGCAGCGCGGGAAAAGGCCGAAAGCATGGGGCTGCTAGCGCCGATGGTCGGCCATGTGGGCGACGGCAATTTCCACGCGCTGCTGCTGATTGACATGGACAGCGGCACGGAGCGGCAAAAGGCGGACGAATACATCGGCTGGCTAAACGAGATGGCGATCGAGATGGATGGCACTTGCACCGGCGAGCACGGCATCGGCCAGGGCAAGCGCCCCTACCTGCAGCAGGAACTGGGCGAGGCGACCCGCTACATGGCCGCCATCAAGGCCGCGCTGGATCCAGAGAACATCCTGAACCCGGGCAAGATCGTCGAGATGTGAGAGGCGCGCCGCCGCCGCTCCGGGCTGACAGCGGGACTTGAGTGTTGGGGCAAAGATGAAGCGCAGCCTGTCTCATCTTCTTTGCAAAAATACTCGCGGCGCAGCGGCACAATGCAGCGCTCGGGGTGTTGCGCACCCTGCGCACGCTGGCCTCACGTGATCTTAAGCTGCCAAGGGCACACTCTTCCCTGATCGCGGTCACCGCCGGGCCTGACACCCCCGGCACCCAGGAACAGGGCCCTGTGGCAAGGGCACGCAGAGACAACGTTCAGCGTGCGGGAGAAACCCTCCCGTCCCGCCTCCGCCCCTTGGCGGCGCCGCCACTCCTATCCGCTGGCAGACAGCATCCAGGAAACAGGCAAACAGCAGCACCGGCACCAACAGCAGCCTGGCAGGTTCAACCTGACCGGGTTCAGGCTCCGTTTTTTCGCGTCTGCGCCGCAATCCCGCCAGAAACAGCCCTTAGCCGGGCGGTAATGGTTTGAAAACTTTTCAATGAGGGCATTATGAGCGTCAAGCAATTGGCAGGCTTTGCAGCTGTCTGCGGGCTGGTTTTTCTGGGCGTCGACTATGAGCAGCAAGCCCGCCGGGCGGGGCTTGGCTTCGCAGAACTGGGCGTGTCGGGCTACGCGGCCACAATCAATGACCGCTATCTGGGTTTCAAGGCGGAACGCCGCGAGGCAGAACTGGAACAGGACCGCCGACGCCGCTGGCAGCTGGGCGGCAAGCCCTATCTGCCCGAAGCGCCTGCCGGAATGGAACGCTTCAGCCTGCCTGACCGGCCGGGCATGTTCACCGCGGAAATGGCAAAGCCGGAGGACGGGGCCGATCCGCTGGCAGAGCTGGACCAAGCGCTGGACAGCGCCCGCCAGCAGAACTGGGCCAACGATCAGCATCCTTACAGCTGGGGCTACAGCAAGGATGGAGAAGTGGTTGTCGTCAGCGTCCGGCTGCGCGGCAAGCTGAACCCGAACACCCTGCAAGGGATGGTCGCATCTTCGATGAGCAGCATGACCCTTCCTGAAGATCCCTATGCGGTGATCGGCGGAGTTGCCTTTGGCAGCGATGGGGGCTTCCGCAAGGACGGCCGCAAGCTGCGTGATTTCAAGGGGATCGTCGGGCTTGGCGAACGGGCCACGATTCAGGTCTGGGCCGACGCCTCTGATCAAACCATTCGGAGGGTGCTTTCTGCCATCGACTATGACGGGCTGAACAGCCTGCTGCTGCAGCCGGTTCCCACAGTGGGAAATGACGTGACTGTGCCGTTTGCTGCCGAACTGGGCCTGGCCGAAGCGATCACCAGGCTGCGCGATGAGATGCGCAGGATTGAATCCCGGGCAGCGCAGCTCAAGATGGAGGACATCGACCCCGGCAAGCTGGTTGCCGGGGCGCTGACGGGCACCGTGGGCCACATGGATGTGACCGGCGGCGGGGTTCCGAATGTCGCGGCGACGCTCGAAACCGTCTTCCGCGAGCGCCTGACCCAGCTGATGGCCGAAGCCGGGGCCGCCAAGGGCGGTGCCGCCTTCCAGCAGGCAGAGCAGGATTTAGCCGATGAAGGCGCAGACGGCGAAGATCCTGCGCGCGGCGGCCTGGGCAAGCTTGCGGGGCTGACCAGTACGCTGCTCGGCGTCTTCAAGGGCGGCAACAGTCAGGCGGCCGGCCCGGCCCCGGCGCCGCAGGACACCGGAACTACCTCGCAGGTCACGGTCAGCAAGGGGCTGGCGGGTGACAGCAGCCAGGCCAGCGGCTGCATCCGGCGCGGCACCACGCTGACCTGCGACTGATCCTGGCAGGGTGGCCAGGCGGCAGCTTTGACCCCGCCTGCGCCTCTCTTCGCTTTTCTGCCGGAAAAACGCCGCATTCCTGTGTGTGACTGAACCCAAGCCGAAACCAGCAGACCGGAACCGGAGGGCAGAAATGGGACTGAAGAAAGCGATGGGCATCCTGGTGTTCAGCACCCAGGCGGTGATTGGTGCGGATTACTACTTCCAGACGCGCGACGCGGGGCTGAACTGGGGCGATCTCAGCGCCACCGATTACGGCACAATCGTTCAGGAGCGTTTTGCCCGCGCCCGCGCCGCCAAAGAGCGCGCTGCACAGGCCGGGGACAGCACCGGCGCCTGGGACAAGCTGGCAGCCCTGGGTGGCGCCGCGTCGCCTCAGGATCAATAGAGACCGGCACCCGCCGCGCGCCTGGCGCAGGCATCTGATGATCTTGCCAACCGGCAGAATGAAGACCAGCAGGGGGCCGCGGCCCCCTTTTGCTTGCGCAGAAAAACGCCATTTCCGGCACTGCGGCCCGCAGAATCCGGTATGCTGTGGCGCGCAAGGTCGGTTTTGGATGTTTTTGCGTCGGCCTGATTTTGCGCGGATTTCAATGCGCGGGCATAACCACTGCCAAGAATCTCATTAAGCTGGAGAGCGGGAGAATGAAAACCCAAGTCAAAGCACTTGTTGTTGGCGGCGGCGCCGTCGGCACCTCGATTGCCTATCACCTGGCCAAAGCCGGCTGGGAAGACGTCATGCTGATCGAGCGTGACGAGCTGACCTCCGGCTCGACCTGGCACGCGGCCGGCCTGCTGCCGCTGTTCAACATGTCCTATGCGACCACCCACATCCACAAGTACTCGGTCGATTTCTACAAGACCCTGGAAGAGGAAACCGGCCTCAACGCCGGCTTTGCCGTGGTGGGCAACCTGCGCATGGCGCAGACCCAGGAGCGCATGGACGAATACATGCTCTATGCCTCCACCGCAGAGACCTGCGACGTGGCTTATGAGTGGCTGACCCCGGACCAGATCAAGGAGCGCTGGCCGCTGATCGAAACCTCCGACCTGAAGGGCGCGATCTACCACACCGAGGACGGCTACATTAACCCGGCAGACGTGACCCAGGCGATGGCCAAGGGCGCCCGTCAGCGCGGCGTCGAGATCGTCCGCAAGATGCAGGCTGATGCCTTCCACTGGAACGGCACCCACTGGGAAGTCACCTGCACCAAGATGGTCGAAAAAGGCGGCAACCTGGTGCCCTCCGACGAGCAGGTGGTGATCACCGCCGAGCACGTCGTGACCGCATCCGGCAACCACGCGCAGCGCACCGCCAAGATGCTGGGCATCAAGATGCCGGCGATCCCGGTCGAGCACACCTTCATCGTCATGGACAAGGACCCCGAGCTGGTCAAATGGCGTGAAGCCGGCAACCCCGAGCACCCCGTTGTGCGCGACGCCGACAACGAATCCTATGCCCGCGAAGAGCGCGGCGGCTGGATCCTGGGCATCTACGAGCGCGGCGCGCCCGCCCAGTTCGAGCACGGTGTGCCGGACAGCTTCCGCGCCGACCTGTTCCCGCTGGATCTGGACCGGATCGCCGAACAGTACATGGCGATGGCAGAGCGCGTGCCGTCCTGCGCCGAATCCGGCCTCAAGGACGACTTCAACGGCCCGATCTGCTACACCCCCGACGGCAACCCGCTGGTCGGCCCGGCCCCGGGCCTGCGCAACATGTGGCTGGCAGAAGGCTTCTCCTTCGGCATCACTGCTGCTGGCGGCACCGGCTACTACCTGGCGCAGATGATGGTGGACGGCGAGGCCGAGATCGACATGGCGTCGCTCGACCCGAAACGCTACTCCTCCAACTGGATGACCACCGAGTTCGCGGCCCGCAAGAACGAAGAGTGCTATGAGCACGTCTACATCCTGCACCACCCGGACGAAGAGCGCGAAGCCTGCCGTCCGCTGCGCACCGCACCGGCCTACGACCGCCAGAAGGCCCGCGGCGCACAGTTCGGCTGGGTCAACGGCTGGGAACGCCCGAACTACTTCGGCCCGCTGGACGCGCCGGCAAACTTCGACCACGACGCCCGCTCCTTCCGCCGCGGCGGCTGGTGGCAGTATGCCGTGGAAGAGGCGAAAGCCGTGCGTGAAGGCGTTGGCCTGATCGACGCGACCGCCTTCACCAAGCATGTCGTCAAAGGCCCCGGCGCCACCCAGTTCCTGGACTGGTTCACCTGCAACAAACTGCCGAAGGTCGGCCGCATCAACCTGACCTACGCGCTGACTGTTGCCGGCACCACCCGCACCGAATACACCATCGTCCGCAACGGCGAGAACAACTACTACCTGGTCTCTGCCGGCGCCTGGTCCGAGTATGACGCGGACTTCCTGCGCAAGGCCGCCGAAGACAAGATGGAAGAGTTCGGCTACATCGAGATCCAGGACGTGACCACCCAGTGGGGCGTTTTCGCCATCGCAGGCCCCAAGTCCCGCGATGTGCTGAAAGAGGTGATCGTCGACGCCGATCCGGAAACCGCGCTGTCGAACAAGCGCTTCCCCTGGCTGTCGGCCAAGCAGATCGAACTGGGCATGTGCCCGGTCAATGCGATCCGCGTTGCCTACACCGGTGAACTGGGCTGGGAACTGCATCACCCGATCGAGATGCAGAACTACCTGTTCGACCTGCTGGAGAAGGCGGGCGAGAAGCATGGCATGAAGCTGGTCGGCGCCCGTGCCCAGAACTGGCTGCGCCAGGAGAAATCCTACCGTGCCTTCGGCACCGAGCTGGGCCGCGACGCGACGCCGCTGGAAGCCGACCTGCCGCGCTTTGTCGACCTCGGCAAGGAGTTCCACGGCAAGGCCAAGCTGGAAGAGACCGGCGTGCGCGTGAAGTGCTGCACCCTGCTGATCGACGGCCCGGCGGACGCGGATCCCTGGGGCCGCGAGGCGCTCTATGCCGAAGACGGCACCCGCGTCGGCCGCCTGACCTCCGGCGGCTACTCGGTAGCCTTCGAGAAATCCATCGGCATGGGCTATGTGAAGCCCGAGATGGCGGTGGAAGGCACCAAGCTGAAGGTCAAAATCCAGGACAAGCTGTGGGATGCAGTCGTCACCTGCGACAGCCCCTACGACCCGAAGAACGAGACCATCCGCAAGGACGGGTGAGGCGCGCCCGGACGGGTGTCCAGTGGACACCCGTCAGCGCTGAATGCGGATTTTTTAGAAAATCCGCCGGAAGGATGACAGGAAAGCCCCGGCCGATGCGCCGGGGCTTTTTTCATGGAGGGCAGCCAATGCCGGTTACATGTCCAGGCCATTCTCCCGGCCGAAATCACTGTAACTTGTATCGCTGCGGCACTCCTCCAGCATCTCTTCGTCCACGGCCTTGGGGTCCATGTGGTATTCAGTGATGCCGGTTCCCTCCACAAAGCGGTTTGCCAGGCTGAAGACCCCGCAGACCTGGATCGCATCAAACAGCGCGCTTTCGCTCCAGCCTGCCGCATAAACCGCATTGGCATCCCCTTCGGTCATGCGGGACGGCGTCAGGGTGAGCTTGCGGACATAGGCAAGAACAGGCTTAAGCTTCGCCTCAACCGGCGCCGTTTCCAGATCCTTCATCAGGGTGTCAATGGTTTCCGGCGCCACCCCATAGGCCCTTGCAAAGACCATGTGCGCACCATGGCAGAACGCACAGGCGTTCAGCCCCGAAACATAGGCCCCGATCAATTCCCGCTCTGCAACGGAGAAATCGCTATTCCCCCGCATCACCTGGTTGGTATATTCCGCCAGCGGTGCAAGCTTCTCCGGGAAGGCGCGGTAGACACTGCCTAACGTGGCGTCTTCGGGCAGGGACGGGAACAAGCGCTTCATCTTCGGACCTCCAGAGGGCAGCCAGGACTACAGCCCAGTCTGCCTGTTGATGGAAGCCTGAACAAGCCGCAGACACCTGCGCGGAGATTGCGCACCGGTTCCCGGTTTGGCGTGAAATGTATTCAGGCGCCGGGTGCAGCAGCACTATCCGTCCCGTCCCGGCTCCTTCGGATCGCTGGAGAACAGCGCGATCTTGTTGCCCTGCGGGTCGCGCAGGTAGCCGACATAGAAGCGGGGCCCGTAGGAGGCGCGGAAGCCCGGCGGGCCCTCGTCAGAGCCGCCTGCGGCAAGCGCCGCGGCGTGCAGGTCGCGCACCTGTTTTTGATTGCGCGCCTGAAATGCAACCATAGACCCGTTTCCAGCCGAGGCCGGGCGCCCGTCGAAGGTTGGCTTGACGTAGAAATCAGGCAGAACGGGAGACTGGCCCGGCGCAACGGGCAGCGCGTAACTTAGCCCCGCCGGCCCTTCCTCCAACTCGTAGCCAAGGGCCGGCAGAAGCGCGGAATAGAACCGTTTCGCGCGCGCAATGTCATCAGCACCGACGGTGACATAGGCAATCATGCTGCGTGTTCCACTTTGGCAGTTTGGATATAGCTGCAAGCTTACTGAATTGCGGACGGCCAACAACTGCTCACTTCATCCGGTGCTGCCCTTTCGAAAGCGGCAACCCGCAGAGGCGAGCGCATAACCTTATAGAACCGGATGGCCAGCCTGCCGGCCGGTTTCTGATCCGCCGGGGCTGCAGTAACCTGCAGGGAGTTGTGAAGGAGATGTCCAATGCTTGATATTGATCCGGTCCGCAGCAAGGCGCAGGCAGATGACGTTTATGAGCTGGCCTATGAATTTACCGATTGGCTGCGCGGGCGCTACCCGGAGATGGCGAAGGAGATCGACGTCTATCTAAGGCACCAGAAGTTCGACGAGCAAATCCGCGAGGTCCTCATCCACTTCACCCCGCCCAAGGGCGAGTGCCTGCTGGCGCGTCAGGACGGACGGCCGATCGGTATCCTCATGCTCAAGGATCTGGGCGGGGGCGTTTGCGAGATGAACAGGATGTTTGTGCGCCCAAGCGCCCGGGGCCTGGGAGCGGGCCGGGCGCTCGTCGAAGAGCTGAAGCGGCGCGCCCGGGACATGGGGTTCCGGACAATGACGCTGAGCGCGCTGCCGCGCCACCACGAGGCCTTGTCCCTGTACCGGTCCTGCGGATTCAAGCCGGATGACCGAAAGCGCGATGCGGGAAACTCTGACAATGCGGTGCTCATGGCAATTGATCTGGGCACGGAAAGCGAATGACCCCGGCAGTTCGGCCCGCCGGTTGTGCAAGGTGATCCGCAGCCCCTGTTGACGGCGCCCGCCCGCCGCTTCACTGTCCCGGGCCTGAGACACCGAAACAGGGCACGCAGGCAAATGAGCGACGACTGGGACGACTACGCGGACGGATGGGACGGCAACAGCGATGTCCGGCATTATGCCACGCGGGCCTTTGCCGCGCTGGATGGTTTGGCCGGCATCACCGGCGGCGGCTGGCAGGACAAGCGGGTGCTCGATTTCGGTTGCGGCACCGGGCTGTTGAGCGAAAATCTGGCGCCGCATGTGCGGGAGGTGGCGGCCGTTGACACCTCGGAGCGGATGATCGCGGTGCTGGAGGAGAAGGCACTGCCCAATGTCAGGGCTCTTTGCACGGATGTTCTGGACAGCGGCGCAAGGGAGGCCGCGGGCGGGCTCGCCGGTTTTGACCTGATTTGCGCCTCCTCCGTCTGCAGTTTCCTGCCGGACTACAGCGGTGCCGCGGCGGTGCTGGCGGGGCTTTTGAACAGGGGCGGCATGTTCGTTCAGTGGGACTGGCTGGCCCCCGGCGAAGGTGCCTCCGGGCTGACGCTGCAGCAGGTTCGGGATGCGCTGCGGGATGCGGGCCTCGGCTCGATCCGTGCCGAACAGGCCTTTGAGATGGGCAGCGGTGGCCAGGGGATGCCGGTGCTGATGGGATCGGGAATCCGCGCCCCGGATTAAGCCGCAGCGCGGGATAAAGGAATGCTACGGAGCAGGCAGCCGGACCGCTCCCGCCCGTCCCTTTCCGGATCTGAAATCCGAAGGGTCCGGTTGGGCCAGGCAGGCCGCGCCGCAGGCGCGGCCTGCCTGGCTCCGTGGCGGCGCGCAGCGCGCGGCGCAACCCTCAGGAGGCCAGCTTTTCCGCTTCGGCGGCAGCGGCCTGGAAACCGGCTTCCGGATCTGCCGTCAGCAGCGTCGGCTGAAAGCGGAGTTCCGCGATGTCCTCCACACCGGCCTGGTTCAGCCAGAACTTCAGATAGGCTGACTGGTGGTCGACGCCGAAGGCGGGCGACGGCTTGTCCGGCCCATAGGCGCCGCTGGTCAGGGCCAGCACCGCCTTCTTGCCTTCCAGCAGGCCGAAATAGCCTGTTTCGGGATCAAGCCCCCACAGCAGGCCGGGCTGATGGATCAGGTCAATATACTGCTTGAGCTTGTAGGGGATGCTGCCGTTCCACATCGGCGCTGCGATCAGATAGATGTCGGCGGCGGTGAACCGGCTGGCCAGGCTGGTGATTTCGTCCCAGGCCGTCCTTTGGGTGCGGTCATTGTCCTGGCCGGTAATGACGTTCATCTTGGCGGCAACCTTGTCCCCGTCAAAGTCCGGCAGCGCCGCAGTGGCCAAGTCCAGCTCGTCAACCTCGATCCGGCTGTCGGTTGCCTGCAGCCTGGCAAGATAGGCGCTGGCCAGCGCGCTGGATTTTGACTGGCCGCCGCGGGGCGATGCCTTGATAAACAGCAGTTTGGTCATTTTCAGGATCTCCTGTCTGAAAAGATGCGTGGTCTCGCAGGAGCAACATGAGGATGCCTGGCCTTGGCGAAAATAGTTTGAAACGCAAAGGATTTGTGCGCACAGTGCAAAGATGATCCAAGGGTCAAGCGCCAGTCTGTTTGTCCAGGTGGTCGAGGAGGGCAGCTTCTCGGCAGCGGCCCGCGTGCTGGGCGTGGCACCGTCATCGGTGGCGCGCCAGATCAGGCAACTGGAGGACGGGCTGGGCACCCGGCTGTTCCAGCGCACCACCCGCAAGCAGAGCCTGTCCGAGGCCGGCGAGCTTTACTACCAGCACGCAAAACGCGCGGTGGAAGAGCTGGAGGCGGCCCGCGCGGCCATTTCCCGCCTGTCCGGTGCGCCCTCCGGCGTGCTGACGGTCACGGCGGAGCCTGATCTGGCCACGGCGCTGATCGCGCCGCTGCTGCCCGGCTTCCTGGCAGACCATCCGGACATCAAGGTGAAGCTGCAGTTTTCCTCAGCGCTGGAGGATCTGGTGGAAGGAAGGATCGATGTGGCCATCCGCATGGGGCAGCTGAAGGATTCCAGCCTGATTGCCCGGAAGATCTTTGACAGCCGCTCGCAGCTCTATGCCAGCCCCGGGTACCTGGAGGCTCATGGCGCCCCGTCCCATCCCGCGGAGCTTGCCGGCCACCAGTGCCTCTCTTTCCGTCCGGATGCGCAAAAGGTGGTGTGGCGGTTTCAAACGCAGCTGGGGGAATGCGCCGTGCCGGTTGCAGGGAGGATTCAGGCGAACGGGCTGGCCTTCCTGAAAAGCCTGGCTGTTTCCGGCTGCGGCATTGTGATGATCCCTGAATGGGCTGTTGCCCAGGAGCTTCGCAGCCGCATGCTGGTTCCGGTGCTGGCGGGCTTTGATGCCATCCCGGCATCCACGCCGGTTTATGCGGTTTATTCCGCGCGGCGCCATCTGGAGCCGAAGACCCGGGCCTTTGCCGGCCATCTGGCCAATGAGATGTCCGGCAGGCGGGCCGGGCAGCTCGGCAGCGGGTAGCAATCACAGCTTGGCGTTGCCGTGCGTCCTTCCGTACGCCCCGCACGCAGGGCGTGTGAGGCCGTCCAGCCAGTCCGTTTCTGATGGAGGAATTTGGCCGGATTCTACCAAAAAACGGGAAATCCGCCAGAGGGAAAATCCCGCAAGTTTCCCTGCCGGAACAGGCGTTTACCTATTCCCATCTTGGAATGCATCCGGCTACTCTGACAGTCATGGTCTAGGCGGTTGTCAGAATGCAGATGCGGGATGGGACCGCTGCGGAGCGGCTTCCGGGGCGCAGCTGCGGTGCCGGCCCGGGGGCGGGTCACTTGCGGCTGTGCTGCTGGCGGTCATAGCTGTCCAGGGCAACGCTGATCCAGCGCATCGCTGCGGCCAGCGCAGCCTCTGCCGTCTCCCGCACCGCGGGGTCGCAGCCGGCGGCAAAGTAAGCCTCCTTGAGGCGGTCAAGGTCGGTGGCGGCCTTCTCGAAATCTGCGGGGACGAACTGGCGCATTCTGCATCTGCCATTGATAGGGAAAGGAAGTGACGAAGGCGAACGGGTGAGCGCGGAGACAGCTTCCTTTGTGCGGCAAAACAAGGAAAGAAGCCGTCTCCGGCCACTCATCAACAGATAACCTGATAACGAGGGGCTGATAGGTTTGGGGAATATCCGGGACAACCTGCAAAGCCGCGAAATGCAGCTGTTTGACATGTTCGGTGAGCCGCCGCAGTTCACGATACATGAAATGACGCTGGTTTTACGCAGCGGAGTGTTTCTGAAATACGCTGCAGCGGTGGCCGTTCTGCTGACGGCGTTCGACACGCATGGTTACCGGGAGGCGGGGATGCCGCTGACCGCCAACATGCTGCTTTGGGCGGTCTGCGTTGCAGGGTTCGTCGCTGTTTATGTTGCGGTGCTGCTGGGCTGGTTTGCGCTGGCGCCGGGCGGCCAGCAGGTGCGGATGCTGCGGCTCGTGCCGAACGTGACTGCCATGGCCACGGTTTCGCTTGTGGTTGTCGCCATCGCCGCCTTCTTTACCGGACAAGAGTTCGGCTGGCGGGTGGCATTGCAGCGTCTGCCTTACAACATGGTTCTCAGTTACACTTTCGAGACCCTGATGTTCGTGTTCATCCTGCCGCAAGCCGATGCGGCGCTGGGGCTGGGCCTGTACCGGCAGCAGATTGCAAACCGAGCGGCGCCCGCGGAAGGGTCGCCTGGGCAGGAAGCGGCATTGCCGCAGGCTGAGGGGCCGAATGGCACCGCCGTCGTCGTGCTGGGCGGGCAGGCGTTCAAGCTGGATCAACTGCGCTATGTGAAGTCGGAGGAGCACTACCTGCGGATCTCTGCCGGGGACAGCGAACTGACGCTGCGCGGGCGGCTGGCCGATCTGCTGGCCCAGGTGCCGCAGGAGGCGGGTCTGCAGCCGCACCGCTCCTGGTGGGTGGCACGTGATGCGGTTGCGGGGCTGAAGCGGGGCGGCCAGAGCGATTTGCTGCTGCTGGCGGACGGCTGCGAGGTTCCTGTGGCCCGCGGGCGGCGCACGCATGTGCGGGAGACCGTGGAGGGCTGGCAGGCCGGCACGGAATGAAACTGTGCTAACGGAAACACCCCGCCCGGGACTGCCCCGGCGGGGTGTCTGTCTCTTCGGGCCTGGCCCTGAGTGCGGCTTTACTCCGCGGGCTGCTCCTCAGCGGTCTCGGCCAGTTCCATATGGCCCCAGCCGCGCGACAGCACCTTGCGCAGGATCGGCTCGAAGAACTCCAAGGGCTTCGTCGGATAGTCCGGGTCAAAGGCGCATTGGTCGTATTTTTCGCAGAAATACCGGCAATCCTCCCAATAGGGGCTGTCGCGGTATTTGTCGCGCGCGTTGCGGTCGCCGCCGAAATGGTGGTTGTAGTAGAAACCCTGGAACACGCAGTGATGTTTGAGGATCCAGTAGGTCTTTTCGCTGACATAGGGTTTCATCATCGCGGCCGACAGCTCGCCGTGGTTGTAGGGAGACAGGATGTCGCCGACGTCATGCACCAGGGCTGCCACGATGATCTCGTCATCGGCGCCGTCCTCATAGGCGCGGGTCGCGGCCTGCAGGCTGTGCTGGTAGCGGTTCACCGGATAGGGGGTCCAGTCCTCGTCCAGCGAGCGGATCGCGTCGAGGATCCGCTCCGGCAGGGCGGCGTTGTATTCCTCTTCGTATTTCTCCACTGCGGCCCAGTCCTCGGGGGTGGCTTCGGTGAAGCTGGTCCAGGTTGGCTTGTGGCTTTTGTCCAGCATGGCGCGTGTCCTTTGGTTGATCTGTTCTCAGGGTAGCGAATCCCGGCTGAGCAGGAAAACGAATTGATTTGCTCAAGCTGAAAGGAAATATTGATCACCATGCAGATTAGCGCGTTCAAAACGTTTCTGGCGATTGAGGCAGCAGGCAGCTTTCACGGCGCGGCGCGGGCCTTGAACGTGACGCAGACCGCGGTCAGCGCCCGGATCAAGGCGCTGGAGGAGGCGCTGGGCACACCGCTGTTCGAACGCGGCCCCGGCGGCACACGGCTGAGCGAGGCAGGTCGGCAGTTCATGCCTTATGCCGAGCAGATAATGCGGACGTGGGAGTTTGTCTCCGGCGATCTCAAGGCAAGCCTGGCGGGGCGGGTGCCGCTGCGGCTGGGGGCGCAGCTGTCGGTCTGGGATCCCCTGCTGGTCGATGTGGCGGTCTGGCTGGAGGAGGTGCAGGGCACGGTGCCCTTCACGCTGAACTATGACCATGCGATGAACATGGGAGAGGCGGTGGCGCGCCGCCTGCTGGATGTGGCGATCGTGAACGAGGTTCCGGCGGGCACCCGGCTGGCGGCGGAGGAGCTGCCGCCGGAGCGGCTGGTGCTGGTGGCAAATCATCCCTTGCGGCTGGGGCAGGATGCGCTGCCCTTGTTCATCAACCTGGAATTCGGCGCCGAGTATGACGCGCAGTTGCACGATGTGCTACCCGCCCGCAGCCGCCAGCATATCGTGCTGGGCAATGCGCTGATGGGGCTGCGCTATCTGCAAAGGCGCGGCGGCATGGGCTATTTCCCGGCTTATATGGCGGCAGAGGCACTGGCAGCGGGGTCACTGCACGCGGTGGAGGGGGCGCCGGATATCAGCCTCGGCTGCCGGGCGCTCTATCTGCCCGACAATCCGGCGCTGGAGCATATCCGCCAGGTGGTGCGGGGCCTGCAGGAGGTGCGGGGCGGATAGGGCAGAGCTTTGCGCTGCCGCCGGCGTTTCAGCCTGTCAGCTCATCAAACCGGTCCATCGCCTGGGCGGCGCACATCATTGCCAGCGGCCCGGCGGCATCGATGGATTTCTGCAACGCCGCGCAGAATTCGGCGCGGGTGGTGCCGCCTGCCGCCAGCTTTTCCGCCTGGGTGCTGATGCAACCGGGGCAGCCCAGGATGACAGCCAGTTCCAGCACCGCCAGCTCCACCGGCTTGGATGCGGTACTGCTCTCCGGCCCTGCGTCCGGCATGGTGCCGGCTGGGAATGATCGGCTGGCGCCAAGCGCCTCGGGTTCACCATGAAACATCACATGCGTGTCCTGCTTTACGTTAGGTCAGCATGAGCTGTAGTGAAGCCGGATGCAGCGGCCTTGATCCACGTCAGGCCGCTGCATTTTGTACGCAACCGGTGCCAGTTTGCGGCTGGCTGCTGTGCCGTAGAGAAGGGCGGCGGAAGATCAGCGGGTCAGCTGGTCATAGCACTCCATCGCCTTGGCGGCATACATCATTGCCGGGCCGCCGCCCATCTGGATCGCCATCGCCAGCACGTCGCCTACCTCGGCGCGGGTGGCGCCGGATCGGACCAGCGCCTCCACATGCAACCCGATGCAATCCTCGCAGCGCAGCGCCACCGCGATGCCGAGGGCAACGAATTCCTTTTGCTTGAACTCCAGCACGCCGCCCTGTTTCACCGCTTTGCCAAGGGCGCCGAACGCCTGTGCGGTTTCCGGGATCGCGCCGTTCAGGTTGCGCAGGCCCTTGCGGGTTTCGTCCAGCTTGCCGTGCCAATCCATGTGCTGCTCCATCTATACACATTCGGTTTGCTGAAGGTGTATGGGCGGCATCCCGCAGCGGCCTTGATCCAGGTCAGGCGGGCGGTTTTTCTGCCGCCAGTGCCAGGTTGTTGGCGGGCATCTCTACCTTTTGAACCAGCTTCAGCCCTTCGGCTTGCAGCCAGGCGGTCACTTGGCCATCGTCCTTGTAGCCGGTTTCCGGGTCGTGGGCGGTGATGGCGGCATGGAAGGCGCGGTCGCCGTCACTGGTCAATTCACCAGCGCGCATGATGGGGCCGTAGATCACGAACCGCCCGCCGGGAGCGAGGGCGGCGGCGGCCTCGCGGATCAGGGTGCGGGCTTCCTCTTCGCTGACCAGATGCAGGAGGTTCACCAGCACGATCAGGTCCTGGCCTGTATGATCCGCGCCCCAGCCGGGGGCGGTGGCGTCCAGTTCAACCGGCAAGGTGATGTTGGCCAGGCCTGCCTCACCCGCATAAGCCCGGATACTGGCGCGGCGGGCGGCGTCCACCTCGGACGGGTGCCAGATCAGGCCGGGCAGGCGGGCGGCAAAGTCCACCACATGCTGGCCGGTGCCGCTGGCGAGTTCCAGGGCGCACCCCGCCTTCGGGGCGATCTGGGCCAGAAGATCGCAGATCGCGCCGCTGTTGCGGGCTGCAGAGGGGGCAAACAGCTTGCCGCCCTGCGGTTCTGCGGCCGAGGCCGCCCCGGGAACTGAACGCACCGGCATCAGCGCAGCCGCGCGGGCGAGAGGGCGGCGACGGCGGCGGCGTCCAATACTGGTGTGCGGCCTGCCACAAGGTCGGCGATCAGCTGCGAAGCGGAGGGCGCGGTCATGATGCCGTAGCCGCCCTGGCCCGCGCACCAGATGAAATCCGGCTGATCCGGGTCCGGCCCGAGCACCAGGGTGCCGTCAGCGACAAAGCTGCGCAGGCCGGCAAAGTTGCTTTCCACCCGCGTCACCGGCTCTGTCACCATTTCCTCGTAGCGGGCCAGCCCCTCGGCCAGCACCATGTCGTCGGCATAGGCGTCATGCGGCTCCACCGGGTCGGCATCGGCGGGGGAGACCAAGAGCTTGCCGGCATCGGGTTTGGCGTACCAGGTCTCACCCACGCCGAGCAGCATCGGCCAGCCGCTGACATCATGGCCGCCGGGGGCGGGCAGCCGCGCCATCGAGCGGCGCTTGGGCTGCAGGCCGATGGCGGCGACCCCGGCCAATGCCGCGAGCTGATCGGCCCAGGCGCCGGCTGCGTTGACCAGAGTGCGCGCCTCGTAAGCCTCGCCGCCCGCGGTGACCTGCCAGCCGCCGCTGATGCGGGTGATCGCGGTCACCGGCGCCCTGGTCACGATCCGGCCGCCCGCGGCGCGCAAGGCCTTGGCAAAGTCCTGCAGCATCCGGTCGGTGTCGATATCCTCTGCGGCGCCGCTGATGGCGGTGTAGCCGACTGTCTCCGGGTTCAGGATCGGCACCATGGCGCGGGCCTCGTCCAGCTCCAGCGTGGCCATGCCCAGCTCATCCACGTCGCGGGCAAAGCCTTCGGCATCACCCTTGGCCCCGACCAGCATCAGACCGCGCGGCGACAGGTAGCCGTTTTCGCGCAGGTAGGCAGCGCTGGCGCGGTTCAGGTCGACGGTGGGGCCGTGGCCGTAGTTTTCCTCGAACAGTGCGGCGGAGCGGCCTGAGGAATGGTAGCCAAGCGCATCCTCCATCTCGAGCAGGGTGACGCTGCCCAGCTGCGCAAGCCGGGCGGCGGCGCTGGTGCCGGCCATGCCGCCGCCGATGACGATGAAATCCTGCATGGGTCTAGTCCTTGTCGTCTTCTTGTTCTTCCAGCCGGTCGGTGGCGGGGGCAGGCCGCGGGCTGAGCGCCTCGATCGCGCGGTAGAGGTCTGCGTCCATCGGGAAATCCAGCGCCGCCAGCGAGGGCTGCAGCTGCTGCGCGTTGCGGGCGGAGATGATCGGCACCGGTGCGGAAGCGTGGGCGGCGGCCCAGGCCACGGCAAGGGTGGCGGGATGGGTGCCGCGCTGGGCGGCAAGCTCTGCCAGCGCCGCGGCTGTCTGGTGCATGGCGGCAGGGCGGTAGCGGATGCTGTAGCCCTTGTCCTCGGTGATACGGCCGCTGCCGCCGGCGGCGTATTTGCCCGTCAGCAGTCCGCCGCCGAGGGGCGAGTAGGGCACCGCGGTTATGCCCTGATCAGCGCACATCGGCAGGATCTCCACCTCAGCCTGGCGCTTTACCAGCGAATACATCGGCTGCAGGACGTCGATGGACACGCCTGCGGCGAGGCCTGCCATCTGCGCCTTCATCACCTGCCAGGCGGCAAAGTTGGACAGCGCCGCATAGCGGATCACGCCTTCGTCCTTCAGTGCGGCAAAGCAGTCCATGGTTTCGCGCAGGTCGGTGTCCGGGTCGAAGCGGTGCAGATAGAAAACATCGACCATATCCAAGTCCAGCCTGCGGCGGCTTTCGTCCAGCTGGGAGCGCAGGTTGGCGGCCCCGGCGCCGCCCACGTAGCCCGCCTTGGTGGCGATCAGCAGCTGGTCCCGCTCTGCCTTAATGAGGCGGCCCAGGATCTGTTCCGAGTTGCCATCGGTATAGACCCAGGCGGTGTCGAAATGGGTAATGCCGGCGGCGCGGCAGGCGGCGTACATTTCCGCCGACTGCGCTTCGGTGGCGCGGCCGCCGAACTGCATGCAGCCAAAGGCAAAGCGGCTGGCAGGGGTGCCGTCAGGGCTGAAGAGAGGCGTATGCGGTTTCTTGGTCATGCGGGGAGAGTGGCACGCAAGGCAGGGCAGGCAAAGGGCAATTCCTGCGCCGGCCTGACAAAATGCTTGGTCAAACAGCCGGGCAGTGCAACTATCGGCTGCAGATAACAAGTTCACTGATGACGGGGGAAAGACAATGTCGGCATCCAACGCCCATCCGATGGCTTCCGGGCATGTGCCTGCCTATCTGCCGGGGCCCGACGGCAGCGACCCGCTGTTCACCTTCATGGCGGTTACGACAATTCTGCTGATCCTTGGCATCGGTGCGCTGTATCTGACCCTGCACGCCATTCCCGAGAAGATGGCGCATACCGACAATCACGCGCAATTCCAGGTGATCGGCATTCTGGCCCTGCTGGCGCTGTTCACCCACAACAATCTCTTCTGGGTCGCCGCGCTGCTGCTGGCGGCCTTCCGGATGCCGGATTTCCTGACACCTTTACAGTCGATCGCGGCTTCGCTGGAAGAGCTGAAGCAGCGCGCCAAGGAGGAGTGATCCATGCTGGAACTGTTGATCTGCTCCTTGCTGACGGTGCTGCCGGATTTCCTGTTCCGCCGGTTTGTCCAGGGCAAGCGCCTTGGCAAGGAAATCAATTTCTTCTCTGTCTGGTATGAATTGCGCTGGGGGATCACCGCCTGTGCGGTGCTGACCATCTCTCTGATCACGGCAATTTTCTACTATCATCCGGCCACCACCAGTGTGGCCTCTTATTTCCGCACCGTTACGATCCTGCCCGAGACCGGCGGGCGGGTGGCGGAGGTGCTCGTCGAGAACAATCAGAAAGTGGAGGCCGGCGACATCCTGTTCCGTTTGGATGACTCCAGCCAGCAGGCCGCGGTGGAGACCGCAAGCAAGCGCATTGCCGAAATTGAAGCGTCTCTGGCCGTTGCCGGCGCGGAACTGGCGGCGGCTGAGGCCGGCATTGAACAGGCGAACGCAGCCCTGGCCCAGGCGCAGGATGACCTGGACCGCAATCTGGAACTGCGAGAACGCGGATCGGCGGCTGTGCGCGAGGCGGAAATTGAGCGGCTGCAGAACCTGGTCGCCCGCCGCGAGGGTGAGCTGGGTGCTGCGGAGGCGGGCAAGGCTTCAGTAGAAGAGAACATCGGCGTTCTGATTCCGGCCCAGCGGGCCAGCGCCCGGGCGGCACTGGAGCAGGCAGAGGTGGAACTGGCAAAGACCGTAGTCGTGGCCGGTGTCAGCGGGCGGGTTGAGCAATTTGCCCTGCAGGCGGGGGATTATGTGAACCCGATCCTGCGCCCGGCGGGCATTCTGGTGCCCACGGAATTTGTTGAGCGCGACCGCTTTGTCGCCGGATTCGGGCAGCTGACCGCGGGGGTGATAAAGCCCGGGATGTTTGCCGAGATGGGCTGCCTGTCGAAACCTTTCACCGTCATTCCGATGGTCGTCGTGGAGGTTCAGGACGTAATCCCCTCGGGACAGGTGCGGCCCAGCGACAACTTGCGCGACCCGCAGGACAACAGGCGCCCCGGCACCCTGACAGTTTTCATGGAGCCGCTCTACGAAGGCCAGGCGAATGATATCCCGCCGGGCAGCAACTGCGTCGCCAATGCCTACACCAGCAACCATGACTTGCTGGATGATCCCGATCTCGGCTTTGGCAGGTGGCTGTTCCTGCACGCGGTGGATACGGTCGGGCTGGTGCATGCCCTGCTGCTGCGCATCCAGATGCTGCTGCTGCCGGTACAGACGCTGGTCTTCGCCGGCGGGCATTAAGGGGCCGCGGGCTTCAGCCAGCGGGGCGGCAGGTGCCATATTGCCGCCCCGTTTGCTTGTTAACACGCTCCAAAGCCGAATGGAGGGCCGGAGTGAAACAGTTTCTGATGATCGGGGCCGCGGCCCTGCTGGCAGCCTGCGCGGCGCCTGAACAGCCGGATTATTGGACAGCGACAAGGACCGGGCACGGGGCGCAGCCCGCGGCGGCATCTACGTCTGCAGGCGGACCGGACTACCGCACCGCGGCGCTGGCGGAAGCGGGGCAGTATACCAGCGTGATGCGCCCCGGCCTGCACAAGACCCGCACCGGTGCGCCCTGGCTGGTTGTTCACTCCTCCCGCTACCGCAGCAGCGGCACGCCTGAATCCGCGCCTGCCGCCGCCCGGTCGGCGATGGCCTATATGAGCTCGAAATGGAAGGCGCCCTATGCTGCGAAGGCGCGCCACGGGGATGCAAATGCCCGGTTCCGCATCGTGACCGTGGATGGCCGCAGTTTTGCAGTGCTGAACCGGATCCGGCTGCCGCTGAAGCATCTCTTCGTGTCCGACGGGGAGGCCCTGAAACAGCTGTACGGGCACGCGGCGCAGCTGTCCGGCTGCACGGTCACCGGTCCGGCGCTGATCCGGCGCGTCGACGGCACCGCCGAGAAGCTTGCGGCGCCGGTTGTCTGCTCCTGAGCTGACGGGGCTTGGCCTCGGCACTGTTCGGCGCTGCCGGTTGGCAGGCCCACTCGCCACGCCCGTTTTCAAAGCCGACTGGTGCAGGACTGGCTGACGCTAAGATACGCCCCGTGACCCGGAGTAATGGGGCAACGCAAGGCAGCTTCGGGGGGGAGCGCCAGCTTATTCCTGCTGCCGGCGGCTCGGTCAGTCGGCGAAACAGAGTTTGTTTCTGTCCAGATCCCGCACATAGGCAGAAAAACGCGGCCCGCGTTGCTGCGGTTCGCCCTCGCATGTGCCGCCCAATTCAATGGCCTTGCTGTACATCCTGGCGACTTCGCTTGCGGACCCGAGGCTGAACCCCACCATGGTTCCGTTGCCATTGGTGGCCGGTTCGCCGTCAAAGGGCAGGGCGGCCGCAAAGGCAAATTCGTCCCGCAGCCAGTAGGTCATTCTTTCGTTTGGCCGGACCTGCGTCAGTCCCGAGTTCTCAAAAAGCGCGTCATAGAATTGTATCGACGCTTCCATGTTGTTGGTTCCAACAACGAAGTAATTCATTTTCAAAGGCAATCTCCTATGCGCTTGACAGGTTCCCGGTCAAAAGTCCGGTGATGCAAACAGCCGGTCCAAAGATGCTGCCGGCCGGTTCATTCAGCGGGGTTTACATCAAGGTAGTGACAGGACGTGTCAGCAGGCTTCTGGAAAATCAGGGTTCTGCCTCAACAGAAAAGGCCCGCCGGTTGGCGGGCCTTTCCGTGTTCCGGGACTGTGCCGCTTACTGCGGGATGTCGCCTTCGATACCTTCGACATAGAAGTTCATGCCGGCCAGGGTGCCGTCATCGGCCACTTCGCCCTCGGCCAGCCAGTCGGAGCCGTCCTGCTTCTTCAGCGGGCCGGTGAACGGGTGGTAGGTGCCGTTTGCGATCGAGTCCTTGATCGCCAGTGCCGCTTCCTTGACTTCTGCCGGAACCGCGTCGGTGATTTCGCCGATTTCGACCATGCCGGCGCCGATGCCGTCCCAGGTGTCAACCGACTCCCAGGTGCCGTCGATCACGGCCTTGGTGCGGGCGACGTAGTAGGGTGCCCAGTTGTCGATGATCGAGGAAACGCGCGGTTTCGGCGCGTACTCGGACATGTCGGAGGCCTGGCCGAAGGTGATCACGTTGCCGGCGTTTTGCGCGGCGGCCTGCGGCGCGGTGGAGTCGGTGTGCTGCAGGATCACGTCGGCGCCCTGCTCGATCAGCACCTTGGCGGCGTCCGCTTCCTTGGCCGGGTCGAACCAGGTGAAGGCCCAGACCACCTTGAACTGGACGTCCGGGTTCACCTTCTTGGCGTGGATATAGGCCGAGTTTATGCCGCGGATCACTTCCGGGATCGGGTACGAGCCGATGTAGCCGACGATGTTGCTCTCGGTCATGTGGCCCGCGATGGTGCCCTGCACCGCGCGGCCTTCATAGAAGCGGGCGGAATAGGTCGAGACGTTGTCGGCGCGCTTGTAGCCGGTGGCGTGCTCGAACTTCACGTTCGGGAACTTCTTGGCGACGTTGATGGTCGGGTCCATGTAGCCGAAGGAGGTGGTGAAGATCAGGTCGGCGCCTTCCAGCGCCATCTGGGTCATCACCCGCTCTGCGTCCGGGCCTTCGGCGACATTTTCCACATAGACGGTTTCGACCTGGTCGCCGAACTCGGCTTCAACCGCCTTGCGGCCCTGGTCGTGCTCATAGGTCCAGCCGCCGTCGCCGACGGGGCCGACATAGACAAAGCCCACCTTGGTGGTGTCGGCCATCGCCGCGCCTGCGGCCAGGCCAAGCGCCACGGCGGCGCTGGTCAGGAGGTTGGTCAGTTTCATCAATAGCTCCCCAGTTTGGATCTTTTGGCCCCGGCTGCGGGGCAGTGAAAAGCCCCCCGTCTAGCGGGAGGCATGGAAGTTGCGGCCAAGCGAGGCGGGTGCGCTGCTTTTGTCCGCCGAAAGGATAACAAGCACAAGGATCGTAATCAGATAGGGCGACATTGCCAGATACTCGACCGGGATGGCAACGCCTGCCGCCTGCAGATTGAGCTGCACCACGGTGACGCCGCCGAACAGGTAGGCGCCCAGCAGTGCGCGCCAAGGTTTCCAGCTGGCAAAGACCACCAGCGCCAGGGCAATCCAGCCGATGCCGGCGGTCATGCCCTCGGTCCATTGCGGCACGCGGATCAGGCTGATGTAGGCACCACCCAGGCCGGCACAGGCGCCGCCGAACATGATCGCCAGCAGGCGGATCTTCAGCACCTTGTATCCCAGCGCATGGGCAGCGTCGTGGTTTTCGCCCACCGCGCGCAGCACCAGGCCGAGCCGGGAGTATTTCAGCACCCACCAGACCGCGGCGGTCAGCGCGATGCCGAAGTAGAGGATGATGTCGTGGCCGAACAGGATCGGGCCAACGACGGGCAGGTCGCTGAGCACGGGGAGATGGATGTCGCCCATGCGCGGCGGCTTGATGCCGACATAGGTTTGCCCCATCAGCGCCGACAGGCCCAGCCCGAACAGCGTCAGCGACAGGCCGGAGGCGACCTGATTTGCCTGGGCGAACTGGGTGAGAATCGCAAACAGGATCGACAGGGCCGCGCCGGCAAAGGCGGCGGCGACGAAGCCGAGGAGCGGCGAGCCGCTTTCCACTGCGGTGGCAAAGCCCGCGATGGCGCCGACGATCATCATCCCCTCGACCCCGAGGTTCAGAACGCCTGCCTTTTCGACCACCAGTTCGCCGATGGCCGCCAGCAGGAGCGGGGTTGCAGCGACCATCAGCGAGGCGATGAGCAGGACCGGGTTGATTGCAGAAAGATCCATGTTACGCCACCTCCGGCTTGCCGATTGCGATGCGGAAATTGGTGAGCAGGTCGAAGGCCAGCAGGAAGAACAGCAGCATCCCCTGGAAGACCTGAATAGCCGCGGCCGGCAGCTGCAGGTTCGATTGCGCGATGTCGCCGCCG
This sequence comes from Leisingera sp. McT4-56, assembly GCF_020514995.1. NCBI lineage: Bacteria > Pseudomonadati > Pseudomonadota > Alphaproteobacteria > Rhodobacterales > Roseobacteraceae > Leisingera > Leisingera sp. McT4-56. Next base: position 109,967 of record NZ_JAJALF010000010.1, on the reverse strand, counting down.
ATATAGGTCAGCGCCATCAGCCCGCCTGCTAGCAGGATGCCCACCGGATGCAGGCGGCCCAGGAAGGCCACGATGATCGCGGTGAAGCCATAACCGACGTTGAAGTCGATGCTAACTTGGCCCGACGGACCGGAAACCTCGAACAGTCCGGCAAGCCCTGCCAGCGCGCCGGAAGTGCCGAGGCAGAACAGCACCAGGCGGGTGGGGTTCACCCCTGCGAATTTCGCGGCCCGCGGCGCCTCGCCGGTGAGGCGGATGTGGTAGCCTGTCATGTGGCGGTTCAAGAGCACATAGGCAAAGATCACCGCAATCAGTGCCGCGACCACGCCCCAATGCATGCCGGTGCCGGTGATCAGTTCGGCGTTATGGGCGCTGTCCCAGGACTGCAGGTTGCGGGAGCCGGGGAAGCCAAAGCCCTCCGGGTTCTTCAGGAGGCCCAATGAGACCGAGGCGAGGAACTGCTCGGCCACATAGACCAGCATCAGCGAGACCAGGATTTCATTGGTGCCGAAGCGGGTCTTGAGGACCGCCGGGATCATCGCCCAGGCCCAGCCGCCAAGCGCGCCTGCGACAACCATCAGCGGGAAGATCAGAAAGCTGTCGGCGGGATAGAAGGCGAGGCCGGCACCGGCGCCGCAGATGGCGCCCATGATGTACTGGCCCTCGGCGCCGATGTTCCAGATGCCCGCGCGGAAACCCAGCGACAGGCCGATGGCGATCAGCACCAGCGGCGCGCCTTTCACCAGCAGCTGCGGGCGGTAGTAGAATGAGAACTCGCCAAACAGCGGCTCCCAGAAAATGGTTCGGATCGCCTCCACCGGCGGTTTGCCAAGCACGGCAAACAGCAGGCCGCCAAAGAACATCGTCGCCAGCACCGCCACCAGCGGCGTTGCCATCGACCAGGCGCGCGACGGCTGCGGCCGTTTCTCAAGCCGGATCATGTAGCGGCTCCCTTTTCATCTTTCCTAAAATACTCCCGCCGGAGGCGTCCCGAATTCTCATACATGCGCCACCTCCATGCCGTGGGCGCCGCCCATCATCAGGCCGATCTCGTCCACCGTCAGGCCCGCAGCCTCGCGCGGGGCGCTGAGGCGGCCTTCGTTCAGGGCAGCAAAGCTGTCGGAGATTTCCATCAGTTCATCCAGGTCCTGGCTGATGCAGATCACCGCCGCACCCTTGGCGGCGAGGTCCAGCAGCGACTGGCGGATGGCGGCGGCAGCGGCGGCATCGACGCCCCATGTCGGCTGGTTCACCACCAGCACCTCGGGTTTTTGCAGCACCTCGCGGCCGATCACGAATTTCTGCAGGTTGCCGCCGGACAGCGAGCGTGCCGCGTTGCCGGGGCCCGGCGTGCGGACGTCGAACGCCTTGATGATGCGCTCGGCAAAGTCCTTGGTGGCGCCCCAATCCAGAAATCCATTCTTCTCCAGCCCCTCGCGCACCGAACCGGTGAGCATGGCGTTCTCGGTCAGGCTCATGTCCGGGGCGGCGGCGTGGCCGAGGCGTTCCTCAGGTGCGGCCAGCACGCCAAGCTTGCGGCGGGCGGTGGGGCCAAGGCGGCCGATGGGGTCGCCATGCAGCTTCACCGCATCCGCCTCGGTCAGGGTTTCGCCGGAAAGAACACCAAGCAATTCGTCCTGGCCGTTGCCGGCAACGCCGCCGATGCCGAGGATCTCGCCCTTGCGCACGGTCAGATGCACGTTCTTGAGCGCGGTGCCGAAGGCTGAGGGCGCGGGAACCGACAGGCCGGAGATATCCATTGCGACAGGGCCGAACTCGCGCGCCTCGCGCTGGGGCGTCTGCAGCGAACTGCCGACCATCATTTCCGCCATGTCGCGGGCCGAGGTGTCGGCAGGCGTGCATTCGCCGACGTTCTTGCCCAGCCGCAGGATGGTGGCGTGGTCGCACAGCGTGCGGATTTCCTCCAGCTTGTGGGAAATATAGAGGATCGAGGTGCCCTCGGACTGCAGTTTCTGCAGGGTCTTGAACAGGATCTCCACCTCTTGCGGGGTCAGCACAGAGGTCGGCTCATCCATGATCAAGAGCTTCGGGTCCTGCAGCAGGCAGCGGATGATCTCCACCCGCTGGCGCTCGCCCGCGGACAGGTCGCCGACGGTGCGGAAGGGGTCGAGCGGCAGGCCGTAGGTTTCCGACACCTCGCGGATGCGGGCGGCGAGGTCGCGCATCTCCGGCGGATTTTCCATGCCGAGGGCGATGTTCTCGGCCACGTTGAGCGCGTCGAACAGCGAAAAGTGCTGGAACACCATGGCGATGCCGTCGGCCCGCGCTTGGCGCGGCTCAGCCGGCTCATAGGGCTGGCCGCGCAGCAGCATCTTGCCGCTGTCGGGCTTGACCAGGCCATAAATCATCTTGACCAGGGTCGACTTGCCGGCGCCGTTTTCGCCGAGCAGGGCGTGCACTTCGCCCTCGCCGATGTCAAAGGAAACGGAGTCATTGGCCACAACCCCGGGGTAGGCCTTGGTCAGGCCCTGAAGGCTCAACAGTGGTACGGTCACGCGCTTGCGCCCTCTCTCAGTTCGTTTTCTGCACCTTGCCGCAGCAGCTGGGCCGCGACGCCGACCGCAATCATCTGCGGATGTTTTCCAAGTTGCGGATCGCCAATCGGGCAGGTGATCCGCGCAATCTGCCCGGGGGCGTGGCCCAGGGCCGCAAGGCGCGAGCGGAACCGCGCCCATTTGGTTCTGGAGCCGATCAGCCCGGCAAAGGCAAAGCCGTGGCCCAACAATGCGTGGCATAGCGCCAGATCCAGCGCATGGGAATAGGTCAGCACCAAATGCGCAGCGTTTTCAGGTGCATGCGGCACCAGAAGCGCGGGATCAGCCGCCGGGACAGCGGTGACGCCGGACGGGATTTCTGTCGGGAAGCGCTCCGGCGCGGTGTCCACCCAGGTGATCTCCATGTCCGGCAGCGGTGCCAGCACGTCCGCCAGCGCGCGGCCGACATGGCCAGCGCCCCAGATCCAGACCGGCCGACTGGCCCGGTGGACCGGTTCGATCATCCAGCCGTCCACCAACTGCACCTCTGGCGCCAGCCCCTGGCTGCGGGCAGCGGCGAGGATGCGCTTTACCGCCATCGGCATCGGTGCGGGGGCAGCCGGGCGGGCGATGATTTCGCCGTCCAGCCTGTCCAGATCCGCGGCCTCGTAAACCTCGCTCAGCAGGGTGACGGCGCCGCCGCAGCACTGGCCCAGATCCGGTCCCAGCGCGTGGCTGCTGAAACGTTTGGGAACAACCTGTTCGCGGGCGGCTTCGGCGGCCTCGAATTCCAGGGTGCCGCCGCCGATGGTGCCGCTCTGGCCGCCGTCCCAGACCAGCATGGCGGCGCCTGGTTCGCGCGGGGAGGAGCCGCGGACCGCGGCAATCACCACCCGCACCACGCGGCCGTGTGAGGCAACCGCCTCGCGCAATGCCTGAAGGTCAAATCCCATCGCGCACCCTCCGGATTGCGCGCCAGACTTCCTCTGCCGTCGCCGGCGCGTTCAGCGCCGGGTAGCTGTCGCCAAAGGCGGCGACCGCATCGCTGAGCGCCAGCCAGGCGGAGATGCCCAGCATGAAGGGCGGCTCCCCCACCGCCTTGGAACGGTAGATGGTGTCCTCGCGGTTCTGGCCGTCCCAGAGTTTCACGTTGAACACGTCGGGCCGGTCGGAGCAGGCGGGGATCTTGTAGGTGGACGGCGCATGGGTGCGCAGGCGGCCGCCGTCGTCCCAGACCAACTCCTCAGTCGTGAGCCAGCCAGCGCCCTGGACGTAGCCGCCCTCGATCTGGCCGATGTCGATGCCGGGATTCAGCGAGGCGCCGGCGTCATGCAGGATGTCGGCGCGCAGGATGCGGTTTTCGCCAGTCAGGGCGTCCACTGCCACTTCGGTCACCGCGGCGCCATAGGCGAAATAGTAGAAGGGGCGGCCTTGGCCCTTGATCCGGTCCCATTTGACCTTGGGCGTCTTGTAGAAGCCGGTGGCGGAGAGGCTGACGCGGCCCTGGTAGCAGAGGTCTGCAGCCTTGTCGAAGCTCATCACATCCTGACCGATGCGCACCTGGCCGTTTTCGAACACCACATCGCCGGGCCTCGCCTGATGCTGCAGTGCCAGATGCTCCGCCATGCGGGCGCGGATGGTGTCGCAGGCGGCCTTCACCGCCATGCCGTTGAGATCGGAGCCGGAGGAGGCGGCGGTGGCCGACGTATTGGGCACCTTGCCGGTGTCGGTGGCGGTGATCTTGATCTTCTCCGGCGGGATGCCAAAGCGGCTGGCGGCGACCTGCGCCACCTTCTGGAACAACCCCTGGCCCATCTCGGTGCCGCCGTGGTTCAGATGCACGGAGCCGTCCTGATAGACATGCACCAAAGCGCCGGCCTGGTTGAGGTGGGTGAGGGTGAAGGAAATGCCGAACTTCACCGGCGAGAACGCGATGCCGCGCTTCAGGTGGGTCTGGGTCTTGTTCCATTCGGCAATCGCCGCCTTGCGGGCAGCGTAGCCGGAGGAGCGCAGCAGATCCGCCGTCATCCCGTGCAGCTCGAAATCCGTGACTTCCATACCGTAGGGCGTGGTGTTGTCCGGCTTCGCCTCCGCCGGTGCCGCATAATAGTTCCGCCGCCGCAGTTCCGCCGGGTCGATCCCGAGGTCATGGGCGATGTGGTCCATCAACCGCTCGATCCCCACCATGCCCTGCGGTCCGCCAAAGCCGCGGTAGGCGGTGGCGCTTTGCCGGTTGGTGCGCAGGCGGTGGCTTTCGATGCGGATGTTGGCGATCAGATAGGCGTTGTCGGCGTGCAGCATGGCGCGGTCTGCGACCGGCAGCGACAGGTCCTGTGCCCAGCCGCAGTCGGCCAGGTGCAGGAACTCCACCCCCTGCAGCAGCCCATCGTCATCAAACCCGGCGCGGTAGGAGATGCGGAAGGCATGGCGCTTGCCGGTGATCACCATGTCGTCGTCGCGGTCATAGCGCATCTTGCAGGGTTTGCCGGTCAGCCGCGCGGCGACAGCGCAGGCAACGGCAAGCGCGTTGCCCTGGCTTTCCTTGCCGCCAAAACCGCCGCCCATGCGGCGGGTCTCGACGCGGACGGCGTGCATCGGCAGGCCGATGGCGTCGGCAACCTTGTGCTGGATTTCGGTCGGATGCTGGGTGGAGGAAAAGACGTGCATGCCGCCGTCTTCCTGCGGCCAGGCCATTGCCGCCTGGCCTTCGAGGTAGAAATGCTCCTGGCCGCCCAGCTCAAACGTGCCTTCGACGGTGCGCGGGGCAGCGTCAATGGCGGCGGCGGCATCGCCCTTCTGATAGATGCGCGGGCCTTCCTCGAACCGGCTGTCGGCGGCCAGCGCCGCGTCCAAGGTCAGGAGCGCGGGTTCCTCCTTGTAGTCGACCTTGCCCTTGCGGGCAGCGATCCGGGCGTTGCGGTGGCTGTCGGCGACCACCAGAAACACCGGCTGGCCGACATAGTTGACGGTGCCCGCCGCCAGCAGCGGCTCGTCATGGATTGAGGGAGAGACGTCGTTGGAGAACGGCAGCCCCTTGGCGGTCATCACCGCCGCCACGCCGGGGCTGTGCTGCACCTCGCCCAGGTGCATGCCGGTGATATGGCCGCGGGCGATCGGCGAGAGGCCGAAGGCCAGATGCAGGGTGCCGGCGGGGGAGGGGATGTCATCGACATAACGGGCGGTGCCGGTTACATGCAGTTCGGCAGCATCATGGGGAAGGGGTTTGGAGACGCTCATGGCTTCACCTCCAGCACCGAAACCGCCTTGCCGTTCAGCTCGGCGAAATAGCGGGAGAGCATGCTGCGCGCGGTTTCCAGCCGGTAGACGGCGGAGGCGCGCATGTCGGTCATCGGGGTGAAGTCCTGATCGAAACCCGCGGCGGCGGCATTGATCGTCGTCTCATCCCAGGGCTGGCCGGTGAGGGCAGCCTCGACATTGGCGGCGCGTTTGGGGATGCCGGCCATGCCGCCAAAGGCGATGCGTGCGGCGGTGACCCGGCCATTCTCCACCGTCACGTTGAAGGCGCCGAGCACGGCGGAGATGTCCTGGTCGAACCGTTTCGACAGCTTGTAGACCTTCAGCGCGTCGGGCTGGCGGGGGAAGCTGACCGCCTCGACAAACTCGCCAGGCTGGCGGTCCTGCTTGCCGTAGTCGAGGAAGAAGTCCTCCAGCGGCAGTTCGCGGCTGGTATCACCCTTGCGCAGATGCAGGATGGCGCCAAGCGCAATCAGCGCGGGCGGGGTGTCGCCGATGGGCGATCCGTTGGCGATGTTGCCGCCGACGGTGGCCGCGGCGCGCACCTGCTGGGAGGCGAAGCGGCGCAGCATTTCGGCAAAGGAGGGATGCAGCGGTTCCATCGCGGCGCGCAGGGCGTTCAAATCAGCCATCGCGCCGATGCGGGCGGCTGTGTCTGTCACCTCGATGTCCTTGAGGTCTGCGCAGCCGTCGAGGAAAATCATCTGCGGCAGGTGGCGGAGCTGCTTGGTCACCCAGAGGCCGACATCGGTGGCGCCGGCGATCAGGGTGGCGTCCGGGCTAGCGGCATAAAGTTCCGCCAGTTCATCCGCCGACCGCGGCATCAGCGGCTGGGTGCCGGGGTCCACCGGGCGGTCGCGGGTGATCCAGTCCGGCACCGGGGCATCCTTGGCGGCCTCGGCCGCGCGGATGATCGGGGCGTAGCCGGTGCAGCGGCAGAGATTGCCCGCCAGCTGGTCGTCGAAATCGGCGGCGCCGTTGGCGTGCGCAGTCACCATCGACATGATGAAGCCCGGGGTGCAGAACCCGCATTGGCTGCCGTGGTGGTCAATCATTGCCTGCTGCACGGGGTGCAGGCTGCCGTCCGGGCCTGCGGCGCCCTCGACAGTGCGGACGGATTTGCCGTTGAGCTGCGGCAGGAACAGGATGCAGGCGTTCAGGGCTTTGGAGCCGCGCCTGTCGGTGACCATGACGGTGCAGGCGCCGCAATCGCCCTCGTTGCAGCCTTCTTTGGTGCCGGTGAGGCCCCTTTCCCCGCGCAGCCAGTCCAGCAAAGTTGTGGACGGGTCTGCGTCCGGAATGCGGACCTCTTCACCATTCAGACGAAAGGTGAGTGCCATCTTCCCGATACCGCCGCTTTACCCTGTTGACCCTGAGTGCCTTGCCCTCGATGCGGCGCAGAGGGCTGAGCGGGCTGATTTTTTGCTTGCTGACAACAGCCTAGGGAGCAGCCCGTTGCCAAAGCAAGGAAAACCGGTGCTGCGGTGCAGTATTCCGCGGCGCAAGAATGTTGCCGGGATTTGCGGTAGGGCATTAATATTTATGCGTTTTATCCGCATCTTTGCGGGCGCTTTGCGCGCCAGCCGCGAAAGAGTTTCAACAAAATGGATAAAATGCAGGGTTCACCGCACCGGTTTCGACGGGCAGTTCGCGCACAGATCGCCCTTTCGCCCCGCCGCGTCAATAAGATAGCGTGGCGGCATGACAAGCTCTCCCCGATTCATTCACCTGCGCACCCATACCGAATACTCGCTGCTGGAAGGCGCCGTGCGGCTGAAAAAGCTGCCGGACCTCTGCAAGAAGCACGAGATGCCCGCGATTGCGGTGACGGACACCAACAACCTGTTCTCGGCGCTGGAGTTTTCGGTGTCGGCAAGCGGCGCCGGGGTACAGCCGATCATCGGCTGCCAGGTGGACCTGCGGTTCACGGAGCCGGCACCGGGGGAGCGGCCCAAACCGCCGGCGCCGCTGGTGCTGCTGGCGCAGAGCGAGGCGGGCTACGAGCATCTGATGAAGTTGAACTCCTGCCTGTATCTGCGGCAGGGGGGCGAGCTGCCGCATGTAACGCTGGAAGAGCTGGAAGCCAACGCGGGCGACGTGATCTGCCTCAGCGGCGGGCCGGACGGGCCGGTCGGGCGGCTGCTGCAGATGGGCCAGCGCCCGGCGGCAGAAGCGCTGATGCAGCGGCTCAAAGGCATCTTCCCGAACCGCCTGTATGTTGAATTGCAGCGCCACCCGGGGGAACACGGCCAGCCAGAGGCGGAGAAGCAGACCGAGCGCGGCCATGTGGAGATGGCCTATGCCATGGACTTGCCGCTGGTCGCCACCAATGACGTCTATTTTCCCAACACGGAAATGTTCGAGGCGCATGACGCGATGATCTGTATCGCCGAGGGCGCCTATGTCGATCAGGTAGAGCCACGCCGGCGGCTGACCGCGCAGCATTACTTCAAGAGCCAGGAGGAGATGGTTGCGCTGTTTGCCGACCTGCCCGAGGCGATTGAAAACACGGTGGAGATCGCCAGGCGCTGCGCCTTCATGGCGTACCGGCGCGACCCGATTCTGCCAAAGTTTGCCGATGACGAGGTGGCCGAGTTGCGCCGCATCGCCAACGAGGGCCTGCAGCAGCGCCTGGCGGTGATCCCCCATGCGGTGAGCGTGGAGGAGTATCAGGAGCGGCTCGATTTCGAGCTGGGCATCATCGAGGGGATGGGGTTCCCCGGCTACTTCCTGATCGTTGCCGACTTTATCCAATGGGCCAAGGACCACGACATTCCGGTGGGGCCGGGGCGGGGCTCCGGTGCGGGCTCCCTGGTGGCCTATGCGCTGACCATCACCGACCTTGACCCCTTGCGCTACAGTTTGCTGTTCGAACGCTTCCTGAACCCGGAACGGGTGTCGATGCCCGACTTCGACATCGACTTCTGCATGGACCGCCGCGAGGAGGTGATCAAATACGTGCAGGAGAAGTATGGCCGCGACAAGGTGGGGCAGATCATCACCTTCGGCGCGCTTCTGTCCAAGGCGGCGGTGCGCGACATGGGGCGGGTCTTGCAGATGCCCTATGGCCAGGTGGACCGGCTGTCGAAGCTGATCCCGGTCGAGGGCGTGAAGCCGATGTCCATCGCCGACGCGCTGAAGGAAGAGCCGCGGCTGAGCGAGGAGGCCCGCAACGAGCCGGTGGTGGACCGGCTTTTGACCTATGGCCAGCAGGTCGAGGGGCTGTTGCGCTCGGCCGGCACCCACGCGGCGGGCGTGGTGATCGGCGACCGGCCGCTGGATGCGCTGGTGCCGCTCTACCGCGATCCGCGTTCCGACATGCCCGCCACCCAATTCAACATGAAATGGGTGGAGCAGGCCGGCCTGGTGAAGTTCGACTTCCTTGGCCTCAAGACTCTGACCGTCATTCAGAACGCAATGGATCTGATTTTTCAGTCGGGCCGCGACCTGCATATCGCCGCCGATGGCACCCAGCTCTATGAGCCGCCGGAGGGGGCGGAGAACCAGATCAACGCCATTCCGCTGGATGACAAGGTCACTTATGACCTCTACTCCCGCGCCAAGACGGTGGCGGTGTTCCAGGTGGAATCCACCGGCATGATGGATGCGCTGAAGCGCATGAAGCCCAACTGTATCGAGGACATCGTGGCGCTGGTGGCGCTGTACCGTCCCGGCCCGATGGAAAACATCCCGGTCTATTGCGAGGTGAAGAACGGCCAGCGCGAGATCACCTCGGTCCACCCGCTGATCGACCATATCCTGGAGGAAACCCAGGGCATCATCGTTTATCAGGAGCAGGTGATGCAGATCGCCCAGGTGATGGCGAATTACACGCTTGGCGGCGCCGACCTGCTGCGCCGGGCGATGGGTAAGAAGATCAAGGAGGCGATGGACGCCGAGCGCCCGAAGTTCGAGAAGGGCGCGGCGGAGAACGGGGTCGACAAGAAGAAGGCCAGCGAGGTTTTCGACCTTCTGGAGAAATTCGCCAACTACGGCTTCAACAAATCCCACGCCGCGGCCTATGCGGTGGTCAGCTATCAGACCGGCTGGCTGAAGGCGAACCACCCGGTGGAGTTCATGGCTGGCGTCATGAACTGCGATATCCATCTGACCGACAAGCTGGCGATCTACTTCGAAGAGGTGAAAAAGGGGCTGGGGCTGAAATACGTGCCGCCCTGCATCAACCGTTCGCTGGCGACCTTCAACGTGGTGAACGGTGAGTTGGTCTATGCGCTGGGTGCGCTGAAGAACGTCGGCCTGGACGTGATGCGGCTGGTCGCCGAGGCGCGCAAGGAGGGCGAGTACGAGAAGCCCTTTGTCAATGTGTTCGACTTCGCCCGCCGGGTGAACCTCAAGAAGGTCGGCAAGCGGCCGCTGGAGATGCTGGCGCGGGCAGGCGCCTTTGACCAGCTGGATCAGAACCGCCGCCGGGTGTTCGAGAGCCTGGGCGCGCTGGTGGATTACTCTGCTGCGGTGCACGACCAGCGGAATTCCAGCCAGGTGTCGCTGTTCGGCGAGGCGGGCGAGGACCTGCCGGAGCCGCGGCTGCCCAATGTGCCGGACTGGCTGCCTGCGGAGCGTCTGTCTGAGGAGTTCAAGGCGATCGGGTTCTACCTGTCGGGCCACCCGCTGGACGACTACATGCCCGCGCTGAAGCGCAAGGACGTGATGACGCTGGACGAGGTGACGGCGAAGGCAGAGCGCGGCCCGTTCATGGCCAAGATGGCCGGGGTCGTGGCGGGGCGGCAGGAGCGCAAGTCGGCGCGCGGCAACCGCTTTGCCTTTGCCCAGCTGTCTGACCCTTCCGGCGCCTTCGAGGTGACGCTGTTTTCAGAGGTGCTGGAGAAGTCCCGAGAGTATCTGGAGACCGGTGCCAAGGTGGTGATCACCGCCGAGGCGACGATGGAGAGTGACCAGCTGAAGCTGCTGGTGCGTTCGGTCGGACCGGTGGACAGCGCCATTGCCGACGCCGGACGCAGCAGCTTGCGGGTCTACCTCAGCGATGCGGCGGCGGTGGGCACCGTGGCGCAGGTGCTGGAGGATGCCAAGGCCGCAGCCCGCAATGCCTCGCGCGGCGAGGTCTATATGTACCTGCAGGACCCCGGCCTGCCTGGCGATGTGGAGATGGATCTGGGCCAGCCGTTCCCGATCAACCCGCAGATCAAGGGCGCGCTTAAGTCGCTCGACGGGGTGATGGATGTAGAGGAAATCTAAGCTGTTTAGAAAATGTGATCTGGTGGCTTGAACGGCTGAAGCCACTTTGGCACAAAACAATTCAAGTATTGCATGGAGGGGTGTTGTTAAGAGTGGTTCAATGCCGCTCAATTGAAATTTACGCCCTGCCTGTTGAGCGAAGCATTTTTAAAAAGGATATCTATATGAAGCGCATGTTTGCCATTGCCGCATTCACTTTAATAACGGCTTGCGGTGTTACCCCGCTAAAGGTTGACCCAAAACTGAACTACTCGGCGGGCTTCGACGCAAGCCAAGTCTCCCGTGCGTACAGTTCTGCGGTTTTACTGAAAACCGAGCTTCCGGGAGTGAATACTGACAAATTCGGGTACGTGGAGGGAGCGAACTGCAAAGCGGGGAATGGCGATTTTTCTGTCGAGTTTGCCCCGAACACCACCGTAAACCTGCCAGTTTATTCCTATAAGCCTTCGCCATTGAAGGTAACTTGCACCTATGGGGGGAAGCGTGTTTCGACCTCCAAGGATGCCGAGCTTGTAATCACAAACAATGTCGCTAACGTATTGTCTGTTTCCGTAGCGGACAATTTGCCAGTTGGAACTTCAGGGGCTCGTGAGAAGGTTGCACAATCCGGGGGCGACTGGAGCTATAAAATGGTGCAGATGCAACTTAAGTAGATTAATTGTGCTTAACCTTAGATCGGCGGTTTTCACAAGTTTGTGGCTCTTTCACTAGATACCTCGTTTGTTGGAAACCGCCTCTTTGAGATCGAGCTTCCAGACCCGGAGCAACGGCGCGGAATGCCTTGGGGCTGCGACAGCCAGTCTGGAGCGAAGGAAACAAGTTGAACGGCGTCAGATGTTGAGAAAAATCTGGCTTTGGGTTTTGCGGTAAAACTCTTGCCCCCCCGCCTGCCGTACCCGGCCGAAACCGTATGTCGCCTTAGTAATGCGGCGGGCGTTCGTCGCCGAAGATGACACCGCCGCCGCCGTCCTGCTGGCGCTCGGCTTCGCGCTGCATCAGCATGGCGACGCGGCGGGTCAGCAGGTCGATCTCCTGCTGCTGGCGGGCGATCACGTCGCTCATCTCCTCCACGCTGCGGGTCAGATGGGCGATTTGCTCTTCCAGATGCTGCATGGCTCAGACCTTTGATTGCGGATGCGCTTAGATAGGCGCTTTGGCGCGGCGCGTCCATCATCAAGCCTTGCGCATATTGAAGATGAGAATTTCGGGCAAAAGGAAGCAGGCGCATGTCCCTGCGCAGCCTTGCCGCGCGGGGCGGCATCCGCTAGACCGCCGGGCGAGTGAAACCGCTACCCGTGAGGAGGCCGGATATGGCCAAAGTGAAGAAGCAGCCCCGCCCCAAGGCGCAGACGCCGAAGGGGTTCCGTGACTATTTCGGTGCGGAGGTGACCCAGCGCAGCGAGATGCTGCGGGCCATCGCGGGTGTGTATCATCATTACGGGTTCGAGGCGCTGGAGAGTTCGGCGGTGGAAACCGTTGAGGCGCTGGGCAAATTCCTGCCCGACGTGGACCGCCCGAACGAGGGCGTGTTCGCCTGGCAGGAGACCGAGGACGACGGCAACGGCGACTGGATGGCGCTGCGCTATGACCTGACAGCGCCCTTGGCGCGGGTCTATGCCCAGCACCGCAACGACCTGCCGACCCCCTACCGCCGCTATGCGATGGGGCCGGTCTGGCGCAACGAGAAGCCGGGGCCGGGCCGGTTCCGTCAGTTCTACCAGTGCGATGCGGACACAGTGGGCACGGCCTCGATGGCCGCTGACGCGGAGATTTGCGCGATGCTGTCCGATACGCTGGAGACCGTTGGCATTCCGCGCGGCGATTATCTGGTGCGGGTCAATAACCGCAAGGTTCTGAACGGCGTGCTGGAGGCGATGGGCCTGGGCGACGGCGATGCCAAGCGCGACGACGTGCTGCGCACCATCGACAAGTTCGACAAGGTCGGCGAGGCCGGCGTGCGCGAACTGCTGACCAAGGGGCGGCTGGATGCGTCCGGCGCCTTCATTGACGGTGTGGGCCTCAGCGATGATCAGGCAGCGCCGGTGCTGGCGTTCCTGACTTCCAAGGCGGCGGATTCGGCCGGCACTATCGCCAACCTGCGCGCTGCGGTGGGCGACAGCAAGGTGGGCCAGGACGGCATTGCCGAGCTGGAGCAGATCGGCGAACTGCTGGCCGCGGGCGGTTATGGCAAGGACCGGATCGAGATCGACCCCTCAGTGGTGCGCGGGCTGGGCTATTACACCGGCCCGGTGTTTGAGGCAGAGCTGACTTTTGAGATCCTGGACGAGAAGGGCCGCAAGCGGCAGTTCGGTTCCGTCTCAGGCGGTGGTAGATATGACGGGCTGGTCAAACGCTTCACGGGGCAAGAAGTGCCTGCGGTGGGCGTGTCGGTCGGTGTCGACCGGCTGCTGGCGGCGCTGCACGCCAAGGGGCGGCTGTCGGCGGAGGCCACCGGGCCGGTGGTCGTGACCGTGATGGACCGCGACCGGATGGCGGATTACCAAGCGATGGTGGCGGAGCTGCGCAATGCGGGCATCCGGGCCGAGGTCTATCTGGGCAACCCCAAGAACTTCGGCAACCAGCTGAAATACGCGGACAAGCGGAACTCGCCGGTGGCGGTGATCGAAGGCGGCGACGAGAAAGCCAATGGCGTGGTGCAGATCAAGGACCTGATCCTGGGCGCCAAGATCGCCGAAAGCGCCACCTTGGAAGAGTGGAAGGAACGCCCCAGCCAGTTCGAAGTGCCACGCAGCGAGCTGGTCGCCAAAGTGCGTGATATCCTGGACGGGCAGGGCTGATCATGACGCTTCGCTCTGACATTCAGGCCCGCGCCGCCCAGCTGCGGGTCCGCTTCGAGGCCGCGGGTGCGCAGGTGGTGGACACGCCGTTGCTGCAGCCGGCCGGCATTCTGCTGGATCTTTACGGCGAGGACATCCGCGCCCGCGCCTATGTGACCACGGATGCACTGCGCGGCGAGCAGATGCTGCGCCCGGACTTTACCGTGCCGGTGGTGGAGGCGCATATGCGCCACGGCGCCGAGCCTGCGCGCTATACCTACTCCGGCGAAGTGTTCCGGCGTCAGGAGATGGACCCGGACCGGCCCAATGAATACCTGCAGGTCGGCTATGAGGTGTTCGAGCGCGACGATGCCGCTGCCGCGGACGCAGAAGTGTTTTCGCTGTTTGCGCTGCAGGTGCGCGGACTGCCGCTGCGGGCGGCAACCGGGGACATCGGCATCCTGATGGCGGCGGTCGAGGGGCTGAACACCACCGAGAAGCGCAAGGCGGCGCTGATGCGCCACATCTGGCGGCCGCGCCGTTTCCGCTCCCTGCTGGACCGCTTTGCCGGCCGCACCCCGGTGCCGGAGAGCCGCAAGAAGCTGCTGTCAACCGAGGGCGACCTGACCGGTTCGGGGGTGGAGGTCGGCAAGCGCCGCGCGGCAGAGGTTCAGGCGCGGGTTGAAGCGCTGCGCGAGGATGCGAAGGCACCGCCGATTTCCGAAAACGAGCTGCTGGCGCTGGAAGCGCTGATGGCGGTGCGGGAAACCGTGCCATTTGCTACCGAACAGATGCGCGACATCGCGGTGGACCTGCCGCAGATCAACCCGGCGCTGGACCGGCTGGATGCCCGCACCGCGGCGATGAAGGCGCGCGGCGTGGATGTCGAGAACCTCGATTTCGAGGCCGCCTACGGGCGCACCTCGATGGAGTATTACGACGGCTTTGTCTTTGGCTTCTACGCCGAAGCACGGCCCGATCTGCCGCCGGTGGCCAGCGGCGGGCGCTATGACGCGCTGACCCGGCGTCTGGGCGAGGGCGAGGAGATCCCGGCAGTCGGCGGCGTGCTGCGCCCGGACCTGATGCTGCAGCTTGAGGAGGTGCGCTGATGACCTTGAAGCTGGGGGTGCCGTCCAAGGGGCGGCTGATGGAAAAGACCTTTGACTGGTTCGCCAAGCGCGGCGTGACGCTGTCGCGCACGGGTTCCGACCGGGAATATGCCGGCGCGGTCGAGGGCGTGTCGAACATGGAACTGGTGCTGCTGTCGGCGGGCGAGATCCCGCGCGAGCTGGCGGCGGGGCGCATTCACCTGGGTGTCACGGGCACCGATCTGGTGCAGGAGAAGCTGCCGCGGTTCGAGCAGCAGGTGGAGGAACTGGCGGAGCTGGGCTTTGGCCATGCCGACCTGGTTCTGGCGGTACCGCAATGCTGGATCGACGTGGACACGCTGGATGATCTGGATGCGGCGGCCTCGGCCTTTCGCGCGGTGCACGGGCACCGGCTGCGGATCGCCACCAAGTACCACCGGCTGGTGCGCGAGTTCCTGACCGACGCCGGGGTTGCGGATTACCAGCTGGTCGATAGCCAGGGCGCCACCGAAGGCACGGTGAAGAACGAGACCGCCGAAATGGTGGCCGACATCACCTCCACCGGCGAGACGCTGCGGGCCAACCACCTGAAGCTGCTAGGTGACGGGCTGGTGCTGAAGTCGCAGGCAACCCTGTGGCGCAGCCGGGTGGCAAAATACGGCACCAACGAGAAAGCGGCGCTGAACACGCTGCTGGACCTGCTGGAACACCGCAAGTAAGCGCTGCTGCCCGCGCGTCAGCGCGGGCTTGGCCGAACGCCTTCGAGGCATCTTTGATGCCTGCAAAGAGGGCGGGAGAGCGTCACTTCTATCTGGATGCATACCGTCTGCCGGGGTGCTCCCGTCCCGGGGCTGGAGCCATCACAGATGCCTCCAGCCTGGTAGGGCCGGGCGCCGGGCTGACGCCCGGCGCTGGCGAGGCTTGCCGCGGGGGGAGTGCGGTCAGCCTCAGATCACTCCGATTTCGGCCAGCGCCTGCGACAGCTCCGGCGGCAGCGGTTCTTCCTGGCTCTTGCCTTCGGGCAGGTCGGCGGGCGATTCCTCCGGCTTCAGGTAGCGCCAGCCCTGGAACGGGCGTTTCGGCGCGGTGTGGGTGCGGTGCAGTTCCGGGTCCAGCACGATGGCGCAGCGGCGAATGCCGTCCTCTCCGGTCACCTCATCCAGCCGCAGCACCCGCTGGCGGCATTGGATCAGCCCTTTGATCACCCAGTAGATCGAGCCGCCGTTCAGAATCTCCGCCTCGCGCTTGGGCCACATGCGGGTGACGTGGCGGGGCAGGCCTTCGGGCAGTTCCGCACGGCGCATCTCCTGCCAGGCCATCAGGCTGTCGACGCTTTCGGTGCCGACCGAAAGCTTCACAAGATTCACGCACTTATCCACAGTTTCCCCACAGAGTCGTCCAGAGCTTTGACAGTATATAGTAGTTTACGTATCGCTGACTTCAAGGTATTGTGTTTCTCCACGCATTTGCTGCAAGTAAGCCTGAACAAAAAATGGATTCGCCACGGTGCCCTGAAAAAGCAGCCGCAGCGGAGCCGTTTTCATGAAGCCCGAACGACTCAAAGGACCGACACATGAGCCGCTTTGCCGCCCCCATCGCCGAGCAGATCTGGGATATGAAATACCGTTTCAAGCAGGCCGATGGCGCGCCGATCGACGTGACCGTCGAGGACACCTGGCGGCGCATCGCGCGCGACCTGGCGCGGGCGGAAAAGAAGCCGGAAGTGTGGGAAGAGAAGTTTTACAGTGCGCTGGAGGATTTCAAGTACCTGCCTGCGGGCCGCATTACCGCTGGCGCCGGCACCGCGCGCCAGGTGACCCTGTTCAACTGCTTTGTGATGGGCACCGTGCCGGACAGCATGTCGGGCATCTTCGACATGCTGAAAGAGGCGGCGCTGACCATGCAGCAGGGCGGCGGCATCGGTTATGACTTCTCCACCATTCGGCCGCGCGGCGCCGATGTGAAAGGCGTGGCGGCGGATGCCTCCGGCCCGCTCAGCTTCATGGACGTGTGGGACGCGATGTGCCGCACCATCATGTCCGCAGGCTCCCGCCGCGGCGCGATGATGGCGACCATGCGCTGCGACCATCCGGATATCGAGCAGTTCATCACCGCCAAATCCGACCCGGCGCGTCTGCGCATGTTCAACATGTCGGTGCTGGTCACCGACGACTTCATGGAAGCGGTGAAATCCGACGGCTCCTGGGAGCTGCAGTTCGACGGCAAGGTCTATCACACCGTCGAGGCGCGCGACCTGTGGAACAAGATCATGCAGGCGACCTATGACTATGCCGAGCCGGGCGTGATCTTCATCGACCGTATCAACAAGGCCAACAACCTGAACTACATCGAGAACATCTGCGCCACCAACCCCTGCGGCGAGCAGCCGCTGCCGCCCTACGGCGCCTGTCTGCTGGGTTCGGTCAACATGGCGCGGCTGGTGGCCAATCCGTTTGAGAAGGACGCGCATCTGGACCAGTCCGCGATGCAGGAGCTGGTCGCCACCGCGGTCCGGATGATGGACAACGTGGTTGATGTCTCCAAGTTTCCGCTGGACGCGCAGGCGGAAGAAGCCAGGAACAAGCGCCGGATCGGCCTGGGCGTCACCGGCCTCGCCGATGCGCTGCTGATGCTTGGGCTGGAATACGGCTCCGACGAGGCGGCGCGCCAAACCGACGAATGGCTGCACGCGATCGCCCGCGCCGCCTATCTGGCGTCGGTGGACCTGGCCAAGGAAAAAGGCGCCTTCCCGCTGTTTGACGCCGAGAAGTACCTGAACTCCGGCAACATGCTGAACATGGACGAGGACGTGCGCGACGCCATCCGCGAGCACGGCATCCGCAACGCGCTGCTGACCTCCATCGCGCCGACCGGCACCATCTCGCTCTATGCAGGCAACGTGTCCTCGGGCATCGAGCCGGTGTTTGCCTATGCCTACACCCGCAAGGTGCTGCAGAAGGACGGCAGCCGCACCGAGGAGGAGGTGGTCGACTACGCGGTGCAGATGTTCCGCGAGAAATTCGGCGCCGACGCCAAGCTGCCTGACTACTTCGTCAATGCCCAGACGCTCAGCCCCGCGGCCCACGTCAAGATGCAGGCGGCGGCGCAGAAGTGGATCGACTCGTCGATTTCCAAGACCATCAACTGCCCGGAAGACATTTCCTTTGACGACTTCAAGGACGTCTACATGCAGGCCTGGGATCAGGGCTGCAAGGGCTGCACCACCTACCGGCCGAACGACGTGACCGGATCGGTCCTGTCGGTGAGCGAGAGCGCCGACACCGCCCCGGGCGAGACCGCCAAGGCGCCGCACGAGAGCGACGTGGGCGAGAACGGGGCGGAAGTCGTCTATATGTCCGAGCCGCTGGACCGCCCGCAGTCGTTGGAGGGTCATACCTACAAGCTGAAGTGGCCGGACAGCGAGCACGCGATCTACCTCACCATCAACGACATCATCATCAACGGCCACCGCCGTCCGTTCGAGGTGTTCATCAACTCCAAGAACATGGAGCATTACGCCTGGACGCTGGCGCTGACCCGGATGATCTCGGCCGTGTTCCGCCGCGGCGGCGATGTGTCCTTTGTGGTCGAGGAGCTGAAGGCGGTGTTCGATCCGCGCGGCGGCGCCTGGGTGCAGGGCAAATACATTCCCTCGATCCTGGCGGCGATCGGCGGCGTGATCGAAACCCATATGGTCAAGACCGGTTTCCTGGAAGGCGAGGGCATGGGGCTGAAGTCCGACCCGCAGGCGCAGGTGGTGAACCTGAACCAGCCCCGCGGCAAGGCCTGCCCGAGCTGCGGCCAGTTCGACATGCAGATGGTCGAAGGCTGCATGACCTGCCGCAGCTGCGGCCATTCCAAGTGCGGCTAAGAGGCCAGGCGGGCAGGCTGTGTGTGAAAGCTAATCCAGTCCATTGCCTATAGTTTTCTGGCCATTGTGAAAGCAAATACAGGCCATCGGGAGTAGCCCCGGTGGCCTGTTATTTATGTAGTTCAGGTGGTTCCGGTAGGGAGCTGCCGCCCGCCGGAACCGTTTGCCACCGGCATGATGGACCCAAAGCTGGTCATGCGCTAACAATTAGATGAACCACTCTCATGGTCTCCACTCGGGCCGGGCGCAATCTGCTGATTCAGACTGCGCTAAGTCAGTTCGAGGGCCGTTGCCACGGCCCAGGCTGGATTGACGGCGCATCCGGGCCGCAACCGAAATGTTCGGCGGGTGCCCGGAAACCGCATGCAGCCGAAAACATGGAGACCGGGGGCGCAAAGACTATTTCAAGATCAACGCAGCCGTAGAATAATACCTTGTAAGCGGATGGAGAAAGGGGGGCACGTTGTACAGGATTCGCCTGTTTGCTATTCGCCATTCGCGCAGCTTTGAGTGGATCTACAAGCGCGTGGAGAAGGCCATGATCGCGCTGGATCCGGTTCTGGCAAGGATCGGGTATGACCGGGTCGAACGCCCCATCGCCTTTGTGGAGAAATGCGTCAAGACCGTTCTGTTCGACTGCAAGATGTGCGGGCAGTGCGTGCTGTCATCGACCGGCATGTCCTGCCCGATGAACTGCCCCAAGCAGCTGCGCAACGGCCCCTGCGGCGGGGTGAGGCCGGGCGGATTTTGCGAAGTCAAACCGGAAATGAAATGCGTTTGGGCGCTGGCCTGGGATGGTGCCTCGCGGATGAAAGGGGGCGGGCAGATTTCAACGGTGCTGCCGCCGGTCGAGCGCAACCTCGAAGGGTCCTCTTCCTGGCTTCGGGTGAGCCGCGAGAAAGCGGCCCATCTGCGTGAAGCCCGGGAGAAACGCCGCACGGCAATCGCGGATGCCTTTCCCGACGCGCGCAAGAACGAACCCTCTGCCGCGCCGCTGGCGGAAGAGCCCGCCCAGGCCCAGAAGGGTAATAAATGATGGATCATGTTTTGCCCCAGCCCTACTCGGCGCCACCCGAAGGCCATGTTTCGCACAGCCGGCTGGAACGGGTGCTGCGCTCCGGCCGCTTTGCCATCACTGCGG
Organism: Leisingera sp. McT4-56; assembly: GCF_020514995.1. Lineage (NCBI taxonomy): Bacteria > Pseudomonadati > Pseudomonadota > Alphaproteobacteria > Rhodobacterales > Roseobacteraceae > Leisingera > Leisingera sp. McT4-56. Next base: position 90,126 of record NZ_JAJALF010000010.1, on the reverse strand, counting down.
AGCTGAACCCGCCCGACAGCGCCGACCCTGCGGATGTCTATGATGCCGCACGCCCGCTTGGCGAGGTTGCTGACGCAATCAATGCCACGGATGCCTCGGGTGCGAACTGCCATATGTCGTCGATCGGAATCAGCGCGCTGCTGACCCGGGCAGGATATTCCCCTGTCTACCAGATCTCCTGCCGGGACCGGAACCGCATCGCCATTCAGGGCGACGTGCTGGGGGCGGCGGCCATGGGGGTCAGCAATGTTCTGTGCCTGACAGGGGATGGGGTCGGAGTGGGGGACCAGCCAGGGGCAAAGCCGGTCTTCGATTTCGATTCACTGTCGCTGCTGCGGACCATCAGGACAATGCGGGATGAACGCAAGTTCCTGTCCGGCCGGACCATCAAGAACCCGCCGCTGCTGTTTCTGGGGGCGGCTGAGAATCCCTGCATTCCGCCCCATGAATGGCGCCCGGAACGGCTGGCCAAGAAAGTGGAGGCCGGGGCTGAATACATCCAGACCAACTACATCTACGACGTTCCCCTGTTCGAAAAGTTCATGGCACGGGTGCGGGACCTGGGACTGGACGAGAAGGTTTACATCCTTGCCGGTGTCGGCCCGCTGGCTTCGGCGCGGGCGGCGCGGTGGATGCGCTCGAATGTGCCGGGGATCCATATTCCCGATGCGGTCATCGACCGTATGGAGAAAGCTGAAAAACCCGGACAGGAAGGCAAGAGAATCTGTATCGAACTGATCCAGCAGATGCGCGAGATCGCCGGTGTGTCCGGGGTGCATGTAATGGCCTACCGGAAGGAGCACGAGGTCTCTGAGATCATACGGGAGTCGGGGGTTCTGGCGGCCCGCAAGAGATAATTGTAGCAAAACCGAAGTGCTCTGGAGGGGAAGGGTGGCTGTTTAAGGCGGCCCCGCTGACGGGAGAGGCCGGACCGTAGTTCTGCTTGTTGAATTTGGGGCTTTCCATGGTTTGCCGGCCGGTTTTTCTGCGTCAGCCAGCCCGTTCATCAAGCAGCGCCGCCGAGTCTGCGACGTGTTCCAGCGTCAGCGGCTTGCAGAGAAAGTCCCGTATCAGCGGGAAGTTTTCTGCGCGTTCCAGATCCGCAGGATTGACTGTGGTGCTGACGATCACCACCGCTGGCACCGGGTCCAGCTGCTGGATCTCGCGTCCGTACATCTCGAGGAACTCGAAGCCGGTGATCGGCGGCATATTGATGTCGAGAAAAATCAGATCCGGTTTCGGGCCGCCGTCCTGAATGTGCGCCAGCGCGGCTTCGGGGCCTTCGAACAGCTCCACCCCGCCGAACAGCTGCGACTTGTCGATGATCCGCTTGGCATATTTCCGGTCCATCCGTTCGTCATCAATGACGTAGACGGTTTTGCTGCTGGCCATGCTAGGTCTCCTGCAATTCGAGATCGACGCTGAACGCGGTACCCTTGCCGGGCTCGGACGTGAGGCTGATCGAAGCACCGTGGTTTTCGGCCACCCGCTTGCACAGCGCCAGCCCGATGCCGGAGCCGGGGAATTCGTCGTGGCGGTGCAGGCGTTTGAACAGGTCGAAAACCCTGGATTGCATCGCATCCGGTATTCCCAGCCCGTTGTCGGTCACCGAAATGCGCACCTTGCCCGGCTGCGCGGCCGGACCGCAGGCGACACGCACTTGTGCCGCCTTGCCCCCGGGGATGTATTTCAGCGCGTTGGACAGCAGATTGGTCAGCAGCACCCGCATCTGGAACGGGCTGCCGCGGATGACCGGCATGGGGCCCACAACGATCCTGGCGCCGCTGCTGGTGACGAGCGGTCCCATATCCTTGAGGATCAGGCGGACCATGTCGTCCAGATCGACCGGTTCCGGGGTGAACTGGTGCTTGACCACTTTGGAATAGTCCAGCACGTCATCGACAAGCTGGCGCATCCGGCCGGCGGTGCCGATCAGGTCGCCGATCAGCTCCCGGGCCTCCGGTTTCAGATCGGTGCCGTGATCTTCCAGCAGAACCTCCAGGAAGCAGTGGATGGTGTTTATCGGTGTCTTGAGGTCATGGGACAGCGCATAGCTGAAGTTGGACTGCTCCTGGTTGGTCTGTGTCAGCTGGCGGTTCTTGATCTCCAGTTCCTCGGCGCGGGTGCGGATCTCCGCTGTGCGCTTCTTCACCTTCTGATCCAGCTCGTCGCGCTGGCGCGCCAGTTCGAAGGTTATGTCGCGCAACTCCTGCTCGACCCGGCGGCGCTCGGCGATTTCCTTGGTCAGATTGCTCATGCTGCTGACATAGCCGCGCAGCGCCATGTCATAAACGGCCATCCCCTGCAGAAAGAAATCCTCCACCCTGTCCAGGCTTTCGGCGGCCCTGCCGTCCGCATCCAGGCAGTCGCGCAAGACCGCGAAGTGGAACAGGCTGAAATCCGACAGCGGCACCTTGGCCTGAAGGGCCAGGCGCGCGGTCTCATAAGCCTCGCCCAGCTGCGTTACGTCGCCGCTGTCGGCATAGGCCATGAGGGCGGCCTGGAGCCGGGTGACGTCGTAGGCTTCGCCGCCCTGGTCCGCCTCGCCGCTGTTGATGTACGTCAGCAACGCTTCCTGGTACCGCTGCGCCGCCTGCACCATTGCGTCCCTGGAGGTATCCCGGGCCACGCCGGTCACTGGCGCCTCCGCCGGTGTGCGACGGCCAGCACCGTGCGGTCGTCGTGGGGCTTGCCGTAAGCCTCCATGCAGGCGGCGACATAATCCTGCAGCGGCATCTGCGCAGGGGGCGGCATTTCCCGGAAGCGGCGTGAGATACCGTCGGAGGCCAGCACTATCAGGTGACCCGGGGGGAACGCCTGCCGCTGCGTGTAGATACGGGAAACCTTCATCCCGAGCATGCCGCCGGTCTGCAGGATGCCGGTGCTTTGGTCCTGGCACGGCGGCAGCGGCCGGATGACTCCGTCAACATCCCCCAGCGCCGCCCAGTCTACAGTGCCGTCACTGGGATCTATCAGCGCCAGAGCCAGGGCGGCGCCGCGGGTGCCGCGCAGGCTTTGGCCGGCGGCTTCAAAGAGCTCCGGCAGAGGGGCCGCTTGCGCCACCGACAGCACGTGCAGGCAGGCGTTCGCCGTTTTATGCGCTTCCGCCCCGCTGCCGGTGCCGTCTGCCAGGGCGACCAGCAGCTTGCCGTCAACTATCCGGAAAAGATACCCGTCGCCGCATTTGGCGCCGGCCGTCTTTGCAGCCTGCGCGGCGCTCCAGTCCAGCCATGCCCCCTCCGCGCCAAGGGATATGCTGCCGCAATCCGTTCTTACCGCCATTTCGTCACCGTTACTGTCAGCCCCTTGCCGGGGGCTGAACTGATATCGAATTCATCCACAATCCGCCGCGTCCCCGGCAGGCCGAGGCCCAGGCTGTTGCCGGTGGAAAACCCGTCCTGCATCGCCAGGTCGATGTCCTCCAGCCCGGGGCCCTGATCACGCGCGGTGACCCTGATCCCGACCCGGGGCCCGCTGGTCACTGCGCAGATTTCGATGTCCCCGTCCTGCGCGTATTTCACGATATTGCGGGCCAGTTCGGAGACCGCCGTTGCCACCAGCGCCTGATCCGGCCTGGAGAATTCCAGCTCGACGGCCAATTGGCGGGCCATCTGGCGCGCAGCGACGACATCACTGTCAAGCTTTACCCGCTGGAGAAGCGCGGCGGGATTGGGGGCCAGCTGGTTCATGCGCGTTCACGCAGGAGGGCGATACCGTGATCGAGATTTTGGGCTGTGGGGACGTCTTCCAGCGTCAATCCAAGAAGCACCATGGCCATGGCGATTTCGGGCTGGATGCCGACAATCGCCATTCTGGCGCCGCGCAGGGATACCGATGCCGCGATATTGCAGAGCATCCGGGTGCCGAAGCTGTCGATGACATCCAGCAGGCTGACATCCAGAATGACCCGGGTCGCCGACAGGCGGGAGACTTCCTCCAGGATGCGGGTCTGCATGTCCAGAATGTCGCTGTCCGACAGCTCCTCCTGAACGGATGCGATCAGCAGGTCGCCCTGGCTGACGATGGGCACTCGGCGGCCCACGTCAGGCCTCCAGCAGCTTGCGCGCGGTGGCGACACCGCGTTCCAGATCGCCCGCGGGGTTCAGCGCCTCGCCGGTCACGCCGATTTTGACCAGCGCCTGGGCCACCTCGGAACTGATGCCGGTCAGAACCGAATAGGCGCCCATCAACCGGGTTGCGGTCATGGTCTGGATCAGGTGGTTTGCCACCATGCTGTCCACCGCGGCAACGCCGGTGATGTCGAGCACGACCGCCCGTGCGCTCTGATCCCGGATGGCATCGAGGATCTGAATGGTCAGCAGCCGGGAGCGGTGGCTGTCTAGGGTGCCGACAACCGGAACCAGCAGCAGGCCCTCCTGCAGCCGCAGCACCGGTGTCGGCAATTCGCTCAGCTGCCGCTCGCGCTGCTCGATGGCTTCGGTGCGGGCGGCGGAAAACGCCTCCATCGTCAGGGCCTGGTGGCAGGCCGCCGTCTTGCGCAGCGACCGCTGCACCGTCTGGGCCTCCGCTGCGTCCTCGCAGCTGTCCTGCACCAGCTCGCAGACCCGGTTGATGGCATAGGTATAAAGTCCCATGTAAAAGCTGGGAGAGATGCCGTAGCTTTCGTTGAAGATGCCCGCGGCTTCGCGGCTTTCAAAATATTTCTGATCAAGACCGGCATCGAACAGTTCGAGGAGGTGGCGCCGCTGCTGCGCGCGGACCTCCTGCATGCTGCCCGAGGTATTCTCGTCGCTGGGGTGGTCGTAGCCGCCGTCGCGGCTGTAGTAGTCCTGCAGAATACCGTCGATGTTCTGCTCAATCAGCGGAGAGAGGTCAGCCACCCGCGCGCGGTCATCCTGGCTGACGTCGAACCAGCCCCAGACCTCTCGCAAGCCTTCGCCCGGTGACTGGATCGTCGAAGAAATGACCTCGTTCATGGTGCCCTCTTGCCTGTATACGTTTGCAGAAAGTGTCTGCCGGGACGATTAACGAATTGTTAAATGTTTCATGCTGAACCGATAAACTGCCGTAAAATCATAAGCTTGAACAGGTTTCGACGCCGGAAGCGTCCGGGCCGCCCGGGCTACCCGGCCCGCAGCGGCCGGTGCTCTTTCAGCCAGGCCAGGGCCCAGACCTGAAACGCCTCCTGGTCCATCGGGTGGCCAAAGGCGTATCCTTGCAGGAAATCCGCGCCTAGCTCGGCCAGGACCTCCGCCTCCGCCGCGGTTTCCACCCCTTCCACAACCGCCTTGGCGCCCGCGCTTGCCGCCATTTCGATCAGCCCGCGCATGAGGTCGCGGCGGGCCGGTTTCTGGTCGATCTTTGATGTGAACATGTGGTCGATCTTCAGCCGGTCCGGTTTCAGGGCCAGCACGCCTGCGATGCTGGCGTGCCCGGTGCCGAAGTCATCGATTTCAATGCTGATCCCCAGCTCCTTCAGCGCCTGGATCTGCTTGCCGTAGTCCTCGCTGACATGGTCGAGGAACACTGTTTCCAAAAGCTCGAAGGCCAGGCCCTGCGGCGGGATGTCCTGGCGCAGTTTCAGTTCTTCGATCAGGCTGGGGTGAGACAGCCGCGCCGCCGAGACATTTACCGAGATGCTGGGCAAGCCGATGCCGTTGCGGGCGAATTCCCAATAGGCTGCCAGCGCCAGGTCCAGCACCCGCCGGTCGAGATCCGCCAGCAGGTTCACCTCGATTGCGATCGGCAAAAACAGATCGGGGCGGAGAATGCCGCGGTCCGGATGGTTCCAGCGCGCCAGCGCCTCGCAGCCTGCCAGCGCGCCCGTTCTGCCGTCGATCTGCGGCTGGAACAGCACTTCGATCTCATCGTTTGCCAAGGCTGATTTGAAGTCGCGGATCAGGTCCATCTTCTCGTCATGCGCGGACCCGATGGAAGGGGAGTAGGCGCTGACGCAGGAGCGCCCGTCATCCTTGGAGGCATAAAGCGCCAAATCGGCCCGGCGCAGGGTGGCGGCCAGCGGTTCGCCTTCCTCTGCAAGGGCAAAACCGATGGAGGCGCCGACCTGCAGTTCCACATCCTTGTAGCTCACCGGCTGCAGCAAGTGGAACAGCATGTCCGAGCAGTATTCCTGCGCCGCGGCTTCTCCCTCTGAAAACTCCAGCAGCACAATGAACTCATCGCCGCCGATCCGGAACGCAAAGTCCCGCCCCGCGCGGATCCTTTCCTCCAGGCGCTGCGCAGCTGCAACCAGGATAAGATCCCCGGCCTCGTGGCCATAGGTATCGTTGACGTCTTTGAAACGGTCCAGATCCAGGGCGATCACCAGCGTGCAGGGCCGCATTTCCTCAGCGGGGGCAGAGGCGATTTCCTCCAGGTACTTGCGGTTGCCGAGACCGGTGAGCTTGTCGTGCCGGGCAGACCAGGCGCTTTCCTCCTGCGCTTCGCGCATGGCTTCAAAGGCCTCCTCGGCCAGTTCGCGGCTCATCCGCTCCTTGCGGATCGCGTCCATGCGCAGGGCAATCTCGTCCTCTACCCGGTCGAGAACCCGGTTGTAGCGGAAGGCAAGGGCGCCCAGATCGGTGGACCGTTCCACCCGCACCCGGTTGCTGAACAGGCCCGACCTTTGATGCCGCTTCATCTCCTCGAGCAATTCCAGAAGCGCGTTGCGCTGGTTGTTTTCGGCAAGGTTCAGCCCCCTGACCTCATCCCTGGGACGCGCGCGCAGCAGCCCGGAGGCTTTCAGAACAAGAGCCAGGGGAACCGTGCACGCAATCACCCATGCGCCGACTGCAAATGCGCCAAGCGCCTGAACGCCCAGCTGCGCCAGGCGGCCCCCGGCAGGCAGCGCATCAAACGGCACGCTGAAGGCCACAGCCAGCGTGCCGAGCAGCCCGGCTGCCAGATGGACCGGTATAGCACCGACAACATCGTCGATCTTCAGCGCATCCAGAATGTCGCGCGAGACGATGACCGTGAGCGAGCCCGCAACGCCGATCAGAAATGCGGCAGGCCCGGTCACCAGGTGGATCCCGGCTGTTCCCGCGACCAGCCCGCCCAGGAAGCCGTTGATCAGAATTTCCGCCCGGACATGGCCGAACAGCAGCAGGCCAATAGAAATGCTGGTGATACCGGCACCGGCTGCCGACAGCATGGTGCGGGCAATGATCGGGCCGGCTTCTGCATTGAAAGCCAGCGCCGAGCCGCCGTTGAAGGCCCCCCAGCCAACCCACAGCAACAGGCCGCCAAGCGCAGACAGGGAGATAGAGTTTTCTTCAAAGAACCGTTTCTTCGGCCCGTAGCGGCCAAGCCGCGGTCCCAGAAAGAGGACCGCCACAAGCGCCGTCCAGCCGCCGACGCTGTGCACCACGGTTGCGCCGGCGAAGTCGATGAAGCCCAGCTGCCGCAGCCATCCGGCCTCGTTCCAGATCCAATGTCCGGCAACCGGGTAAATGAATGCGCCGAGCATGACCGACATGGCCATATAGCCCAGAAACCTTTCCCGCTCTGCAACGGCGCCGGAGACAATGGTTGCCGCGGTGGAGGCAAAAGCCATCTGAAACAGGAAGATGGCCGCCGAGTGGCCCGCGGAATTGTCCAGCGGGGGAAAGAAGCCGGCCGAGCCGAACAGGCCGCCTGCGCTTGGCCCGAACATCAGACCGAAACCGGTCAGCCAGAAGGCGGTGCTGACGACGCAGACATCAGACAGGTTTTTCAGTGCGACGTTGGCCGCGTTCTTGGCGCGCACCGTGCCGGATTCCAGGCACAGGAAACCGGACTGGAGCACAAGGACCAGCAGCGCGGAAAGGAGCACCCAGGCAGCATCGATCTGAGACATTTAATCACTCATAAATTGCAAAAATTGCAGCTACAGGTGGTATAATTGTGTGTAAACGTCAAAATTTCGTTTCCACCGGGCAGGTGTGCCCGCTGGTCATACTCCGGCACGCGGACTTGCTGTGCCGATGATCACTTGTCCACCGGCGCTGCTGAACGCCTCGGACGCCGCAAGGCCCGCCTAGAAAACTTGGCTATTTCCCCGCCTGAGCAGCATCCCTGGCGGCGTCTTTGTCCGCCTGAATGCCCCTGGCAAAGTCCATGAAGGCGCGGATCACCCGGACGTCGCGGCGCTGGGTGAGGTAGATGATGCTTTCGCTCATCGTCAGGTTGGCATCACGCAGGCTGTATTTGACCAGGCGGTCGTCGTGGCCGAACTCGGCCTGCGACACGAAGCCGATGCCCGCGCCCGAGGCGACAAGCTCGCGCACCGCTTCCCGGCCTTCGGCGACAATCGCGGGCTTCAGCCGGACGCCCTGCTCGCGGGCGGCCATCTCCACCTTTTCGCGGGTTTTGGAGCCTTCCTCGCGGAACACCAGCGGCAGCTGCGCCAGTTCCTGGAACGACAGGGTTTTCTGAGAGGCCATCAGCAGGCCGCGGGCCGCAAAGGCGACGATGCCGGTGGCGCCCAGGTTCAGAACGCTCATGTCCTTGCCCGGGGACAGGCTGCCGGCAACACCGATTTCCGCGTTGTAGGCGCGCAGCTCGTCGATGATTTCGCCGGTATTGCCGGCGCGCAGTGAAATCACGACATTCGGGTAGCGTTTTTGGAACGGCCCCAAGAAGCCGGTCATGTGCTGGGCCGAATCCGCGATGATCCGCAATTCGCCCTCAACCGCGGCACGGGTTGCCGTCAGGTAGTCCTCTATCTGTGTTTCCACTTCGAAATACTGCTTGGTGAGCTGCAGCAGTTCCTCGCCCGCGCTGGTCAGGAACACCCGTTTCTTCTCGCGCCGGAACAGCAGAACGTCGTGGTCCTGTTCCAGTTTGCGCACCTGTTCCGAAACCGCAGGCTGGGTCAGGTGCAGCGCCTCGGCGGCGCGGGAAAAACCGCTCAGAAGGGCCACATGGTGAAAAGCCTTCAGCTGTGAATGGCGCATGATCCGTCCCTGCGGTTTTGTATAGGCTGGACCTATTACTGAATTGTTTTTTGCAATTTTACATATGAACGGGGCTGGCGCAATCATGCTCTCGAACCATGCATTGGAGACAGGCAATGACCGCTTCCGCACCGCAGATTGACCCGCCTTTTCTGGGCGAGCCTTACCTTCTGACCCCCGGGCCGCTGACCACCTCATACGAGGTCAAACAGGCGATGCTGCGGGACTGGGGCAGCTGGGACGACGACTTCCGCGCCATGACCAGCGACATGCGCTGCCGCTTGCTGGCGCTGCTGGGCGAAGGCGCCGCAGAGTTCGACTGCGTGCCGATGCAGGGCTCCGGCAGCTTTGCGGTGGAGGCGATGCTGGCGTCTTTCATTCCGCGCGGCGGCAAGGCGCTGGTGCTGGCCAACGGCGCCTATGGCCTGCGTTCGGCGCAGACGCTGCAATACCTGGGCCGTGCCTATCGGCTGCTGGACAAGGGCGACTACCTGCCGCCGCGCGGGCAAGAGGTGGCGCAGATCCTGGCAGACGATCCTGCGATCACCCATGTGGTCGCCATTCATTGCGAGACTTCTTCGGGCATCCTGAACCCGGTGGAGGAGATTTCCGAGGCTGTTTACGCCGCGGGCCGCAAGCTCCTGATCGACTCGATGTCAGCGTTTGGTGCCATTGAACTGAAACCCTCGCAGATCCGCTACGAGGCTATGGTTTCCTCGGCCAACAAATGCATCGAAGGGGTGCCGGGCTTTGGCTTTGTCATCGCCCGCAAAGAGGAACTTGAAGCAGCCAAGGGCAACAGCCATTCGCTGTCCCTGGATGTGCATGCGCAATGGGTGCATATGGAAAAGACCGGGCAATGGCGGTTCACCCCGCCGACCCATGTGGTTGCGGCCTTCCTGGAAGCGTTGAAGGCGCATGAGGCTGAAGGCGGAGTCGAGGGGCGCGGCGCCCGCTACACCCGCAACCGCGACGTGATGGTCGCTGGCATGCGCGAGCTGGGGTTCGAGACCCTGCTGCAGAACCGCTGGCTGTCGCCCATCATTGTCACATTCTTTTGCCCTGCTGACAGGAACTTTGTGTTCGGCCGCTTCTACGACCTGATGAAGGAGAAGGGCTTTATCATCTACCCAGGCAAGCTGACCGTTGTGGACAGTTTCCGTGTCGGCTGCATCGGGCAGATGGATGAACATGTGATGCGGCAGGTTGTGACTGCTGCCAAGGAAACGCTTGCCGAAATGGGCGTCGCCAGCGCGGCCCCGCCCGCCGCGGCGCTGGAAGAACGCGCCAAACTGGCCGCCTGAGACATAGAGGACTAAAAGATATGACCATTCAATCCCCCGTCGTTGCAAACGGCCGCGCCTATGAGGTGCCCAAGACCTGCGCGATTGCCATTTGCCTGGACGGCTGCGAGCCGGAGTATCTGGACAAGGCAATTGCCGACGGTCTGATGCCCACGCTCAAGCGGATGCGCGCGGAAGGCACCGACCGGCTGGCGCATTCGGTGGTGCCCTCCTTCACCAACCCCAATAACCTGTCGATCGCCACCGGCCGCCCGCCGGTGGTGCACGGGATCTGCGGCAACTATCTGATCGACCCGGACACCGGCGAAGAGGTGATGATGAACGACGTGCGCTTCCTGCGGGCGCCGACCGTGTTCAAGGCCTTCTATGACGCCGGCGCGCGGGTGGCCGTGGTCACCGCCAAGGACAAGCTGCGGGCGCTCTTGGGCGCAGGCCTGGAGTTTGGCGACGACCGCGCCAAATGCTTCTCTGCCGAAAAATCGGATACCTCGACAGCCGCCGAGCACGGACAGGAGAAGGCATCTGAGTGGCTGGGCATGGCGCAGCCCGAGGTCTATTCGGCAGAGCTGAGCGAATTTGTCTTTGCCGCCGGGGTGAAGCTGCTGAAGGAATGGGCGCCGGATGTGATGTATCTGACTACCACCGACTATGTGCAGCACAAGTACAGCCCTGATCAGGCGGAGGCCAAGGCCTTCTATGAGATGTTCGACAAGTACCTGACGGAGCTGGATACGCTGGGCGCCGCCATCGTTGTGACTGCCGACCATGGCATGAAGCCCAAGCACCACGCCGACGGCTCCCCCAGCGTGATCTATGTGCAGGACTTGATGGATGAATGGCTGGGCGAGGGCCAGGCGCGGGTGATCCTGCCGATCACCGACCCCTATGTAGTGCACCACGGTGCGCTCGGCTCCTTTGCCACCTGCTATCTGCCTGAAGGCGCGGACCGGGCTGAAATCATGAAGAAGCTGGCGGGCTATGACGCGATTACCGATGTGCTGACCCGCGAGGAGGCGGTGGCCAGGTTCGAACTGCCTGCCGACCGCATCGGCGACATCATCATGGTTTCCGGCGAAAACATCTGCATCGGCACTTCGGAGCACCGCCATGACCTGGCGGCGCTGAACGAACCGCTGCGCAGCCATGGCGGGCTGACCGAACAGGAGGTACCCTTCATCTGCAACCGCGTCCTGCCGCTGCCGGAGCGCCCGGTGCTGCGCAACTTCGATGCGTTTTTCTATGCGGCGCAGGCGGCGGCGCTGTAACCATGAAGGATCAGGTGATGAGCGATATCGAAATCCGCAATGAGGGCATGCGCATCGGCGACGAGGTGGTCTTTACTGAGGAGACCGTGCCGGTTCTCTACCCCTACACCAACGAGGTGGTGGGCCATGTGCCGGCAGGCCAGGCCGAACACGCCCGCAAGGCGTTTGAGATTGCCGCGAACTACACGCCCAAGCTCACCCGCTATGAACGCAGCCAGATCCTGCAGCGGGCAGGGGAACTGATCGGCGAGAAGCGCGAGTGGCTGGCCAAATGGCTGACGCTGGAGCTGGGCATCTGCCACCAGCACGCGATCTATGAGACCAAGCGCGCCCAGGACGTCTATCAGTTTGCCGCTGCCGAGGCGCTGAAGGACGATGGCGAGATCTTTTCCTGCGACCTGACGCACAACGGCAAGGCGCGCAAGATCTTCACCAAGCGCGAGCCGGTCAAGGCGATTTCGGCGATCACCCCGTTCAACCACCCCCTGAATATGGTGAGCCACAAGATCGCGCCTGCCATTGCCACCAACAACTGCATGGTCTGCAAACCGACCGAACTGACGCCGCTGACCTGCATTGCGCTGGCCGATATACTGTACGAAGCGGGGCTGCCGCCGGAGATGTTCCAGGTGGTCACCGGCTGGCCCAAGGATATTGGCGATGAGATGATCACCAATGAAAACATCGACATCATCACTTTCACCGGCGGCGTGCCAGTGGGCAAGATGATCGCCGAGAAGGGCGTCTACAAGCGGCAGGCGCTGGAACTGGGCGGCAACGACCCGCTGATCGTGCTGAATGATCTGTCGGACGCTGATCTGGAAAAGGCTGCGACCATCGCCGTGGCCGGCGCCACCGGCAACTCGGGCCAGCGCTGCACCGCGATCAAGCGCATCCTGGTGCAGGAGAGCGTTGCAGACCGCTTCGTGCCGCTGGTTCTGGCGAAGGCGCAGAAGATTAAATTCGGCGACCCGCAGGATCCGGAAACCGAGCTCGGCTGCGTCATCCACGACAAGGCGGCAGAGCTGTTCGAGAAACGCGTCTACATGGCCGAGGCCGAGGGTGCCGAGATCCTCTATCACCCTGGCCGCCAGGGGGCGCTGCTGCCGCCGATCGTGGTCGACAAGGTGCCGCACAACAGCGAGCTGGTGATGGAGGAGACCTTTGGCCCGATCGTGCCCATCGTCCGGGTGCCGGATGATGATGCCGAAGTGATGCGGATTTCCAATTCCACCGAGTTCGGTCTGTCCTCCGGCGTCTGCACCAACGACCTGAACCGGGCAATTGCCTATATCAACGGGCTGGACGTGGGCACATGCAACATCTGGGAGCAGCCTGGCTACCGGATCGAGATGTCCCCCTTCGGCGGCATCAAGGACAGCGGAAACGGGGTCAAGGAAGGTGTGATCGAGGCGATGAAATTCTTCACCAACGTGAAGACCTACTCACTCCCCTGGCCGGAATAACTCCGGCCCGCCGGGGCTGGCTCCACCTGGCCCCGGCCTTTTTTGCTTTCTTCTTTGACCCTTGAACGGAGGCGGCACATGCTCGTCCATACGGAAGGTGAATCCAACACATCCGAGGCCCGCAAGGCCTGGCTGAAGACATCCATCGGCCCCAATTCCGCGCCGCTGCTGGAACGGGACGCTGACGCCTTCCTGCACCAGAGCCTGTCCAGCCCCTGCGTCAGCACCATCGCCAAGGCCGAAGGCATCTGGATCGAGGACATGGATGGCCGCCGCTACATGGATTTCCACGGCAACTCGGTGCATCATCTGGGTTATGGCCACCCCAAGCTGGTCGCCGCGATCAAGCAGCAGTTGGATGATCTGCCGTTTGCGCCGCGCCGCTTCACCAATGAACCGGCAGTGGAACTGGCAGAGAAACTGGCGGCGATCACCCCCGGCGATCTGGGCAAGACCCTGTTCACCACCGGCGGCTCCGACGCCAATGAAGTGGCGCTGAAGATCGCCCGCGCTGCCACCGGGCGGTTCAAGACTCTCAGCTTCTGGGATGCGTTCCACGGCGCGGGTTTCGGCGCCGCCTCGGTCGGGGGCGAGGCCACCTTCCGCAGCCATATCGCAGGCCCCTTGCTGCCGGGAACGGAGCATGTGGCCCCCTTCAGCCCGTCGAACTGCGCCTATGGCCACAAGTCGCTGGAGACCAGTGCCGAAGCCTGCGCGCGGATGATCGACTATGTGCTGGGCCGCGACGGCGACTATTGCGCCTTTATCGCAGAGGCGATGCGCGCGGTCCCCAATGTGCCGCCGCCGGGGTTCTGGAAATCAGTGCGCGAGATCTGCGACCGTCACGGGGTGCTGCTGATCCTGGACGAAATCCCCACCGGGCTGGGCAAGACCGGGCAGATGTTCTCCTTCCAGCATGACGGGATCGTGCCGGACATCGTGACACTGGGCAAATCTCTGGGCGGCGGCATCCTGCCCATCGCCGCCTGTGTGGCTCGGCGCGATCTGGATGTCTGCGGCGACTTTGCCATCGGACACTACACGCATGAAAAAAACCCGGTCACGGCCCGTGCCGCCCTGACGACGCTGCAGATCCTCGAAGAAGAAGGGCTGGTGGAACGCTCTGCCGAACTGGGCCGCCACGCGCTTGAGCGGTTGCGCGACGCACTGGGCCAGATGCCGGTTGTGGGTGACATCCGCGGCCGCGGGCTGATGTTCGGGGTGGAGATTGTCGAGGACCGCCAGACCATGACGCCCGGCATCGCCAAGGCAGAGCAGATCTATTATGCCTGCCTTGAGGGCGGCCTCAGCTACAAGATCAGCCAGGGCAGTGTCCTGACCCTGTCGCCGCCTCTGACCATTTCCCGCGAAGATCTGGACCGGGCACTGGATATCGTGATTGCCGCAGTGAAAGCGGCTGCCTGATCCGGCACTCCGCTGCAAATTAATAAAGCCCCGCCGATGGCGGGGCTTTTCCTTGGTGATGTCGCCTTGCTGTCAGTCCAGGAACCTCTTGGCGGCCGGCAGGTGCTGCATCAGCAGGTAGTAGGAAGCACCGGCGGGCAGCAGGCTGGCGTACCAGGAGATGCCGGAGAAGATCAGCGCCGCTGCAACCCCGATGCCCATGGCAATCACCGCGGCCCAGTTCACACCCTGATAGGGGCCGGTCTCGTCATAAAGCTTGTCCAGGTCCAGCTCCTGCCTGCGCAGGACAAAGTAGTCCACCACCAGGATCGCAAAGATCGGGCCCAGGAAGGCGGAATAGGTCTGGATGAACAGGCTGAGGCCGGCGGCGGATTCATCCTTGACCAGCTCCCAGGGGAAGGTGGCGAAGGCCAGCAGGCCGACGATCACCGCAGAGGTCTTGAACTTGATCTTGAAGATATCCATCAGCGCATAGGCCGGCGGCACCACGTTGTTCAGGATGTTGGTGGTGACCTGGGCAAAGGCGATGAACAGCAGGGTGATGACCAGCAGCGGCTTGTTGTCGACAGCGCTGGAGAACACCTTGATCGGGTCGACCTCGCCAGTGGCGCCGGAGACCATCAGGCCGATCAGCCCCATGAACAGCGTCGCGGGCAGGATCGAGTTGGCATAAATTGCCACCTGGCGGAACGGACCGACGTTATGACGCAGCTCGCGCGAGTAGTCCGACACGTTCAGCATCATGGTGCTGTAGATGCCCAGGAACAGCATGGTGGCTCCCCAGAAAGGCGCGCCCCAGGTGCCTTCGACATTGACCAGATTGGCCGAAATCTCATCGCCGTATTTGCTGATCACGCTGAAGAACATGTAGACCAGCGAGCCGATGATGAAGACGGAGCCGATGTTCTCCAGCCATTTGATGCCGTGGAAGCCCAGCACCGACAGGCCGATCTGCAAGAGCTGGAAGCCGATGAAGAACACCACGATGTTGTCGTAGCCAAACAGCGTGTCGGAGACGAGGTTCAGCGCCCCGGCGCCGATCCAGCTCTGGAAGCCGAACCAGACGATAGCCGGAACAGACCGCACCAGCGCGGGCAGGCGGGTGCCGGCAAAGCCGAAGGCCGAGCGCGCCTGCACCATGAAGGGGATGCCGTATTTGTGGCCGGCCTGGCCGTTGATCATCAGCGCAAGGCCGATCACGGTGCAGCCGATGGCGATGGCAACAAAGGTCTGCAGCAGGTTCAGCGTGCCCACCAGGCCGGAGCCGATGGTGAAGGTGCCGATCGACACGCAGCCGCCCAGCCAGGCAAACAGGTAGGACCACGGATCCATGATCCGGGTTTCCTGCGGTGCAAGGCTCTCCTCCCCGATCCCCTTGCTGCTGTGGTCCTCTATGACGCCGCCGGTTGCGGCGGCTTCCAGTTCTGCGTTCATGGTCATGTTGTCCTCCCTGACAATACCATTATTTCCGGTTGGGGCGTGCATAGGCGTTGATCTTGCTGGTCTTCAGGCCGCAGCCTGCCAGCGCTTCGATCATCCGCGTTGCCGCGCTGACCCCGTCGATGACGGGAATGCCTGTCTCCCGGCTGAGCCATTGGGTGAGATCGGCCATGCCGGCACAGCCCAGCACCACCGCCTCGCAATGGTCCTCCTCGATGGCGCGCAGGATCTCGGCGCGGATCTTCTGGCGCGCGTCCGGCCCTTCTTCCTCCAGCGCCAGCACCGGGATCGCGGCAGAGCGCACCCGGCGGCACTGGCGGCTGAGGCCGTAGCCGTGGACCAGATGCTCGATCACCGGCACTGCGCGGGGCAGGGTGGTGACCACGGTGAAGGAGGTTGCCAGCATGCTGGCCGCCTTCACCGCCGCTTCGCAGATGCCCAGCACCGGGCCGGTCGCCAGCTCGCGGCAGGCGCCGATGCCGGGATCGTCGAAACAGGCGACGACGATGCCGTCCACGCCCTGCTCCTCACCCGCGGCGACCTGCGCCAGCAGGCCGGGCAGCGACATCGCCTCGTCGAAATGGCCCTCGATGCTGGCAGGCGCACCCGCTGCCGTTGCGCCCAGGATGGTGACACCGGGGCTGGCTGCGGCTTCCGCTGCCGCGACGATCTTCCGCGTCATCGACTCGGTCGAGTTGGGATTGACGACCAGGATTTTCATGCGCTCCTCCTTTGTTGTCATTTATTGTTAACAATATTTGATAACACGTCAAGCCGAACGGGCCGCGGCGCCATTGCCAAGCGCCTTGACGGCCCTTAAGTTGCGGCGGCGCAGGAAAACTTTTTTGAGGCTCCATGAAGGATTCTCCCGAAGATCAGATCGTGAATGCGATTCTCGATGCGATTGCCGAACAGCGGCTGCCGGCGGGCACCAAGCTGGGCGAGCAGGCGCTGAGCGATCTGTTTTCCTGCAACCGCGCCAATGTGCGCCGGGCGCTGGCCTCGCTGGCAGCGCAGCAGGTGGTGGAGCTGCGCCCGAACCGCGGCGCCTTTGTGATGACGCCCTCGCCCAAGGAGGCGCGCGACATCTTCCAGGCCCGCCGCGCGATCGAGCGCACCATTGCGCGCCATGCCTCGGGGCAGGCCTCGGCGAACGACATCGCCTTTTTGCGGGACAACATCCTGGAGGAAGCCGAGGCCCGCAAGGCGGGTGACAAACCGGCGGAGCTGCGCGCCTCGCGCCAGTTCCACATGCGGATTGCGCAAATCGCCGGCAATCTGGTGCTGGAGCGCTTCCTGTCGGAGCTGACCATGCGCAGCACGCTGATCCTGGGGCTGTATTCGCCCACCGGCAGCTCCTCTTGCGCCGAGGATGAGCACGACCGGATCGTCGATGCGCTGGAGGCCGGCGATGCTGAACATCTCGTGCAACTGGCCGACGAGCATCTGCGCCATCTGGAGGCGGGGCTGAACTTCGACGAGCCGCCCGCCGCGCCGATGAGCCTGCAGGAACAGCTGATGGTGCCGCGCCGCACACCGCCGGCCAAGTAAGCCGGGCGCCCAGGCCGCGGTTGCGGCCAATCTTCTCCCTGATGCCGCACGCACCAGCGCGTGCCAACGGACCCACGAACGGCCGGTCAGCGGGAAATATTACATCCTTAACGTGTGTTTCTGGCCTCCTAGGCCGATGCGCCGCGCTTCCGGCGCCCGGTAGAGTCAATGCAGGCCGGTGCCAATCGGCGCCGCGACCGCCTGAACCGCCGGACTGCCGGCATTTATCTGATGGGAGACTGACATGACTGCATATCTGAAAAAAATGCTGTCCCAACTGCGCGGCGACGAGCGCGGTGTGACGCTGGTGGAATACGGCATTGCTATTGCGCTGGCCGTTGCGCTGGGCACCGCGGCACTGGACCGTTTGGGTGACGACGTCGAAGAGGCAATGGATGCAGCAGGTGCTGAAATGCCGAATGGTGCTGGTGGCGGCACTTAAAACGTTCCAGCCGCCGGTGCGCACAGGTTCTTCTGGGGGGATCGAACCAGCGCGGACGGGCCGCTCATCCGTTGTCCCGCCATCAAGGCGGGACAACGGAAAAGACCTGAAATTATTCAGCGATGCCGGAACAGGAAGCCTGTTCCCGCCGCCGGATTGGCCTCCCCAGAAAGGATGCACGGCATGAACTTTTCATCACTTCTCAGCATGATTTCCGGGCTGGCCCTGGCGGGCGGCTCTGCTTATGTCGCCAAGGATTACCTCGACGGTCAGACCGTGGCGAACAGCCCAGTGGGGCCGGCGCTGGTCGAGGTTGTAGTCGCGTCGCAGGATATCGCTTTCGGAACAGCGCTGACGGCGCAATCGCTGACCACCATTTCCTGGCCGGCGGACGCACGGCCTGCAGGCACATTCACCGACTACGGAGCACTGCTGCCGGATGCCGGCAAGCCGCCGCGCCGTGCCCGCCGCGCCATTGCGCAGGGGGAGCCGATCCGTGCCTCGAAGATTTCCAACTTTGGCGAGAAGGTAACGATCGTGCAGACGCTCAGCCCGGATCACCGGGCAATGGCTATCAAAGTCAGTGCGGAAACCGCAGTGGGCGGCTTTGTGACACCAGGAGACAGCGTCGACGTTCTGCTGACCCAGGGCCGCGGCGCCGATTTGAAGACCGTGACCATCCTGCAGAACGCCCGGGTTATCGGTGTGGACCAGGATGCCAATCAGGAAACCGACAAGCCCGGGGTGGCCCGCACCGTGACGGTGGAAGTCACGCCGGAGGAAGGGCAGCGCCTGGCGTTGGCACAGCGGGCGGGTACGCTCAGCCTGACGCTGCGCAATCTGGACGCACCGGAAGAGGAAGTGCCGCTGGATTCAATTGGCCTGCGGGACGTGCTGCGCACACTGCAGCCTGAAACGGAAGCGGCCCCGGAGCGGGTGCGCAAGACCGTGCTGATCCGCCGCGGCACCGAAGTGTCCGAAACCGAAATCCGCTGACCGCAACCGCCTTTGGAGCTTAGTCAAGCCATGCGCCTGAACACCCGGATAAAACAGTTCGCACAGGATGACCGCGGCACCATGCTGGTCATCTGGGGGCTGACCTTTGTGGTCTTTCTGGGAATCGCGGCGATGTCGTTTGACCTGGGCCGCACCGGCATCACCCGCAGCGAGCTGCAGGTTTTCACCGACAATGTGGCGCTGGCGGCAGCGGGGGAGCTGGACGGCAAGGACGATGCCATCACCCGGGCCCGCGCGGCGGCGGCCAATCTAATCAGCGACCGCAAAACCTTCGGGACGGGTGGAAGCCTGCTCAGCGGGGATACAGATTACACCCTGACTTTCTATTCCGAATTGCCCGATGATGATACCGCAGCCCTGACGGCGTCCACGACCGACCCGGAGGAGGCGGCGTTTGTCCGGGCGGTGGCCACCCCCAGCACAGTCGGCGCCACCTATGGTGCCGCCTTCGCGGCGCTGACCGGAAACGCCCGCCCGAATGAACAGGCGCGCGCCTCATCAGTGGCGGGCTTCACCCAGTATGCCTGCGACATCACTCCGCTGATGTTCTGCATCCCGCCGGGATTTTCAGCGGATGCCAGCGTCGGCGAGATGATCCTGCTGCGCTCCGGCGGCAATGGGGCCGCCTGGGGGCCGGGGAATTTTGGCTTTCTTGACCCGGCCAAGGTGCGTGTCGATGACGAAGGCCCTTGCGCCGGTTTAAACGGCGCGCAGCTGGACGCCTGTCTGCTGGGGGCCGAGGGCAGCATTACACAGTGCTTCAACCAGCGCGGCGTTGACACCGAGCCGGGCCAGAAGGTCGGCATCCGCGACGCCATCTTCAATGTCCGTTTTGACATCTACAAGGCGATCATGAACGGTAAGCGCAACAATCCCGACTACCGTCCGGCCCCCAATGTCATCAAGGGCATCGTGCCCAAGGGCAATGGCAAAGGCGGCGGCAGCTGCATCGGCAACAATGAGGAGCTGTCCCCCGATACCGTGGGGCTTCCGCGCGACGATTGCTTCACCACCGGCGGCTGCTCCCGCTTTGGCGACGGCAACTGGACGGCAGGCCGGATCAACTATGTCGATACCAACTACGGCGGCGTGGACCCGCATCCCGGTGCCACCACCCGCTACGAATACTATTTGGCGGAAATCAATGCCGCAGGCGGCCCGGGCAGCAACGGCGCAATCCTGTCCGGCCTGGCTGAAACCGGCCGCCCGATCTGCGCCCCGAACCAGAGCGTAGATCCGGAGCGCCGGGTAATAGTCGTGGCCGCCATCGACTGCGTCGCCAACCCGGTCAGCGGCTCCACCACAGATGTGCCGGTCGAGGAATTCGTGAAGGTGTTTCTGACCGAACCGGTGGGGGATGACGGCGCCTCGCCGCCGACCCTGGATATCTGGGGCGAGGTCATTGGCAGCGCCGGCGGCGGTGCCGCGGGCACTGGCGACAGCGGCATCTTCCGCGACGTTGTTCAATTGTACCGGTGATCGAAATGGTTGAGAGAAAACAAAACAGAACCGGCTGGCGCGCTTTCCGCAAAGACGAAAGCGGCGCGGCGCTGGTCGAATTTGCCCTGATGCTGCCGGTGATGCTGCTGATATTCGCGGTGATCATCGAAGGCGGGCGGATGATGTGGTCCTATCAGGCGGCGATCTCCGGCGTGCGCGACGCAGCCCGCTATCTGGCCCGGGTGGCGCCGCAGGATATCTGCTCCGCCGGCGGTTCGGTGGCAAGTTATCAGCCGCAGCTTCTGGCAATTGTGCGCGAAAGCATCGATGGCGACGCGCTGTTTCCCGCCAGCCTGAACGTGGCCTCGGTCACCCCAAGCCTGGCCTGCCATCCGGGCAGCTACCGGGTCTCGCCGGCGCCGGTTGTGGCGGTGCGGGCCAATCTGACCATGACCTTTCCCTTTGCCGGTATCTTTGCCCTGAACGGCGGCAGCCTGGGCACTATCAATACCGTCATCACGGACCAAAGCCGGGTGTTCGGGACATGAGAGGGCTGGGTCGGGCATATGCGGCCTTGCGCCGGTTCCGCAGGGAGCAGGATGGCGCCACGCTGGTGGAGCTGGGCATCGCGATTCCCTTGTTCCTGTTCCTGTTCATGGGCCTTATCGATTTCGGCCGGATGGCCTTTCACTATGTGGTGGCAGAGCGGGCGATGAATGTGGCCGCGCGTGTGGCGGCTGTGCGTCCTCCAGCCTGCCCCGGGGTGCCGGAAATCCACCAGCGCGACCCTTCCGCCACCGGCACCCTGCCCAATTTCGGCACCTCCTGCCGGGCCGGTCCCGACATCTGCCTCGATGCGGGCACCGTGACTTGCGACGGTTCGGCAGCCAATGCGACGGCCGACGAAATCTGGGGCCTGGTACGCGGCGCGATGCCGCCGGGTGCCACCATCTCTGCGCTGTCGTTCAGCTACAGCTATGACAGCAACCTGGGCTTCTTGGGCGGGCCTTACGTGCCCGTGGTCACGGTGGAACTGCAGAATCAGACGTTTGAATTCGTATCGCCGCTCGGTCGGCTGGCAGCGCTGGCTGGCGCGCCGGCGGGATCGGCCCTGGGCGCCTCGGTGCCGTTCCCCTCAATGAGCGTTTCACTGCCGGGCGAGGACCTGGCGCTGGGCCAAAGCGGCTGAAGCGGAGAAGAAAGGAGAAAGCGATGCAGGCTGAAACACAATCTATCGTAGTGGTTTCCAAGGATCCGGCGGTCAGTGCGCTGGTGGCCAGCGTGGCGCAGTTCAGCCCCGGCACTGGGGTCCGGAACTGCGAAGCGGCTTTATCTGAGATCAACGGCACTGCGCTGCAGCTGGCCGAGACCAATGACCTGATCATCTTCCGGGCCGAAGGAGAGACTGCCCGTGATGCCGCGGCGGTAAGGGAAATCCTGCGCCACACCGGCGGTGCGGCGCGGATCCTGGCGCTGGCGGATGCCGCGATGCCCTTTGCCGAACTCAGGCAGCTGACCGATGCCGGGGTCCACGAAGTGCTGCCCGACACGGTATCGGCGGATGAGCTGTCGGCGGCCATCCGCACCTGCCTGAAGGGGCAGGAACCACAG
The DNA here is from genome assembly GCF_020514995.1 of Leisingera sp. McT4-56. NCBI lineage: Bacteria > Pseudomonadati > Pseudomonadota > Alphaproteobacteria > Rhodobacterales > Roseobacteraceae > Leisingera > Leisingera sp. McT4-56. The sequence goes on along the minus strand of NZ_JAJALF010000010.1, from coordinate 68,268 downwards.
CAAGCCCTGTCTGGAGCGCGCGGCGGCCGCGAGGGAATGGTGATTGCGGTCAGCCAGTCGTGCGGCGGGGCCGGGGCCACAACGCTGGCCGTGAACCTGGCCGATTGCCTGACCCGGCGCCGCGGGCTGCGCCGGAAGGAAGCGGAGTTCAAGGTGGCGCTGGTGGATTTCGATCTGCAGTTCGGCACCATCGGCAATTTTCTGGACCTGCCGGCCAACCGCTGTCTCTATGAGTTGGCGAGCGAGGGGTTCGTGCCCGACCAGGTCTTTGCTGAACAGTCGCTGACAGAGACCGCGCCCGGGCTCTGGGTTCTGGCTTCGCCTGCCGAAATCGCGCCGCTGCATGCGCTGAAGCCGGAGCAGGTGGAGGCACTGATCGCCCATCTGCGCTTGCAGTACGACTTCGTGGTGATCGGCCTGCCGCGGGCGCTGGCCGAATGGCTGACCCCGGTGCTGGAGGCCAGCGAGCGGCTGCTGATGGTAACCGGCAGTTCAGTGCCTGCGGTTTGCCAGGCGCGGCGGCTGCTTGATTTCTACGCCGAGAACAGCATGCGGCTGCAGACCGACATCGTCATCAGCCGCGAGCGCAAGCCCTTGCTGGCAGCCAGCCATCACAAAGAAGCCGCCAAGCTGCTGCAAAAGCCGTTCAAATACTGGCTGCCCGATGACCCCTCGGCGGCGGCAGCGGCGGTCGACCAGGGGGTGCCGCTGTCGGCGGCGGCCGGGCGCTCTGCCCTGGCCAAGGCGGTCCGCCGCCTGTCCAAGGATCTGATCGAGACACGCAATGCCCGCGCCGCAGCGGCGCAGCCCCAGCACGGAAAGGCGGTTTGAGATGTTCAGGAATTTTGGCAAGCGGGCCGAAGACGCCAGTGTTGCGGAAACGGTTGTGCCCCTGTGGCCGGACGCCGCCGGAGATGTTGCCGCGGCGGAACCGGACACCAGCGAGGAAACCCGCAGGCTGACCGCCTTTCTGGAGCTGAAGAGCCGGATGCACGAGGCGGTGATCGACCGGCTGAACCTGGCTGTGATCGACAAGGTGGAGCCGGAGGAGCTGCGCCGCGAGGTGGCGGCGCTGGTCAGCGATGTGCTGGCTGAGGAAAACAACCCGATGCGCGCCGATGAATTCCGCCGCCTGGTGGATGAGCTGATCGACGAGGTTCTGGGCCTGGGCCCGCTGGAGCCTTTGCTGGCAGATCCGGGCATCAACGATATTCTGGTCAACGGCCACCAGACGGTCTTTGTCGAACGCAGCGGTGTTCTGGAACAGACCGGCGTGCGCTTCCGCGATGAAAAGCACCTGTTGCGGATCATTGACAAGGTGGTCTCGCGCGTCGGGCGCCGGGTGGATGAGAGCAACCCCTGGGTGGACGCACGGCTGGAGGACGGCAGCCGGGTCAACGCCATCATCCGCCCCTGCGCCATCGACGGCCCGTCGCTGTCGATCCGAAAGTTTGCCCGCGATCCGCTGACACTGGAGAAATTGGTGGCAGGCCAGGCACTGAACGGGCGCGCCGCTGCTTTCCTGCAGGCGCTGGTCGAGGCGCGGATCAATATCCTGATCTCCGGCGGCACCGGCTCCGGCAAGACCACCATGCTGAACGCAATTTCAGCCGGGATCGACCCGCGCTCGCGGATCGTCACCATCGAGGACGCGGCAGAGCTGCAATTGCAGCAGGCCCATGTGGTGCGGCTGGAAACCCGTCCGCCCAATCCGTCCGGCAGCGGCGCCGTCAGCCAGCGCGACCTGGTGCGCAACGCGCTGCGGATGCGCCCGGACCGGATCATCGTCGGCGAGGTGCGCGGCGCCGAGACCTTTGACATGCTGCAGGCGATGAACACCGGCCACGACGGCTCGATGACAACGGTGCACGCCAATTCCGCCCGCGATGCGCTGGGCCGGATCGAGCAGATGGTCTCGATGATGGGGATGGAGCTGCCGCTGGCGGCGATCCGGGCGCAGATTGCCTCGGGCCTGCAGATCATCGTGCAGCTGGCCCGGCTGTCGGACGGCCAGCGGCGGGTGATGAGCATCTCGGAACTCACCGGTCTGGAGGGTGAGGTGATCACCATGCAGGACATCTTCGTGTTCCGGCGGATGGGCAAGACCGCATCCGGCGGTATCGCGGGCGAGTTCATTCCGACCGGTATCCGGCCGCAATGCACGGCACTGCTGGAAGCGGCGGGCGTGGCGTTTGACCAGACACTTTTCCAGCCGGAGGATGCCTGATGCTGAATGATCTTCTCGACCAATTGCATGGCTGGAACGGACAGCTGGGCGGATACGCGGTTTTTTGCGGTGTCGCTGTGGGGGTGCTGCTTCTGTTCACCGGCCTGCGGCAGCTGATGGGCCGCAAGGGGCGGTCCGAGGCCATGCGCGGCCGCCGGATGAGGCTGATTGCCGAAGGGCGGAGCGGCGCGGAACGGCTGGCCATCCTGAAACCGCCGCCGCGCCGGACCGGCTGGCAGCGCATTCCCGTCGCGGGTGCTCTGCCGCAGATTCTGCGGCAGGCGGACGTGCCGCTGAGCGCGGGGATGTTCTGGGCCGGGTGCTGTGCGCTGACGGTTCTGATCTCTGTGTTGGCGGCGGGCTATGCCGGCTGGCTGCATGGCACCGTGATCGGGGTGCTCGGCGGTGTCGGTGTGCCCTTTGCCCTGCTGATCAGCCAGCAGCGCAAGAAGATGGACAAGCTGATGCACCAGTTGCCGGATGCGCTGGAGATGCTGGCGCGCGGCCTCAAGGTTGGCCATCCGCTCAACAATTCCATCGGCATTGCAGCGCGCGAGATGCCGGACCCGGCGGGCACCGAACTGGGGATCATCTACGACCAGGTGACCTATGGTGACGATCTGCCGGACGCGGTTCAGGAGTTTGCCGAGCGGACCGGCCTGGAGGACACCCGGTACCTGGCGGCCAGTGTCAGCATCCAGCACGGCACCGGCAGCGACCTGTCGGTGATGCTGGAAACCCTGTCGCGGGTTATCCGCAACCGGATTGCGCTGCGCCGCAAGGTGCACGCGCTGGCCTCCGAAGGGCGGCTGACCGCCTGGATGCTGTCGGCGCTGCCGCTGGTGATCTTTGGATCGGTCTCGGTGCTGACGCCGGATTATTACGCGGGCGTGGCGGATGACCCGCTTTTCCGGCCGATGATGGGCGGGATCATCGTCCTGACCCTGCTGAATGCGCTCGTTCTGCGCAAACTTGTCAATTTCCGGATCTGATCAGGGAGGTTAGCCATGGAAGAGTTCCTTACCGGCTTCTTGAACCAAACCGGTCTGACAGCCAGCGGGCTGGCTGCGGCCGGTGCTGCAGCCGCGGTGCTGCTGCTCTATTTCGGCGCTGCTGCCGGCCTGGCCCGGAAATCCCCCGCCGCGGTGCGGCTGTCATCGCTGAGCGCGGCCCGCCGCCGCGGATCCGGCGATCTGGCGCTGCTCAAGGCGCCGGCGGAAAAACCGGGCGGGCTGATGAAGGCCTTTGTGCCTGCCAGTCTGACGGAGCGGTCGGAACTGGAGAACAAGCTGTCCCAGGCGGGGTTTTCCCAGGCCGGGGCATTGCGCAATTTCACTCTGATCCGGGTCCTGCTGGGACTGGCCGTGCCGGGGCTGCTGCTGCTGGTCATTGCCGCCGCCAAGACACCGGGCCTGCTGCCGCCCAACCCGGTTACCGCGCAGGTGGCGGGCTGGACCAACATGCAGGTATTCCAGACGCTCAGCGGGCTGGTGGGGGCCGGCTTCTTCGGCCCGGTTTATGTGCTGAACGCCCGTGCCGCCGCCCGCCGCCGCCGGATCGAGGACGCCTTTCCCAACGCCCTGGACCTGATGCGGATATCCGTCGATTCCGGGCTCGGGTTTGATGCAGCGATGACCCGCGTGGGCAACGAACTGGCCCAGGTCTCGCCGGATCTGGCTTTTGAGCTGCTCAGCGTGCAGCGGCAGATCCAGGCCGGGCGCGCGCGCAGCGACGCGCTTCTGGATATGGCCAGCCGCACCGGGGTGGAGACTGTCCGCTCCTTTGCCAATGTTGCCCTGCAGTCGATGCAGTTCGGCACCAGCATGGCCTCGGCGCTGGCCACCTATTCCGATGATCTGCGCAGCCAGCGGGAAATGCGGGCGCAGGAAATGGCCAGCAAGCTGCCGGTCAAGATGTCGGCTGTTCTGGCCTCGCTGATGCTGCCTGCGCTGGTCATGATCACCATCGGCCCGGTTGTGATCCGCTACATCCGTTTCGTCGCAAGCTGATTCGCATGCAGTTGGACAATTGCTGCCGTTTGGCCGCAATTGGTTCCGGCGTATGATGCCGGAATACCAAAAAAATCAGCTAAAAGTTGTAAAATTGAGCTGGTAGCTGCAATTTTTGCCAAATTCTTGACGTAATTGAGCGAACTCGCCAGCATGAAGGGACGCAATAAGGAGTCGTTTTGTATGAGCGCTTGCTAAGTCACTAAAAGCGCTAAGTTAATAGTTAGTATTGCTGTGGGGGGATGCGCGTTATGGGGACCAATGCGCTTTTTGACACCCACACCGTTCGGGCTGCTGAGGCCGGAATGATTGCGCCTGTTGCGCGATGGTGTGAGTGTTTGCACGGCCGTGCGCCTTTCAGGGACGCGTTGAGCGGACTGGCGGCGGCCATTAATGGGGAAGCAGCTGCAATTTGCAGGGTATCAACCGGCAAGGGGCGGGCTTCAGGTTCGATTTTCTTTGACAAAGGTGCAGGCGGCAGAAACGGCCCGCAACTGGAGCGGTCCTTTGCCCGCTCAGTGCTGGGCAGTTATCTGGACAAGGCCAAGCCGGGGCTGATCTGGTATAAATCCATGAGCGATGAGGAGGCGGATCCGATGCTGGACCGGTTTCACAGCGCCCGCAAACTGGTGGAGCTGGCGGTGATCCCGCTGTCCTCCGGCAAGCAGCACACGGATTTCTTGGAGCTGCATTTTGCAACCCGGCCCGGGGCGGTGCAGCAGGCGCTGCTGAACATCATATCCGGCACCCTGGTGCGGACTTGGACCAACCGGTCGCCCGGGCTCTACGCAGAGGCCTGCCTGAAGGAGCAGCGCACCGGCCGCACCGCGGAGGTCCAGGCGCATCTGCTGAGCATGGACAATCCGGCCCAGCTGAGCCGTGCCGAATACCGGGTCTGCGTTCTGCTGAGCAAGGGCCAGCCGGCCAAGCGGGTGCAGTCGGACCTGGGGATCTCGAAATCGACCCTGCGCACGCATCTGCGCAACATCTATGCCAAGACGCAGACCCGCAACATGAGCGAACTGGTCTATCAGCTGGTCTCGGTTGACACCTTCGCCGGGCAGACGCCGCGGCGCAACTCAGCCGCATGACGGGCTTCGCGGAACTGCTGCCGCTGGCCGCGGCCAGCCCGGTGCTGATCTATGCCGGGCTGGGCGACCTGCGCTACCTGCGGCTGTCCAACAGGACAATGCTGGGGCTGGCTGCTGTTTTCCTGCTGACCGCGCCGCTGCTGCCGCTGGCGGAAACCGGGCTGCGCGTGCTGGCTGCGGGGGTCGTCTTCGCGTTGTGCTTTGCGCTGTTCTGCGGGCGGGTGCTGGCGGGCGGCGACGTCAAGATGATGGCGCTGGCGCTGCTTTTCGTGCCGTCTTCCGCGCTGGCAACTTTTGCCTGGAGCTTCAGCGCGGCCATGCTGGCCGTGCCCTTTGCGCTCATGCTGCTGGGCCGGATGGAGGCCGCCGCCGGCTGGCGGCACTGGGCCTCGCTTCAGACGCCAGGGAAAATGCCTATGGGGGCGGCAATTTCCCTGGCGCTGCTGTTTTTGCTGACTGTTTTAGCCGCCGGAGCCTGACAGCGCGGCCTGCCCCGGCCTTCAGCGGGCGGGCGGGAACACAGCCGTCCGCTTGACCGTTCCATAGACAAAACTGGTGTCGATGGAGGCAATGCCGCCAACCGGATGGATGCGGTTGCGGATGAATTCCTCGTAGGCCTCCAGATCCGGCACCAGCACTCGCAACTGGTAATCCATTGCACCGGTCAGCACGTGGCATTCCAGCACCTCGTCGATCAGCTGCATCTTGCGCTCGAAATTCTTCACGTCCGCCTCGCCGTGCCGCTCCAGCTTGATGCGGACAAAGACGGTGATCGGCAGTCCGTAGGATTTGGCATCAACCACCGCGCTGTAGCCCTGGATAACGCCTTGGGCTTCCAGATTGCGCACCCGCCGCAGGCACGGGGAGGGGGAGAGGTTTACCGCCTCCGCCAGGTCTTGGTTGGTCATCCGGCCGTCGCGCTGCAGGGCGCGGATGATCTGGCGGTCCTTGCTGTCCATTTTGAGGTCCTGTTTGGCAGAATCTGCCAATATCTGTATCTGATCAGAAATAATTCGCAATCCATTGCCGCCGAAACAGGCGGATGATGCCTGTAACAACAGACAGGAGCATCCCATGAAAACCTCCGGCGGCTTTGCCACCCGTGCCATCCACCACGCCTATGATCCGCAGGACAACGAAGGCGCGCTGACGCCGCCGCTGCACCTGACCTCGACCTTCACATTTGAGACCGCCGAGGCCGGCGGCGAGATGTTCGCAGGCGAACGCCAAGGCCATATCTACAGCCGGATCTCCAACCCGACCTGCGACCTGCTGGAGCAGCGGATCGCCACGCTGGAAGGCGCCGAGGCGGGTCTGGCGCTCAGCAGCGGCATGGGCGCCATCACCGCGGTTCTGTGGACGCTGCTCAGCCCCGGTGACGAGGTGATTGTGGACAAGACGCTTTATGGCTGCACCTTTGCCTTCATGCGCCACGGGCTGGCGAAATGGGGCGTCACCATCACCCATGTCGACATGACCGACATGGAAAATCTGCGCGCCGCTGTCTCGGATAAAACCCGCGTGGTGTATTTCGAGACCCCGGCCAACCCGAACATGCGGCTGGTCGACATTGCTGCGGCGGCGGAGGTTGCCCATGCCGCAGGCGCGCAGGTGGTGGTCGACAACACCTACGCCACCCCCTACCTGACCCGCCCGATCGAACTGGGCGCCGACATCGTGCTGCATTCCGCCACCAAATACCTGGGCGGCCACGGCGATGTGGTGGCAGGCCTTGTCGTGGGCACCGCCGAGCAAATCGGTGAAATCCGCCTGGTCGGCATGAAGGACATGACCGGCGCAGTGATGGCGCCCTTCAACGCTATGCTGATCCTGCGCGGCCTCAAGACCCTGGCGCTGCGGATGGACCGCCACTGCGCTTCTGCTGTAACCGTGGCGGATTATCTGGCCGCTCACCCCGCGGTGAAATCGGTTTCCTTCCCGGGCCATGACAGCTTTGCCCAGGCCGATGTCGCCAAGCGCCAGATGGCGCAGCCCGGTGCCATGATCGCCTTTGAGGTCGAGGGCGGCCTGCACGGCGGCATCGCCTTTATGAACGGCTTGCAGATGATCCAGCGGGCGGTGTCGCTGGGCGATGCGGAAACCCTGATTCAGCATCCGGCCTCGATGACCCATTCGACCTATTCTCCGGAAGAGCGCGCCGAGCATGGCATCAGCGACGGGCTGATCCGCCTGTCGGTGGGGCTGGAGGATGTGGCCGACATCCTGGCCGACCTGGAACAGGCCTTGCCCGCCCCTGTGCAGCACGCCGCCGAGTAAGGAGAGAGCCATGCACCCCGATCTGACCCACCTCAAGACCATCGAACAGCGGCTGTTGTGGCTGTCGCATTGGATGATCCACAACGCGAACCACATCCGCCCCAAGGCGGACGGGATCAAGATCGGGGGGCATCAGGCCTCTTCGGCGTCGATGGTATCGATCATGACGGCGCTGTATTTTTCTGCACTGAAGCCCGGCGACCGTGTGGCGGTGAAACCGCATGCCTCGCCCGTCTTTCACGCGATGCAGTACCTGATGGGTAACCAGACGCGCGAGAAGATGGAGAACTTCCGCGGCTTCGGCGGGGTGCAGAGCTATCCCAGCCGCACCAAGGACGTGGATGACGTGGATTTCTCCACCGGCTCGGTCGGCCTTGGCGTCGGGATCACCGCGCTGGCCTCGATGGTGCAGGATTTCATCACCGCCAAGGATTGGGGGCAGGACGCCCGCACCGGCCGCATGGTGGCGCTGGCGGGTGACGCCGAGCTGGACGAGGGCAACATCTACGAGGTGCTGCAGGAAGGCTGGAAGAACGATCTGCGCAACACCTGGTGGATCATCGACTACAACCGTCAGTCGCTGGACGGCATCGTTCGCGAAGGTCTGTTCGAGCGGATCGAGAAGATCTTTGACGCCTTCGGCTGGGACGTGGTGCGGGTGAAATACGGCACCCTGCAGCGTGCCGCGTTTAAGGAGCCGGGCGGCGAAGCTTTGCGCGCCTGGATCGACGCCTGCCCGAACCAGCAGTATTCCGCGCTCACCTACATGGGCGGCGCGGTATGGCGGCAGCACCTGATGAATGACCTGGGCGATCAGGGCGATGTCAGTGCGCTGATCGCCAGGCGCAGCGACGAGGAACTTGCGAATCTGATGGAAAACCTCGGCGGCAACTGCGTGGAGACGATGGCGGATGTGTTCGCATCCATCGACCACGACCGCCCGGTCTGTTTCCTGGCCTATACGGTCAAGGGCTGGGGCACGCCGATTGCCGGCCACAAGGACAACCACGGCGGTCTGATGACCAAGGCGCAGATGGCGGAATGGCAGGCCCATATGGGCGTCGCCGCAGGGGAGGAGTGGGAGCCCTTCGCCACCGTTTCCGACCCCGCCGCGCTGCAAGGTTTTCTTCGCCAGGTGCCGTTCTTTGCCGAAGGCCCGCGCCGCCATTTCGACGCGACGCTGCCGGTGCCCGCGATTGCCATCGACACCTCCCGCGAAATCTCCACCCAGATGGCCTTTGGCAAGATCCTCGATGATCTGTCCAAGGAGGACAGCGAACTGGCGGCGCGGATCCTGACCACTTCGCCCGATGTGACCGGCACCACCGGGCTGGGGCCGTGGGTCAACCGGCGCAAGCTGTTTGCGCGTGAGGTGCAAAAGGATGCCTTTATCGAGCACCGCATCCCTTCCACCGCGAAATGGAACTTCGCCCCAGAGGGCCAGCATCTGGAACTGGGCATCGCGGAGATGAATCTGTTCCTGCTGCTGGGCGCCGCCGGGCTGTCGCATTCGCTGTTCGGCAAGCGGGTGATCCCCATCGGCACCGTCTACGACCCCTTTGTTTGCCGCGGTCTCGATGCGCTGAACTATGCCTGCTACCAGGACGCGCGTTTCATGATCGTCGGCACCCCCTCCGGGGTGACGCTGGCGCCCGAAGGCGGCGCGCATCAGTCCATCGGCACGCCGCTCATCGGCATGTCGCAGGACGGGTTGGCGGCGTTTGAGCCTGCCTTTGCCGATGAGCTGGCAGTGATCATGGAATGGGCCTTTGACTACCTGCAGCGCGACGGCGAGGGCGACCCGGATGAGCGCACCTGGCTGCGCGACGAGACCGGCGGCTCGGTCTATCTGCGCCTCACCACCAGCCCGATGGAGCAGCCCGGCAAGCGCGCCGATGAGGACTTCCGCCAGGGGGCCATCGACGGCGGTTACTGGCTGCGCAAACCGGGGCCGAACTGCGATGTGGTGATCGCCTATCAGGGCGCAGTGGCACCGGAGGCGATCAAGGCCGCGGGCATCATCGGCGAAAGCCGCCGCGACGTGGGCGTGCTGGCGGTGACCTCTGCCGACCGGCTGAACGCGGGCTGGACCGCGGCGCAGCGGGCGCGCTCGCGCGGCAACGCCGCCGCCAAATCCCATATCGAAACGCTGATGGGTGGCCTGCCGCCGCACTGCAAGGTGATCACCGTGATCGACGGCCACCCTGCGACGCTTGCCTGGCTGGGCGGGGTTGCAGGCCACCAGACCATCCCGCTGGGGGTGGAGCATTTCGGCCAGACCGGCACCATCGGCGATCTCTACCGCCACCACGGGCTGGATGCCGCGGCCATCGTTGCCAAGGTGAACGGGCTAACCGCCGGCAAACGTGTCAGCAACGCGGTACCGGCCGGCTGATCGCCTGGCACTGCCATCGCAGCCACGGTTCAATACAGGGGCGGCCGCGCGGAAACACGGCCGCCCTTTTGCATTATTCCGCCACGCAGTCGGCGAAATAGTGGGTCAGCCCGTCAGGGCCGGTCTCCTGCACCAGCCCGTGAATGTCGGTCTCGAACCCCGGGCATTCCCGCCCGAAGGCGCGGTTGAACTTCAGGTATTCCACGATCTTCTTGTTGAACACCTCGCCCGGGATCAGCAGCGGAATCCCAGGCGGGTAGGGGGTCACCAGGCTGGTGGTGATACGCCCCTCCAGATCGTCGATCGGCACCCGCTGGGTGGTGCGCCGGGCGATATGGCTGAAGGCATCGCTTGGCTTCATTGCCGGGGTCAGGTCGCTCAGGTACATCTCGGTCGAAAGCCGCGCCACGTTGTTCTTGGCGTATAGCGCATGCACATGCGCGCACAGGTCTCGCAGGCCCATCTGCTCATACCGCGGCTGGCTGGCGCAAAACTCCGGCATCGCCCGCGGCACGGCCAGGTTGCGGGCAAAGTCGTCCTTGAATTGCTGCAGCGCGCTCAGCAGCGAATTCCAGCGGCCCTTGGTGATGCCGATGGTGAACATGATGAAGAAGGAATAGAGCCCGGTTTTTTCCACCACCACGCCGTGCTCGGCCAGGTATTTGGTCACGATCGAGGCCGGGATGCCCCAGTCCTCGAACCGGCCGTCCAGGTTGAGGCCCGGGGTGATGATGGTGGCCTTGATCGGGTCCAGCATGTTGAAGCCCGGCGCCATGTCACCAAAGCCGTGCCAGCTGTCCTCGCCGCCCGCCTGCACGCCGTCGGCATCGGTTCTCCTCAGAACCCAGTCTTTTGTGCTGCCGATGCCGTCCTCGGCCAGATCCTCCGGGCCCCAGACCTGGAACCACCAGTCATCGGCGCCGTATTCTTCGTCGACCTTGCGCATGGCGCGGCGGAAATCCAGCGCCTCCATGATGCTTTCCTCGACCAGCGCGGTGCCGCTCGGCGGCTCCATCATCGCCGCCGCCACATCGCAGCTGGCGATGATCGAATACTGCGGGCTGGTGGAAGTGTGCATAAGGTAGGCCTCGTTGAACAGATGCCGGTCCAGCTTGGTCTCCTCGCTGTCCTGCACCAGCACATGGCTGGCCTGGCTGATCCCCGCTAGCAGCTTGTGAATGGACTGGGTGGCATATGTCACCGAGTGCTTGGTGCGCGCCCGCTTGCGGCCCATCGCGTGGTAGCTGCCGTAGAACGGGTGGAAGGCCGCATGCGGCAGCCAGGCCTCGTCGAAATGCAGGTTCTCGGTATAGCCGTCCAGCTGCCCCTTGATCACCTCGGTGTTGTAGAGCACCCCGTCATAGGTGGACTGAGTCAGCGTCAGGATCCTCGGTTTCACCGCGTCGGCATCCACATCCTCCAGTAGCGGGTTGGCACGGATCTTTGCCTTGATGCTGCCGATTTCGAACTCTGAATGCGGGATCGGGCCGATAATACCCCAGTGGTTGCGGGTCGGCTTCAGGAACACCGGGATGGCACCGGTCATGATGATCGAATGCAGGATCGACTTGTGGCAGTTTCGGTCCACCACCACCACGTCGCCCGGTGCCACCGTGTGGTGCCAGACCATCTTGTTGGAGGTCGAGGTGCCGTTGGTCACGAAATAGCAGTGATCGGCGTTGAAGATCCGCGCCGCGTTGCGCTCTGACGCTCCGATCGCGCCGTTGTGGTCCAGCAGCTGCCCCAGCTCCTCCACCGCGTTGCAGACGTCCGCGCGCAGCATGTTTTCGCCGTAGAACTGGTGGTACATCTGCCCGACCGGGCTCTTCAGGAAGGCCACGCCGCCGGAATGCCCCGGGCAATGCCAGGAGTAGGAGCCGTCCTCGGCATAATCCAACAGCTTCTTGAAGAACGGCGGCTGGATGCTCTCCAGGTAACTCTTCGCCTCGCGGATGATGTGGCGCGCTACAAACTCCGGCGTGTCCTCGAACATATGGATGAAGCCGTGCAGCTCGCGCAGGATGTCATTGGGCAGGTGGCGGCTGGTCTTGGTCTCGCCGTAGATGTAAATCGGCACATCAGCGTTCTTCCAGCGCACTTCCTCGATAAACGTGCGCAGGGCGACTACCGCGGGGTCCAGATCCGGTCCGGGGGTGAACTCCTCGTCATCGATCGACAGCACAAAGGCGCTGGCGCGGGACTGCTGCTGCGCATATTGCGAAAGGTCGCCGTATCCGGTGACGCCCTGCACCTCGAACCCTTCATCCTCAATGGCCTGTGCCAAGGCACGGATGCCGGAGCCTGAGGAGTTTTCGGAGCGGAAATCTTCGTCAATGATGACAATGGGAAAGCGGAATTTCATGCTGTTCTCCTAGCGGGTATCCAGCCCTGTTTTTGAGGATACAGGCTGCCCGCAATGATGCAACGCCCGCAGCAGGGCGCAGTTCGCGTTACGCCTATCCGTAAAGGCCGCCAAGAGGGCATGTGCAGAATTCGCTGGCTTTTGATGGGCAAATAATTGACATTGTCAATTATCATGACTCAGACACCCTTCCACCTGCACCAATCCCTCGGCTACCAGATCACCATGCTGGCGCGTGTGATCGAACGCCGTTTTGAACAGCGCATCGCCGAATACGGGCTGACCCGTGTCACCTGGTGCGTGCTGCTGGCCGCAGGGGAGGAAGGGCTGGCGACCCCGTCCGGGATCGCGGACTTCATCGGCATCGACCGCACCGCCACCTCCCGCGCCTTGCGTCAGATGGAGGCCGGCGGGTTGATCACCCGCCGCAGCGGAGAGGGCGACGGGCGCTCAATCCGGGTGGCGCTGACCGCCGCGGGCCAGGCGGCGCTGCAGGCGGTGCTGCCCATCGCGCAGGAGAACGCGGCGTATTTCGAGGCCAAACTGAGCGGCGCAGAACTGTCCGCGCTGCGCCACTCCGCCGTCAAACTACTGCAGGACGAGCCGCGCATCGTCGCCAAGCTGTAACTCAAAGGGGCCATCCATGGGCAAATTGTTTTCCTACCGCAACCGGCCCGTGCACCTGGGTCCGTACCCGATGGAGACCCTGACCCGGCAGGCCGGGCCGGAAGGACTGGACGCACTGCCGCCGCTGGCGCAGGTCAGCTTCCGCCGCCCCGATGCGCCGCTCTCCCTCGTCAACGCCATGCGCGATTACCAGGCGATGCTGGACGCCACCCGCGAGGGACTGGTGAAAAAGGAACGCGCCGAAATTCCCGCCAGTCTGCATGAACGCAGCGATCATCTGAAGTCCTTTGGCTACTTCTGCGACGCCTCGCTTGCTGGTGCCTGCGCGGTGCCCTCCAGCACTTGGCTGGACGCGCCGCTGGTGAACCCGGATGTGGCAGCGCTGGAGGAAACGCTGCGCAGCAAGCAGACCAAGACCTTTGCCTCCGGCATTGACGTGGTTATGGCGAACTTGCGTGAGGCGATGCAGGCCCCGCCCGCGGACTGCCGCCACCACACGCACGCGCTGGTCTATGTCTACGAATTCCCCCGCGACCCCGAGGCCGGGGAAGATGGTTCTGACTGGCTGCCGGATGCACAGGGCCAGCGCGCCTGCCTGCGGGCGGCGGAAACCGTGGTGACGCTCGCCAACTACATCCGCCTTCTGGGGTGGGAGGCGCGCGCCCATACCGGTGCCGCCAGTGATGTGCACCTGGGCAAGCTGGCGGTGCAGGCGGGGCTTGCCACCTATGAGGACGGCGTGCTGACAAACCCCTTCCTCGGCAGCCGTTTCGGCATCGCCGCCGTCACCACCACCTTGGAGCTGGCCGCAGATCTGCCGCTGGTACCGGGACAGACGCCGGGGCTCAAATACCGGCTGGGCCTTGGCGCCCACGCCAAAGGCGCCGCCACCCGCGACCCCTATGCCAAGCGCCGTTTCATGGACGGCCCGCACCCGTTCGAGACCCTGAAGCGGGTGGCAGACCCCACCACTTATATTGACGAGGTGAACGTCGCGCGGGTCCCGAAACGCGCCGACATGTTTGCGCGTTCCCTGTTCGGCGACCTCGGCAAAGGCCCGCAGGAGGCGGCGAAGAACGGCAATTATGTCCGCAAGTCCTCCTCTGCCTTTGCCTTTCGATCCTCGCTTGCGGCCTTCGTGTTGCTGCAGGACGGCGAGCCCGTGCCGCAGGTTGACCCCAGCGCCGCCGATGCTGCACGCAACGCCGCCAATATCAAGGCGGCGGCCTATTTCCTTGGCTGCGACGCGGTGGGTATCTCACGCTGCCCGGACTGGGCCTACTACTCCCACGACGCGGCGGGCGACCCCTTGGCGCCCTACCACGAAAACGCCATCAGCATGATCATCGACCAAGGCCACGAAACGATGGAGGGCGCCTCCGGCGACGACTGGATCGCCTGCGCCCAGTCGATGCGTGCCTACTTGCGGTTTTCTCTGCTGGGCGGGGTGATCGCGCAGCAGATCCGCAACCTCGGCTATACCGCCCGGGTGCATTCGGTGATGGACGGCGAGGTGCTGCAGCCGCCGCTGCTGCTGCTCTCCGGCCTCGGCGAGGTCTCCCGCATCGGCGAGGTGATCCTGAACCCCTTCCTCGGCCCCCGCCTGAAATCCGGTGCCGTCACCACCAACCTGCCAATGGCGCATGACAAGCCGGTAGATTTTGGCCTGCAGCGGTTCTGCGAGGCTTGCAATAAATGTGCCCGCGAATGCCCCTCCGGTGCCATCACCGCCGGGCCCAAGCTGATGTTCAACGGCTATGAAATCTGGAAGTCCGACAGCCAGAAATGCACCACTTACCGCGTCACTGTGCCCGGCGGCGCAATGTGCGGCCGCTGCATGAAGACCTGCCCCTGGAACCTGGAGGGCCTGTTTGCCGAGGCGCCGTTCCGCTGGGCCGCGATGAATGTGCCCGGCAGTGCGCCGCTCTTGGCAAAGCTCGATGACGCGCTGGGCAATGGCGAGGTGAACGGCACCAAGAAATGGTGGTGGGATCTGGAGATGGTGGAGGATGGGCCCTATGCCCCCTCGCAGCATCCCGTGAACGCCCGCAAGCTGTCCAAGGACCTTGACCTGAAATTCGAGGATCAGACCCTGGCGGTCTACCCCGCACCGCTGGCCCCGCCGCCTTATGCCTGGCCCGCGCCGATGGACCGCGAGGCCGGGATCGCCGCCTATCAGGCGATGATCCCCGCAGCGGAGCACAAGCGCCGCCGCGCGCAGGGCCTGCCGCCGGAGCATGTCTATACCGCAGACCAGGATGATGCGCCGGTGATGCGCGTGCGTCTGTCGAAGGTGGAGCACATGACGGCAGCCGTCACCAAGTACGAGTTCTCGCTGCCGGACGGCGCCCCGCTGCCTCCGGTCACTGCAGGTGCCCATATCGACGTGGTCGTCGCGCCGGAGTTCTTTCGCCAGTACTCGCTGTCGGGCGATCCGGCGGACTGCACGAAATACCAGATCGCGGTGCTGCGCGAGGACACCGGGCGCGGCGGATCCAGACTGATGCACCGGATCTTTGAAGAAGGCCGGATGGTGTTCATCTCCAAGCCGATCAACCACTTCCCGCTGGTGGAGGATGCCGCCAAATCCTACCTGATGGGGGGCGGTATCGGGGTGACGCCGATGATCGCGATGGCCCACCGGCTGCACGCGCTGGGCCGGGATTTCGAGTTCCGCTACTCCTGTTCGAAAATGGCAAATGCCGGGTTCCTGGAAGACCTACGGAGCGTCCCCTGGGCGGGCAAGGTGCATCTGCATTTCTCCGATCAGGGCACCCGCGCAGACCTGAACGAAGTGCTGCAATACGTGCCCGGCAGCCACGTCTATACCTGCGGGCCGGAGGTCTATATGCAGGCCGTGCTGGAGGCGGCAGAAGCCAATGGCTTCCCGGAAGAGGCCCGCCACATGGAATACTTCTCGGTTCCCGAACAGCCCGAATACGAAAACCATCCCTTCACCCTGAAGCTGGCGAAATCGGGCCGCAAAATCCTGGTGCCGGCGGAAAAGACCGCCACCGAGGCGCTGGCCGAAAGCGGTATCCACGTGGATGTGAAATGTTCCGACGGCATCTGCGGCGTCTGCAAATGCGGGCTGATTTCCGGCGATGCAGAGCACCGCGATTTCGTGCTCTCGAACAAGCAGCGCGAGGGGGCCATCATTCTTTGCCAGTCCCGCGCGCAGGCGCCGGAAGGCGTGCTGGAAATTGACCTCTAGGCGGCAGGCCTGACAGCAAACCTGGCGGCAGGCGGCGGCTCAGAACGGCTGCCGCTCTCCCAGCAGATAGCGGGCCAAGTCCACATAATCAAACGCCAGCGACACCGCGATCACCGCGCAGACCATCAGGATGATCCGCCGCGGCCAGGCAGGCATGTCCGGTCGCGCCCGCTGACGCCACAGCCAGACCGCCAGCGGCGTCCACAGGATCACATGGGGCAGCCCCAGAAGCCGCACATATCCCAGCTGCCCGTAGATCCAGTAAACTCCGCCGCCCGCCAGCAGGCTCGCTGCCACCGTCACCAGTCCGGCGATCCGGCTGGGCTTCCAGATCAGCAGTGCCAGCGGCAGCACAAAGGCGCCCAGAAACAGGATGTTGACCCAGATCTGCACCCACTGCGGCTGGGTTGCAATTGCCTCTTCCAATGTCATCGCACGGCCCTCCCGCTCGCGACCCTAGGCAAGGGCCGTCCGCGCGGCAAGCGCTACAGTGCCGGGCCTTCGCGCATCTTGTCCTGCTCTTCCGGCGTCGGCGTATGGTTGAACACATAGGCCGTGCGGCAGGCCTCCTCGCCGCCCAGTTCCACGATCCTGCGGCGCTGGTCCGCAAAGGCACGGGTGTTCACTTCATCCGGATCGCAGATTGCCCGCAGCCGCTGCTCGCCTTCCGCCAGAGCCGCCCTGATCTCCGGGTTATGCATCCCGTCCTTCGCCCGGTTCATCTGCTCATGCGGGTCGCCTTCCAGGTCGAACAGCTGCGGCTGCATCCCGGCGTAATGAACGTATTTCCACTTGCCCCAGCGCACCATGAATGCGCCGGTTCTCGAACCGCCGTCATGGTATTCGCTGAACCCGGTGCGGCTTTCGTCATAGGGTGCATTGGCAATCACGCGCAGCGAGACGCCCGGCAGTTCCGCATCCTCCGCCACGCCGCAGACCTCGCGTGCGGTGGCGGCGATGTCGGTCAGGCTGGTGCATGTCGCCACCATTTGCCCTGCCGGAATACCCGGCCCGGCGGCGATCATCGGCACCCCGGCCGATTGCTCGTACATCACCTGCTTGGTCCAGAACCCCTGGTCCCCCATCATGTCGCCGTGATCCGACACATAGAGGATCACCGTGTTCCCCAGCTGGCCGCTTGCCTCCAGCGCCCGGATTACCCGGCCGGTGCAATGATCCATGAAGGACGTGAGCCCGTAATAGGCCGCCTTGGCTTCGCGCATCTTCTGTTCGTCGAAGTAATCATCGTAGTTGAAGAAGGCGGCGATATTGCGCAGCTCCTCGTGATCCGGCAGGCCCGCGCCATAGCCCACCGGCAGGTCCATTTCTGCCGGGTCGTACATACTGTACCACTTCTCGGGGCAAGTCAGGGGATAATGCGGGCTGACCAGCGACACAAACGCCGCCCACGGCTGCCTCTTCCGCCTGGGATCGGCCAGCCAGGCCTCCGCCGCTTCCGTGATCGCCAGGTCGTAGTCGGTATAGCTGCTGCTGCCCGCGCCCACATCGCCGGCCAGTTCCGCCGCCGAGTCATAAGGCGGCGGGTTCTCCCGCAACAGCCCGACGGCCCAGCCGACACCGCCGACCACATGCATCGGCAGGATTTCCTCGGAGAACCCGTTGTCATCCTCGGCAGAGCGGAAATGCAGTTTGCCGATCGACACCACCTCGCGGCCCGCGTCGCGCAGCGTATGCATCCAGCTGCGCGGGCTGCCAGCGTAGGGGGTCGCGCTGTCCCAATGCCCCGACTTGTGCACCCAGTTGCCGGTGGCCAGTGCCGCGCGGGTGGGCACGCACATGGGCGAGGGCGTATAGGCCGCGGTGAACATCGTGCCTCGCGCCGCCAGCGCGTCTAGGTTCGGCGTCTTCACAATCGTGTGGCCCGCACAGCCCATCGCATCCTTGCGGTGCTCGTCCGAGATGATGACAAGGAAATTCGGCTGCTGGCCCATCTATGCCTCCCTTTCGGCTGCTGCTCCCAGACTGACGGCAAAAGACGGCGTGTGATTTCCAGTTTGCGGCATCCGGGCGGCGGAATGCTTTCTTTTTCCAGCCAGAAGCATCCGCTTGAGATTTGAAATGTTATGACATAACAACGTGACTCGCGGAGGCAACACGAGGCAGAGTGATCATGGCGACGACGGGTGACAGTGAAGCGGCGGGTTTCCGGGCTTCCGCTGAGGAGTGCGGCCGCAATGGCTGACCGCAGACCGCGCCGCAACCTGGTGTCCCGGCTCAAACGCAGGCGCCGGGCAGGGGATCCGATGCAGGCCTATGATGCCTTGCCCCCGGGGTTGCGGCAGTGGCTGGCCACCGCCTGCCTGCCCTGGAGCCCGGCCTCAGCCCTGAAGATCTGGAACAAGGCGGGCGGCAGCCGCGATCCCGGCGCGGCAGCGGCCCGGCTGGACGCCGCCGAACAGGCCATGCTGCGGCGCGACGCAGGCGTCTGGGATTTGCGCAGGTGACGGCTTCATCGTGCCCGGCAGGGGGGGGGCGGGCCTCCTGCCAGGTTGAACCCTCAGGCGGTCTTCTTCTCCGCTTCCGCCGCGGCATCAAATTCCGCCCGCGCGGCATCAATCACCGGCAGATGCTCCAGCGCCCACAGCCCCAGCGCCTTGACCGGCTCTCGGAACGATTCACCCAGCGGTGTCAGCGCATACTCCACCTTGGGCGGGATCGTCGGGTAATAGGTGCGGCTGACCAGCCCGTCGCGCTCCAGCTCGCGCAGGGTTAGGCTCAGCATCCGCTGGGAAATGCCCAGATGCCGCTTCAGCTCATTGAACCGCAGCACGCCGTATTGCGCCAATGAGATCACGATCAGCACGCTCCAACGGTCGCCGACCCGCGACAGAACTTCGTTGATTCGGCCGCATTCCGGGCATTGCCCCTGCGCCATGGTGGTTCCCTCCGTGTAACCGGGGCTCAGGAATGTGCCTTCTTGTGCCCTGTACGGTACCGCTTATATAGCCGGTTACAAATTTATACCACCTTTCAGACAAGGCCCGAAAGGACCGGAGAAATGAGCAAGAGCACCCTGATCGAGAAGCTGAACTGGCGTTACGCCACCAAGAAGATGGACCCCTCCAAAGCGGTCCCGCAAGAGAAGGTCGACCAGATCATCGAGGCGATCCGCATGGCGCCGACCTCATCCGGCACCCAGCCGTTTGAGGTGTTTGTCATTACCAACCCGGAGATCCGCGCGCAGATCCGTCCACATGCCTGGGACCAGGCGCAGATCACCGACGGCTCGCATCTCATCGTCTTTGCCGCCTGGGACAACTACTCCGAGGACCGCATCGACGCCGTCACCCGCCAGATGACCGAGGAACGCGGCGAGGTCCCGATGCTGAACCAGTATTACGAGAACCTCAAGGCGACCTACCTGCCGCGCGAGGCGCGCACCAATCATGACCACGCAGCCCGCCAGGCCTATATCGCGCTGGGATTCGCGCTGGCCGCCGCCGCCGAGCTGGAAGTGGACAGCACCCCGATGGAGGGCTTCACGCCGGAGAAGATCGACGAAATCCTGGGCCTCAAGGACAAGGGCCTGCGCTCGGTCCTGCTGCTGCCGCTCGGCTACCGCGCCGAAGAGGGCGACTGGCTCTTGCCGATGAAAAAGGTGCGCAAGTCCCGCGAAACCATCGTGACTGAGATCGCCTGAGAGCGGTCAGGAAAGAAGGCGGGCGGCATTCGGGGCCGCCTGCCTGTGCCGATGATCTGCCTCATAAGGCGGCCGATTTGAGGAGGAAACCTTTAATAGACTGATTTCAGGCTACATTAACAGCTGGGCGCTATTGTATAGCACGGCTCTTGCCGCATTCTGAGGGCCGCAGAGTGGAGTGATTTTGCCAGGGGCAGCCTAAGCGATGTTCAGTTCTGATTTCTCCGCAGGTGATTTGCAGCCGGAGCTGAAGAGCATCTTCTTCACTTGGAAGAGCGCCATGTTGGACGGTGCTTTTCCAAGGCTGACAGAGCTTGGGTTGCCCAATGCTGAAAACGCGCCAAGCATCCTGTCCATTTTTGAGATCGAACGCACTGCAAGCGGGATACTGTCCGATTTCAAGGCACTTTATGTGCGCAGCAGGCTCAGCAACACGCTGCGCGACAAATTCGTTGGCACCCGGCTCTCCGAACATCCTGGGTTCGGCCCCGGCTCGATGATCTGGACCGGCTTTGCAGAAGCCGCTTCCTCCCGCCAGCCATTGCATGCGTCGCTGCCCTATGTCGGCCCGCTGCCAGCCTACCGGAGCACGTCCGAAATCTATCTTCCGCTGCTCGGGGAGGGCGCTGAAGTCGAATACCTGCTAATTGCCGTTGTCCTGCTGGAACAGGACTACCAGCACCGGAGGCTGGCCGGGCGCGGCCCTGACCGGCGCTAGGGCCTTCCGCTCCAGGCGGTGTAAATGCGGTTCCGCCTTGCCATGCAGGGCTTTTCCCTTGCGCAACCTTGGGAATCCGCCTATATCGCGCGCTGTCAGAACATGGGCGGCGAACGCCCGGGCGGCATATCTGAGCAGGGCTGGGGACTACCTCGGCCCTTTGTGTTTGTTTGATCAGATATGCTCCGGGCCACGTTCTGGACTGGCTTAACCAAGACCGGCGGAGACAACCGCCCGGCCAGAAACACTAGTAAAGGAAACCTGAGACCTCATGGCTCAAAACGCATCGATGGAGGAATTCGAAGCCCTCCTGAACGAAAGCTTCGAAATGGACACCCCGGACGAAGGTTCGGTTGTCAAAGGCAAAGTGCTGGCAATCGAAGCCGGCCAGGCCATCATCGACGTCGGCTACAAAATGGAAGGCCGCGTTGATCTGAAAGAATTCGCAAACCCCGGCGAAGCGGCTGAAATCGCAGTCGGCGACGAAGTGGAAGTCTTCCTGCGCGCCGCTGAAAACGCCCGTGGCGAAGCTGTCATCTCCCGCGAGATGGCCCGCCGCGAAGAAGCCTGGGACCGCCTGGAGAAAGCCTACGCAGACGATCAGCGCGTCGAAGGCGCGATCTTCGGCCGCGTCAAGGGCGGCTTCACCGTCGACCTGGGTGGCGCTGTTGCGTTCCTGCCCGGCTCGCAGGTTGACGTGCGCCCCGTGCGCGACGCCGGCCCGCTGATGGGTCTGAAGCAGCCGTTCCAGATCCTGAAGATGGACCGCCGCCGCGGCAACATCGTTGTGTCCCGCCGCGCGATCCTCGAAGAGTCCCGCGCCGAGCAGCGCGCCGAAGTCATCGGCAACCTGTCCGAAGGCCAGGCAGTGGACGGTGTCGTCAAGAACATCACCGAATACGGTGCGTTTGTTGACCTGGGCGGCGTTGACGGCCTGCTGCACGTCACCGACATGGCATGGCGCCGTGTGAACCACCCGTCCGAGATCCTGTCGATCGGCGAAACCGTCAAGGTTCAGGTCATCAAGATCAACAAAGAGACCCACCGCATCTCCCTGGGCATGAAGCAGCTGCAGGAAGACCCGTGGGATCTGGTTGGCGCCAAGTACCCGCTGTCCTCCGTGCACAAGGGCCGCGTCACCAACATCACCGATTACGGTGCATTTGTTGAGCTGGAGCCGGGCGTCGAAGGTCTGGTTCACGTGTCCGAGATGTCCTGGACCAAGAAAAACGTCCACCCGGGCAAAATCGTCTCCACTTCCCAGGAAGTCGACGTCATGGTTCTGGAAATCGACGGCGCCAAGCGCCGCGTGTCCCTGGGCCTCAAGCAGACCATGCGCAACCCGTGGGAAGTCTTTGCTGAGACCCACCCGGAAGGCACCCAGGTCGAAGGCGAAGTCAAGAACATCACCGAATTCGGTCTGTTCATCGGCCTCGACGGCGACATCGACGGCATGGTTCACCTGTCCGACCTGTCCTGGGACGAGCGCGGCGAAGACGCGATCCAGAACTACCGCAAAGGCGACATGGTTTCGGCCGTTGTCTCCGAAGTGGACGTTGAGAAAGAGCGTATCTCGCTGTCGATCAAAGCCCTGGGCGGCGACAAGTTCGCTGAAGCCGTGGGCGGCGTGAAGCGCGGCTCGATCGTGACCGTGGAAGTGACCGCAATCGAAGACGGCGGCATCGAAGTGGAATACGAAGGCATGAAGTCCTTCATCCGCCGCTCCGACCTGTCCCGCGACCGTGCCGACCAGCGCCCTGAGCGTTTCTCGGTTGGCGACAAGGTCGACGTGCGCGTGACCAACGTCGACTCCAAGACCCGCCGCCTGGGCCTGTCCATCAAGGCGCGCGAGATCGCGGAAGAGAAAGAAGCAGTGGAACAGTATGGCTCCTCGGACTCCGGCGCATCGCTGGGCGACATCCTGGGCGCCGCACTGAAGTCGGGCGACTAATAGTCCCCGGCCTCACGGCTCGAAAACAGAAAGCCCCGCAGATCTCTGCGGGGCTTTTTGTTTGTCTGGCGGGGAAATCCTCGGGGGATCCGGTGAGCTACAGGGCGGGGCGCGCCGCCGCGCCTGAGCCGCAGAAACCGGCTTATTTCGGGGGTGCCATCCCGGTGCTGACAAACACCGCGTTTTCGATTTTTTCTTCGATGTTCTCTTCGATCGTCCCGTTGCAATCCTCGCCGCCGAAGAGCCTTGCGGCATTGTGCGAGAACTCCTCGAGGCCCGCCGGCGCGCTGACGGCCGACGCATTCACCAGCATTTCCTGTGTGCGGCTGCTGATCTCGCACACTGCCATTCTGGCCAGTGAAAGCTCTGTTTCCAGGCCTGAGTAATCATCGCGCAGGGCAACCAGTTCTTGTTTGGCCTCGTCGCGCTCGATCTGGGCCAGTTCGAGCCTGGTGCGCAGGTCGTCCTCCAGCGCATCAAACAATACGGCGCGCTGTTCCAAATCGGGCAAGCCCCAAGAGGCGGCCTCGGCGAAATCCATGAAAGAGGCTGCGATCTCCGCGGTGATGTCGGTGCAGGAATCGGTCACCGGCTCTATGCCGTCGAAGCCGGAGTATTTCCATTTCCGCGGGGCTTCGCGCCACAGGAATTCGGATTGGGGAACCGAAATGCCGTTGATGCTGCGGTCGCGGGTCACGGCGATCAAGCTGTCGCTGTACTGGACGCTGGCATCCGGAAATTGGGGCGATTTCAACTCCTGATCAATTGCCCAGACAAAAGACAAGAAGCCAACCTTTTCGCACATCATTGCGCGGGCGCCTTCTTCGAATGCATTTGCAACCTGAACGCCGGGCATCTCCGGCTCTATGTATTCCTCACCATTTGCGGTGCTGCCGATGACGGCAATCGCAGCTAAAAGCGCTAGCTTCGCCGGAGCAAGCGGCCTTTCATTTCCGTGAAATCCGAAAGGTGAAGCCTCTTGTTTGTTCATGCTGCCTCCAGTCCTCAAGATATTGATTACCTGTGTGGTTCAGCCTTCAACATGTTGGGGTAGTTGCCAAGTTTTTGGAAATTTCGAACGTTGTTTGCGATCCAGTGACACATTCTTGCCATAGTGCCTGCAGACGGCTTGGCGGCGAAATTCAGGCTCAAAACCGGGAAAACCTGCCAAAACTTCTGCCGTGCAGCCCTATAAATACCAAAACCGGGCGAAACTCCGAATTGCCGGGAACCGGCTAATGCTTTCTTTGACCCGCAATGCGTGTGTCAGTTGCCAGCGGTTGGCAGCCGGCGCAGAACCTGCCCGGCATTCGCCGCCAGTATCACCATGTGCCGCGCAGTTCTGTGCCCGTTAGTCCCAGGCCGGCTGCGGCATAGCCCAATTAAAATCTCTGGCCGGAGAACCGGCGGGCCCGTACCGGCCTCCTAGTTCGGTCGCACCGCCACTAGCACGACGCCCAGCTCCTCTTCCAGCTCCTGCAGCCTTTTCAGCTGATCCTCCGGTAGCGTCGCAGTGTCGGCTTCAACCCCGGCAAGCGCTACCACCGGGCTGCCGATATCCTTTTCCAAGCTCTTGATCGCGTCGAGTTTATCGGCCTCAAGCGTGGCAAGCGGGTACAGCATGGTGGTCTCCTCTTTGTCGATCACGGCAAGTATAGCCGATTTTTCCGTTTCGGGGCTGGTTGATTGAAGGGCCGCAGAAGCAGCAATGCCAGCCGGACACGGCAAGGCCATTCCCGTCCGCCAAAACGAAAAAAGCCCCGGCAGATGCCGGGGCCTTCCGTGTTACACGCCGGTTCAGGCGTTCTGCGCGTTGTCCGCATGGGTGACGACATCCGGCTCCAGATCCCAGATCTTGCCGTCCAACCCGTCGATCTGGTCGTCCTCGGACACTTTCAAGCCGACGGTCCGCTCCAGGATGAAGGACAGCACAAGCGCCGTCACCACACCGGTGCCGATGCAGGCGGCCGTGCCGATCAGCTGCATCACCAGCGAGATCTCGCCGTGCTGGAACGCATAGGCGCCTTCCTCGATCCCGAAAAAGCCGCCGCGCGGGGTTCCGGCCTTGAACAGGCCCAGCATCACCATGCCCAGGGTGCCGCAGCCCAGGAACAGCGGGAACAGCTTGTGCTCGTCGATGCCGCGCTTCAGCGTGAACTCATAGACCGCATAGGCCGCAAAGGGCGCCACCAGGCCGACGATGAAGGCCTGCCAGGGCAGGTAGACATCAAAGCCGGACGCGCCAGCGACATAGCCCGCCAGCGGCCCCAGCAGGGTATAGGCGTATTTGCCGGTGCTATAGGCGATCAGCAGCCCGGTGATGGCGCCGCCGGCCCAAACCATGGCGTAGTTGTTGATCGCGATGCCGACACTGGTGTCGGCCATGGTGACGCTGACCGCCAGCGCTTCGGGATCAAAGAAGAACAGGCAGGACAGGATCACCATAGGCAGGCCGGCAAAGATCAGCAGCAGGCCCGGCGCGCACAGGCCGATGCTCGGTGCCAGATAGGCCGAGATCCGCGGGTGCGGTTCCATCATGCCGGGGCGCGCGCCCAGTTTCGGGGTGAACACCAGCGCCATGCCGGCCGGGAACAGGTAGACAAAGCCGACGCCGAAGAAGTCGTGAAAGCCCGCATTGGTCAGCGGCCCGACCGAGCCCCAGGTCGCCCAGCTGAGCGCCGAGGACACCACCGCGGCCACGATGCAGGTGATGAAATAGGCCGCGGCCTTCATCCGCTCGGACACCGCGAAATGCAGCAGGATGTTGATGATCCCGGCAAACACCGCCAGGAAGAAGATGAAGATCTGGAAAGTATTCAGCCCCGGAAAGGTGGCCGGGTCGGTGTGATGCGCCAGCGCATTGGTCATGGCGCCGCCAAGCCACCAGTCATTGATGGAATCCATCATGGTCGCGCCTTCCATGATGTAATACTGCCCGGCCCACAGGCCAAAGCCGATGAAGTAATATGTGGCAAAGCCGAGGAAGAACCCCAGCGTCTTTTCGATGGTCGAGTTGAACAGGTTCCGCCGCCGCGCGGTGCCCGCGTCAATCAGCAGCAGGCCGACAACGACCAGGATGGCCCCGACGATTCCCGATGCATAAAGGATGTTCTGCACCAAAGAGTTCAGGGTGACTTGCTCTACATGTATCGCGCTCATGTCCAATGGCATTTCCAGTTTTCTCCATGTTGGTTTGTCTTCTTGCCGGTTGTTGGCCACCGGCTTTGACAGGCCGGCCTGCGCTGCGCCGGAAGGGCAGGGCGTGCCGGTTCGATAGGCACCAGGTCCAGCCAGCTGATGTGACGCGCCTAGTTTAGAAAAGCATGGGCGATGCGGGGCGCTTTACAATGAAAAATTTTACTTTACGGAAATAAAGTTTCATATGCGGCATCTGGGGCCGGCAGATGACGCATCTCGCGCTGCTGAACAGGTGAACTGCCGCATTTCGGGCACAGCCGCAGGCGGCTCGCAACTCCCGAATCAAAATGCGGGCCAGCCGCCGGAGGGGGGCGGATGCCGCGCCGCGGCGGCGCTTTGCCGCCCTGGATTGGGCGCTTACGGGCTGAAAAGGTGGTGAAGAGCCGCCGATTTGCCCGTCAAACCCGCGGCATTTTGTTCCCCCATGCACGAATTTTTCCTATACTCTCAGAATAATAGCCAAAACATACCGGCATCCTGGGAGGAAAAAGAACATGATCCGCTCTGAGTTGATTCAGAAGATTGCAGATGAAAACCCGCACCTGTATCAGCGGGATGTAGAGAGGATCGTGAACACGGTGTTCGAGGAAGTGACCGATGCCATGGCCCGCGGCGACCGGGTCGAACTGCGCGGCTTCGGCGCCTTTTCGGTCAAGAAGCGGGACGCGCGGGTTGGCCGCAATCCCCGCACCGGCGAGACGGTCAATGTCGAGGAAAAACATGTGCCGTTCTTCAAGACTGGCAAGCTCTTGAGGGACCGCCTGAACGGGAAAGCCTGATGCGTTACATTCGCTACGCGGTTCTTGGGGCGCTGGCCATCGTGCTGGTGTCCGTTTGTCTGGCCAACAGCACGGTGGTCGAGCTGAAACTGATGCCTGTGGCCTTGGCGGAACTTTTCGGCTTCAACTACAGCATTGCGCTGCCGCTGTTTGTGGTGGTGCTGGGCGGGGTTGGCGCCGGGCTGGTGATCGGTTTCCTTTGGGAATGGATCCGCGAGCACAAGCACCGCAGCGAGGCCGCCCAGAAAGCGCGCGAGGCGCGCAAGCTGAACCGCGAAGTGACCCGTCTCAAGAAGCAGAAGAACGAAGGCAAGGACGAGGTCCTGGCACTTCTCGAAGACGCGAACTGAGCCTGTCATGACGGACATCCGGGTCAAGATCTGCGGGCTCAGCACCCCGCAGGATGTGGCTGCCGTTGCCGCAGCGGGGGCCGCCTATGCGGGATTTGTGTTCTTTCCGAAATCGCCGCGCAATGTCTCCATCGCCCAGGCCGCCGCGCTAGCCATCGAGGCGCCCATGGGCCTGTGCAAGGTGGCGCTGACGGTGAATGCCTCGGACGCGGAGCTGGATGCCATCACCGGCGCGGTGCCGCTCGACATGCTGCAGCTCCATGGGCGTGAAAGCCCGGAGCGTGTGGCCGAGGTGCGCGCCCGCTACGGCCTGCCGGTGATGAAGGCGGTGGGCATCGCCGATGCCGCCGACATTCCCCAGATTGCGCTTTATGAACAGGTGGCCGACCAGCTGTTGATCGACGCCAAACCGCCGAAGGAGGCAGAACTGCCCGGCGGCAACGGCCTCGCCTTCGACTGGCGTCTGCTGGCGGCGCGCAAATACTGGCAGAAACCCTGGATGCTGGCCGGCGGGCTGACACCGGAAAATGTGGCGGAAGCGATCCGCATGACCGGCGCCCGCCAGGTCGATGTCTCCTCCGGCGTCGAAAGCGCGCCGGGTGAAAAGGATGCGGACCTGATCGAGGCCTTTACCAAGGCGGCCCACGCCGCCCGCGGCTGAGGGCTCGCACCGCTGCGGCCTTCTGCTATGCCGCTGAGGGCGGGATTTGAGAGATTTTTAAAGATGAAAATACCAGGCTTGCGCCTTCATCTTTCCAAAAATACTCACTGTCTAGCGGTTGTCCCAAGGCGCAGTGCCCGAGGTGTTGCGCACCCTGCGTGCGCTGGCCTCACCTGATCTTAAGCGGCCAATGCCACACTCTCCCCTGATCGCGGTCACCGCCGGGCCTGACACCCCCGGCACCTTGGAACAGGGCCCTTTGGCAAGGGCGCGCAGAGACAACGTTCAGCGTGCGGGAGGAACCTCCCGTCCCGCCTCCGCCCCTTGGCGGCGCCGCCAATCTACACCTTCCAGCCTGAAGGACAGGCAGCAGACCATAGCAAAAAAGGAACACACCGGCAGGGCAGGGGCCCTGGCCGGATCGAACCGGTTGCGCAATCTCCCTTTACCAAGGCGCTGCCGCGCTATAGTCATGGCGGGCGCTGCGAAAGTGAGGGAAGAACCATGGCCGACGATCTTTTCAACAGCTTCATGAACGGTCCGGATGAAAACGGCCGTTTCGGCATCTTTGGCGGGCGTTTCGTGTCGGAAACCCTGATGCCGCTGATCCTGAGCCTCGAGGAAGAATACAACAAGGCCAAGGACGACCCCTCCTTCTGGGCCGAGATGGACGCCTTGTGGAAACACTACGTCGGCCGTCCCAGCCCGCTGTACCACGCCGAGCGCCTGAGCGCTGAGCTGGGCGGCGCCAAAATCTACATGAAGCGCGACGAGCTGAACCACACCGGGGCGCACAAGGTGAACAACGTGCTGGGCCAGATCCTGCTGGCACGGCGCATGGGCAAGACCCGCATCATCGCGGAAACCGGCGCCGGCCAGCACGGCGTGGCCACCGCCACCGTCTGCGCCAAGTTCGGGCTCAAATGCATCGTCTACATGGGGGCCCATGACGTAAAACGCCAGGCGCCGAACGTGTTCCGCATGCGACTCCTGGGCGCCGAGGTGATCCCGGTCACCTCCGGCCGCGGCACCCTGAAGGACGCGATGAACGACGCGCTGCGCGACTGGGTGACCAACGTGCGCGACACCTTCTACTGCATCGGCACTGCGGCCGGCCCGCACCCCTATCCGGCGATGGTGCGCGACTTCCAGTCGATCATCGGCAAGGAAGTCCGCTGGCAGCTGGCGGAGCAGGAAGGCGAAGGCCGCCTGCCGGACACCGTGATCGCCGCAATCGGCGGCGGCTCCAACGCCATCGGCCTGTTCTACCCGTTCCTGGACGATCCGTCGGTCAACATCATCGGCGTAGAGGCAGGCGGCAAGGGCGTTGATGACCGGATGCAGCACTGCGCGTCGCTCACCGGCGGCCGCCCCGGTGTGCTGCACGGCAACCGCACCTATCTGCTGCAGGACGAGGACGGCCAGATCCAGGAAGGATTCTCGATCTCCGCGGGCCTCGATTACCCGGGCATCGGGCCGGAGCATTCCTGGCTGCATGAAACGGGCCGCGCACAGTATGTTTCGATCACCGACAAGGAAGCGCTTGAGGCGTTCCAGCTCAGCTGCCGCACCGAGGGCATCATCCCGGCGCTGGAGCCTTCCCACGCGCTGGCCCATGTGACCAAGATCGCGCCGGACCTGCCCAAAGACCACATCATCGTGATGAACATGTGCGGCCGCGGCGACAAGGACGTGTTCACCGTTGCCAAGCACCTGGGGTTCGACATGTCCGACACCGAGGAAGGCCGCACATTCGAGGAATAAGGCAGGCGGGTTCCGCATCTGCATCAATAAAGAAAGCCCCGGGAAATCCGGGGCTTTTCTTTATCCGGGTTACCGCAGCGACCGCAGCACCTGATTGCGCTGCAGGGTTTCCTCCTCCATGCAGGCCCAGTAGAACATCGCCGCCGCGCTGCCGCCCGAGGATCGCTCCGGCAGGCAGGTGGCGTCGCGCCGTTTCAGCCAGGCGCGCTGCTCTGCCAGCAAGGCCTGGCCAGTGCCGCGGGCATCCGCCGCCGGCTTTACTTGCTTCCACAGGCGGTTCAGCTCATTGTCGGCAATCTGCCATTTTTCCTTGGCGCAGAAATTGGCGTCGATCTGGGTCTGGCCATTGCAGGTGGATTGCGCGGATGCCGCAGCGGGGCAGAACGCGGCCAAGAGGAAGAGGATCCGCATCATGTCCGGTCTCCTTCTCCGCGGGTGTTTCAGGCCGGATCGGCGGCGTAGCTTTGCAGCACGCTCAGCGGCACCACGTCCAGCGCCCGGATGTGGGTCGCCTCCAGCTGCACCTTGGGGGCGCAGCCCTCGTCGGCGGCCTGCAGGAACCGCGCGGCGCACAGGCACCAGCGGTCGCCGGGTTTGAGGCCGGAGAAATTCAGGCCCGGCAGCGGCGTCGACAGGTCGTTGCCGACATACTTGGAAAAGGCCAGGAATTCGGCCGTGGTCACCACGCAGACGGTGTGGCTGCCGTGGTCCTGATCGCAGGTGTTGCAATGGCCGTCCCGGAAGAATCCGGTGACCGGTGCGTTCGAGCAAGGCTCCAGCGGCCCGCCCAGAACGTTGATACTGTCATCTTTTTCCATGAAAGCCCTGCTTTCTGTACGTGCCCGGGTAAGAGTAGTGCAAATTCGCGTCCCGTCCCGGAATTCCGCCCCGGGGCGGCGATCCCCCTGACTGGATGCCGCCGGTCAGTCCCGCCCTTGCGGAAACAAATCCGCCCGCCAGCAGCGGGGCCGGCGGGCGGATTGGATCTTTTCTGAAATGCGGATCAGGTGTTGAACAGGAAGTGCAGCACGTCGCCGTCCTTGACGATGTAGCTCTTGCCTTCCGCGCGCATCTTGCCGGCTTCCTTGGCGCCCTGTTCGCCGTTATGGGCGATGAAGTCGCCGTAGGCGATGGTTTCGGCCCGGATGAAGCCCTTCTCAAAGTCGCCGTGGATGACGCCCGCCGCCTGCGGCGCCGCGGTGCCGGAACGGATGGTCCAGGCGCGGGCCTCCTTGGGGCCGACGGTGAAATAGGTTTCCAGGTGCAGAAGCTCGTAGCCCGCGCGGATCAGACGGTCGAGGCCGGCTTCTTCCAGGCCCATTTCCTCCAGGAACATCTGGGCTTCATCGGCTTCCAGCTGGCTGATCTCTTCCTCGATCTGGGCGGAGATGATCACATGGCTGTTGCCCTGCGCCGCGGCCATTTCCGCGACCTTGGCGGAATGGGCATTGCCCTCGACCGATTCCGACTCGCCCACGTTGCAGACATAGAGAACCGGCTTGGTGGTCAGCAGCTGCAGCATCTTCCAGGCCTTGGCGTCCTCGGCATCGACCTCGACCAGGCGGGCGGGTTTGCCGTCTTCCAGCATCGCCTGGGCGGCGGCCAGCAGGCGGTCCTGCTGCTGGGCTTCCTTGTCGTTGCCCTTCAGCTTGCGCACCAGGTTGGCGCGGCGCTTCTCGATGCTTTCGAGGTCCGCCAGCATCAGCTCGGTCTCGATCACCTCGGCATCGGCCACCGGGTCGACGCGGCCGTCCACATGGGTCACGTCGCCGTCTTCAAAGCAGCGCAGCACGTGGGCGATGGCGTCGGTTTCGCGGATGTTGGCCAGGAACTGGTTGCCCAGGCCCTCGCCCTTGGAGGCGCCTTTGACAAGGCCCGCGATGTCGACAAAGGTCATCCGGGTCGGGATGATCTGCTTGGAGCCGGCAATCGCCGCCAGCTTGTCCAGCCGCGCGTCCGGCACGCCGACCTCACCCACATTGGGTTCGATGGTGCAGAACGGAAAGTTGGCCGCCTGCGCCGAGGCGGTTTTGGTCAGCGCGTTGAACAGCGTCGATTTGCCCACGTTGGGCAGGCCGACGATTCCCATTTTAAAGCCCATTGCGGCCTCCTGATGCCATTTGGGAGCTGCTTCTAGGCAGCATTGAAGGCCCGCGCAAGCCATGTATGGCTGGCAGAACTGCCACAGTCGCCATCTGTGTTCCGCTTCACAGACAGTATGCACACTGATTTTTCATAAGGCCCTTGGAAAAAATTTAGGGAGTTTTAGAAGAGTGCTGAAAAAAGCTTGGCCAAAAGTCATTATTTTTCCGAGGGGCTGGAAATGAAAAAGACAACAATACTGGCGGCTGCAGTTTCGGCGTCGATGGCGCTGCCTGCGGCTGCGCAGGAAGTGACTCTGGGACTGGGGTACTCCGATTACCATCGCGAAGGGGCGGAAGACGGCGCCATGTTTGCGGTGGACTACTTGCACGCGCCGTTTCACGAGCGCGGCCGGCTGTCGGCGCGTTTCGGCGCCACGCTGGAGGTGCAGGAGACCGGCGATATCTTTGCCGGTGTCGGCATCAGCGGCGTGCTGGACCTGAACAACGACTGGTTCCTCGAAACCAGCGTGATGCCCGGCGCCTATCACGACAACGAGCCGGGCAACGACCTGGGATCCGCCTTTGAAATCCGCAGCCTGCTGGCGGTGGGCAAGCGGTTCCAGAACGGCAAGGCGGTGTCGCTGGCGTTCAGCCACAAGTCCAACGCCTCGACCGCGGATGAGAACCCGGGCGTGAACTCGCTGACGCTGCGCTGGCACATTCCGCTGGGCGGCTGAGCCGGGCCGCGGCAGGCGGCCCGGCTGCGCGGGATTGATTTCCCGCGCAACATTCGGCACACCGGGGCGGACAGATTTCAAAAGGCCCGCCCATGACCCGTATCGATGCCAAATTCGCCGAACTGAATGCCGCCGGCAAGAAAGCCTTTGTCACCTATGTGATGGCGGGCGACCCGGACTACGACACCTCGCTGGAGGTGGTGAAGGGGCTACCGGGCGCCGGTGTCGACATTATCGAGCTGGGCCTGCCGTTCACCGATCCGATGGCCGACGGGCCGACCATCCAGCTGGCGGGACAGCGGGCGCTCGACGGCGGCATGACGCTGGAAAAGACGCTGCAGCTGGCCGCGGATTTCCGCAAGGGCGACGACACCACCCCAATTGTGCTGATGGGCTACTACAACCCGATCTACAGCCGCGGTGTGGACACCTTCCTGGAGGATGCCAAGGCCGCCGGCATCGACGGGCTGATCGTGGTGGACCTGCCGCCGGAAGAGGATGACGAGCTGTGCATCCCGGCGCAGAAGGCGGGGCTGAACTTTATTCGCCTGGCGACCCCCACCACAGACGACGCGCGCCTGCCCAAGGTGCTGCAGAACACCTCCGGCTTTGTCTACTACGTTTCGATCACCGGCATCACCGGCGCCGCAGAAGCCGAGGCCGGCGACGTCGGCCCCGAGGTTGCACGCATCAAGGCCGCGACCGATCTGCCGATCATCGTGGGCTTTGGCATCAACACGCCGGAGAAGGCGCAGAACATCGCGTCTATTTCGGATGGCGCGGTGGTGGGCAGCGCCATCGTCAGCCAGATCGGCGCGGGCAAATCCCCGGCCGAGGTGCTGGCCTTTGTGAAGTCGCTGGCGGACGGTGCCCACATGGGGTGACGCTCTGACACAATCAGATCTGAAAAGCCGCTCTATCAGGGCGGCTTTTTGCGTTTCAGGGGTGCGGCAAACGGGGCGTTGCTTTTGCTGGCTTGAATTGGTAAAGAAATTTTACCAAATGAGATCGGGAGAGAAGCCAGTGCCGGTGATCACCAATATCAACGACCTGAAGCGCATCTATGAACGCCGCGTGCCGCGGATGTTCTATGACTATGCGGAGAGCGGCAGCTGGACGGAGCAGACCTTCCGCGAGAACACCTCGGATTTCGAGCAAATCCGCCTGCGCCAGCGGGTGGCGGTGGATATGGCGGGGCGGACCACTGCCAGCCGGATGATCGGTCAGGACGTGGCGATGCCGGTGGCACTGGCGCCGGTGGGGCTGACGGGGATGCAGCACGCCGACGGCGAGATCAAGGCGGCCCGCGCGGCGGAAGAGTTCGGGGTGCCGTTCACGCTGTCGACCATGTCGATCAACTCGATCGAGGAGGTGGCGGAAGCGACCTCCAAGCCGTTCTGGTTCCAGCTCTACACCATGAAGGACGAGGACTATATCCGCCGCCTGATCCAGCGCGCCAAGGATGCCAAGTGCTCGGCGCTGGTGATCACGCTGGATCTGCAGATCCTGGGGCAGCGCCACAAGGATCTGAAGAACGGCCTGTCCGCCCCGCCGAAGCTGACGCCGGCCACCATCGCCAACCTGATGACCAAATGGACCTGGGGCCTGCAGATGCTGGGCGCCAAGCGGCGCAACTTCGGCAACATCGTGGGCCATGTGCAGGGCGTCTCCGACACTTCGCAGCTGGGCGCCTGGACAGCGGAGCAGTTCGATCCGTCGCTCGACTGGGGCAAGATCGAGAAGCTGATGGAGATGTGGGGCGGCAAGGTGATCCTGAAAGGGATCCTGGATGCAGAGGACGCCCGCATGGCTGCCAAGCTGGGTGCCGATGCCATCGTGGTGTCGAACCACGGCGGGCGGCAGCTGGATGGCGCGCTCAGCTCGATCCGGATGCTGCCGGAGATCATGGACGCCGTGGGCAGCGACGTCGAGGTGCATCTGGACAGCGGCATCCGCTCCGGCCAGGACGTGCTGAAGGCACTGGCGCTGGGCGCCAAGGGCACCATGATCGGACGCGCCTTTGTCTATGGCCTGGGCGCCATGGGGCAGAAGGGCGTCACCGCGGCGCTGGAGGTGATTCGCAAGGAGCTGGACACCACCATGGCGCTCTGCGGGGAGCGCTCGGTGGAGGCGCTGGGGCGCCACAATCTGCTGATCCCCGAGGATTTCGGCGGCCGCTGGCAGGAATAGTGCCCCCGGCAGGGCGGGCAGGGGGCTTTCGGGGGGCTTTGCCCCTTCCCAAACCGCGGCAACCGGTCTATAGGCACGGCTTCACGCGGGGTGACAGCCTTGGAGGCACCCCGGTAGTCATATTGGAGAGTTAAGATGGCAAAAGAGATTCCTGATCTCGTAGTCCAGGAACGTGCGGGGACGGGCAAGGGCGCCGCTCGCGCTGCGCGCCGCGCAGGCATGGTTCCGGGTGTGGTTTACGGTGGCGATGCAGAGCCGCTGGCAATCCAGGTTCCGTTCAACGAGCTGCTGAAAAAGCTGAAAGCCGGCCAGTTCAAGTCCACTCTGTGGAACCTGAAAGTGGAAGGCCACGACGACGTGCGCGTGATCTGCCGCGACGTTCAGCGCGATGTGGTCAAGGACCTGCCGACCCACCTCGACCTGATGCGCCTGCGCCGCACCTCGAAGATCAACCTGTACATCCACGTTGAATTCATCAACGAGGACAAGGCCCCCGGCATCAAAAAAGGCGGCATGCTGACCGTTGTGCGTCCGGAAGTCGAGCTGAGCGTGACCGCCGGCGACATCCCGGAGAAGATCGTTGTGGACCTGGAAGGCCTGAACATCGGCGACGTGGTCACCATCTCGTCCGTGGACCTGCCCGCAGGCGCCAAGCCGACCATCGACCGCGACTTCGTGATTGCGAACATCGCAGCACCGGCCGGCCTGTCCTCTTCCGACGATGAAGAAGGCGAAGAAGGCGAAGAAGCAGAAGCAGCTGCTGAAGAATAAGAACCGCGCCCATCGGGCAACGGTTTCACGGGCTCCCAATCGGGGGCCCGTTTTCTTTTGAGCGCTGGCTGTCTGCAGGTGATTGACTTTTGCCCGTGCCGCTGTCCCAGTCACGCCTGAGGACAGGGAGGACCGGGGATGGCGGACTACGATATCGCCGTTGCGGGCGCGGGCATCGTGGGGATGAGCTGCGCGCTGTGGGCGCAGATGCGCGGCCACAAAGTATTGCTGATCGACCCGGAGGAGCCGGGATCGGGGACCAGCTATGGCAACGCCTGCACGCTGGCGACCTATGCCTGCCT
The DNA here is from genome assembly GCF_020514995.1 of Leisingera sp. McT4-56. Classification (NCBI taxonomy): domain Bacteria; kingdom Pseudomonadati; phylum Pseudomonadota; class Alphaproteobacteria; order Rhodobacterales; family Roseobacteraceae; genus Leisingera; species Leisingera sp. McT4-56. The sequence continues at coordinate 32,900 of NZ_JAJALF010000010.1, read as the reverse complement.
GCCGGTGAATGACCCTTCGGTGCTGACCTCGCTGCCCAGCCTGATGTTTTCCAAGGAGAGCCCGCTGTCGCTGTCTTATGCCCATGCGCTGCGCAATCCGCGCTGGATGCTGTCCTTCCTTGCAAACTGCCGCCCCGGTCCGTCGCGGCGGATCGCGGGCCATCTGGCAGATCTGCTCTCGCACGCCGATGCCGGGATCAATCCGCTGATCGAGGCGGCAGGCGCGCAGGATCTGGTGGTGGAGCGCGGCCAGCTGTCGGTCTGGTCGACGGAGAAGGCGGCCAAGGCTGCCAGCGATGGGTTGGAGCGCCGCCGCGCCTTGGGCGTTCCGTGGCGCGAGGTGGAGCCGGAGGAAGCGCAGGAGATGGAGCCGGGGCTGCATCTGCCCATCAAGCGAGCGGTGCATTTTCATGCCGCCCGCAGCTTGCGCGATCCGCTGGAGTTCATCACCCGGATGCACCACGCCTTCACGGATCTCGGTGGCACCACCCTGCGGGCCAGGGTTGAGGCGGTCAGGGCCTCGGGCACTGGGGTGGCGCTGCAGGCCGGCGGGCAGAGTGTCACCGCAGGCCATGCGGTGATTGCCAGTGGCGCTTTTTCTAAACGCATAGACGACGCGGGAGCAAAGAAGCTGCCGCTTGGCACTGAGCGCGGCTATCACGTGATGTACGAAGGCGAGGCGCATAGGGTGACGCGGCCGGTGGGCTGGGGTGAGGCCGGGTTTTATGCTGTTCCCCATGCCAAGGGCCTGCGGCTGACCGGCACGGTGGAGATCGCGGCGCTGGATGCCCCCGTGAACAAGCACCGGCTGGCGTATATCGCCGACAAGGGGGATGAGATGCTGGGGCCGCTGCCCGCGCCCAGCAGCGAATGGCTGGGCTACCGCCCGACGATGCCGGATTCACTGCCGGTCATCGGCCGCAGCCCGCAGTCGGACCGGGTGCTTTACGCCTTTGGCCACCAGCATATCGGGCTGACCCTGGGCGGCATTACCGGGCGGCTGATCACGGACTTGGCGGAAGGCCGCCAGCCGAATGTGGATCTGGCGCCCTATGCGCCGGACCGGTCCTTTGCCTGACACCGCGCGGCTCTGGATTCCGCTGCCCAAATAGGGCATCACTCGGTTTCCTTGAAACGCAGATCGGGCAGGACCCCCATGAAACTCTTTGTCGGCCTTGGCAATCCCGGCCCGAAATATGAGCGCAACCGCCATAATATCGGCTTCATGGCGCTGGACCAGATTGCCGGCGATCACGGGTTTTCCCCCTGGAAGTCCAAGTTCCAGGCGCTGATCTGCGAAGGGGTCTTGGGCGGCGAGAAGGTTCTGCTTCTGAAGCCGCAGACCTTCATGAACCTCTCCGGCCAGTCGGTGGGTGAGGCGATGCGGTTCTACAAGCTGACGCCCGCAGATGTGGTGGTGCTGCATGACGAGCTGGACCTGGCGCCGGGCAAGGCGCGGATCAAGCAGGGCGGCGGCCATGCCGGCCACAACGGGCTGCGTTCGATCCATTCGCACATCGGGGCGGACTACGGCCGGGTGCGGCTGGGGATCGGCCATCCGGGCCACAAAGACGCGGTGGCGGGCTATGTGCTGCGCGACTTTCCCAAGGCGGATGAGGGCTGGCTGGACGACCTGATGCGCGGAATTTCCGACGGCGCGGCAGAGCTGGCCAAGGGGGACGGCGGCAAGTTCATGAATGCCGTTGCCTTGAGGGTCGCACCGCCGCGCAGCTCCAACAGCACGCCCAAGGCGGAGGCCAAGGCGGACAAAGCTGCCAAGGAGGAGCCGGCGCCGGACACCCGCTCGCCGCTGGAAAAACTGATGGACAAGTTCAAGTAAGCCGGGAGACAGGCAGATGGTGAAACTGATTATCGATACCGATCCGGGCATCGACGATGCGATGGCGATCTTCTATGCCGCGGCAGCCCCGGACATCGACCTCTTGGGCCTGACGACGATCTTCGGCAATGTGACAACCGCAACGGCCACCCGCAACGCGCTGCGCCTGCTGGAAGCCGCGGAGCTAGATGTGCCGGTGGCCGCAGGCGCCACCGCGCCCCTGGTGCTGCCGCCGTTCAAGCCCTCCTCCCATGTGCACGGGGACGAGGGCTTTGGCGACATCCCGGCGGCAGAGCCCAAGGGCAAAGCGCTGGAGGAGGACGCCGCGGATTTCCTCTGCCGCATGGCGCGAGAGCACAAGGGTGAGCTGGTGGTCTGCCCGATCGGCCCGCTGACCAACATCGCGCTGGCGATGCAGCGCGACCCGGAGTTCATCAAGAACGTCAAATCCATCGTGGTGATGGGCGGCTCTCTGGAGGAGGGCGGCAATATCACGCCGCATGCGGAGGCCAATATCTACCACGACCCGCATGCGGCGGATGTGGTCTGCCAGGGCGGCGCCAAGGTGGTTTTCGTCGGCTTGGATGTCACCCACCGCATCCTCTGCATGGCTGAGGATTTCGAGACGATTGCCGCCAAGTCGCCGGACCTGGGCGGCATGCTGCAGAAGATGTCGTACTTCTACCTCAAGTTCTATCTGGAGGTCGCGGGCAAGAACGGCTGCTCGCTGCATGATCCGGCGGCGGTGATCGCCTGCACCAACCCGGAGCTGTTCGGGATGCGCGATGTGGCGCTTGAAGTGTCCTGCGAGGGCGAAACCTCCGGTGCCACCCTGGCCGCGCCTGACAGCGGGCGGGAGCCGGTCAAGGTCTGCATGACGGTCGAGGCAGATGCGGTGAAGGCTCTGTTCCTCAAGCGCCTGGCGCTGCTGCCGTAACCAGCCTGGCGGCCAGCGGGCCGTCACGCATACCGCTTGGCCCCGGCCACGCAGAGCACCACAAACACCGTGGCGCCGAGCATGGGCGGCGCGATCTGCTCCGACAGCAGAACGGCCGCGAGGATCAGCCCGAAGAACGGCTGCAGCAGTTGCAGCTGCCCGACGCCCGCGGTGCCGCCAAGCGCCAGGCCGCGGTACCAGAACACAAAGCCGATCAGCATCGAGAACATCGAGACATAGCCCAGGCTTATCCAGACCGGCAGCGTCAGATCCGCAAAGGTCCCGGGCCGGACGGCGAAGGCGGTTACCGCCATGACCGGCAGCGCCAGCGCCAGCGCCCAGGAGATCACCTGCCAGCCGCCGAGCCGCCGCGACAGCTGCGCGCCCTCGGCATAACCCAGCCCGCACAAGGTGATTGCGGCCAGCATCAGCGCGTCGCCGGTCAGCGACACATCGGCGCTCTGCGACAGGGCAAAGCCCGCCACAGCCAGGCTGCCAAGGATGGAAAACAGCCAGAACAGGCGGGCGGGCCGCTCGCCGCCGCGGATAACGCCGAAGATCGCGGTCGCCAGCGGCAGCAGGCCGATGAACACGGTCGAATGCGCGGCGGTGATGTGCTGGAGCGCCATCGCGGTGAGCAGCGGGAAACCGATAACAACTCCCGCTGCAATCACGGCAATCGACGCCAGGTCCTGCCGGTGCGGCCAGGGCTGGCGCAGCAGGAGCAGCAGCGCGGCGCCGAGGAGGGCCGCAATGACGGCGCGGGCAGAGGTCAGGAACACCGGGTCCAGCATGCCCACGGCGACGCGGGTGGCGGGCAGCGATCCGCTGAAGATCACAACACCCAGCAGCCCGCTGCCCCAGCCTGAAAACGAAGCCTGCATCATCTCTCTCCTCTGCCTTTGGGATTTTCTACGGCTGCGGCGGTGCAGGAGACAGGTACAGAGGAGTACAGTTTTGTAAAACTGTACTGGTTCTCGGAGCAATACAGCGCGCTATCCCACGGGACAGGACAGGACAGGACAGGACAGCACAGCAAGGCACGGCGCGGCTGCATGCGGGCCGGGCGCTGGCTGACTGTCTCGCTGCCTGATGGGGCTGCGGCTGGCGGGTCTGGACCGGGCGTGCCAACTGCCCGGCTTGGCCGTCAATGAAACCCGCTGGTATCAAGCCTGGGCTGCGCAATGACCGCCTGCGCTGAGGCACGCGTCTTGAAGTTTTCGAGGAATACCAGATCGTGTTCCATGGTGTCCTGCTTGATCCGCTCCAAATCCTCTGTCAGGGCGCGGTCGTACAGATATGCCAGCGTGTTGTTGCGGCTCCTGACCTCGAACTGGGATCCCAGAACGGCCACCTGCCTGCCCCTGCGCATCAGCTTTGCCATGAAGACCAGATTGAGGAACCTGGTGCCGCCCTTGCGGATGTTCGCAAGCAGAAACCGGGACTGGCCCGCGGTAGGGTCCGCAAGAAAGGCGCGCATGCGCTCACGCACCGGTCCGGCGCCTTCCTTGGGCTGAAGAAACCGGCAGTTCCGCCCCAGCACATCTTCTGCATCGTAGCCGGCAAGGCTGCAGAAGGGGGCATTGACGCCGGCGATCGGGCTGTCGGGCTTGGTAGTATCCGCAAGGCACAGCGCGACGCTGCTCAATTCGAAGGCGCCGAAGAGGGCGCCGAAAGGGCTCTGGTCGGGGAAATATGCTGCCATTGCCGAAAATTGGTGCCGGCGGTTTCCTCTTTCAACTGAAATGTGAATTCGCGCCTTTTCGGGGGGATTGGAAAGCAACCCGGCTGTGGACAAGCTGCCTGCCGAAGCTGGCACTTCCGGCGCCGATGGGTGCCGCAACACGCCGCCGCTCTCCCAGCCGAGACGGCTCTTCGAGCCGTTGTTTCCGCGGTCGGATGCCCTGAGCGGGAAGAACTCATGCCGGGCGGCAGCCGGCGCCCGGATCTCCGGCAGTTCTGCGGAATTGCCGGGGATTTGGCCGAGAATCCCTATTTTGCCGGTGGGGGAAGATTTTTGAAAAAACGCCTTGTTTCTCTGAGTTGCGGCAAATATACGAGTCAGCGGAGACGTGGCCGAGTGGTCGAAGGCGCTCCCCTGCTAAGGGGCATGCACCCAACAGATAACACCTCTAAAACAATCGGAAAAACCAGACTACACGTACCCCTTTGCACGGATTTTGCACAGGTTTGCTCGCAGTAGGCCTACCGCACCCGGTCAGCGGATGTTCCCTGCTGGAAAGCCCATCAGTCTGTCCTGATCTTCTCATTTGAGCATGCGGAGCTGCACTGGCTGACCTCATTCATCATCACGTTGGCAGTACGGCATTCACTCCATGAAGGGGAAAGGGCGGTACTTGTTGAGTTCTCTTACTTAATCCAATGACCGGGCTGAAGGTGGCCGGGCCCGAAATAGCTGGCTTGACCGGCACGTGCATTGGGGACGGGGGACGCCGGATAGGCGTGCGACGGAGCTTCTTTTGAAGGACGTGGAAGAGCAAAAAATTAGTACTGGGGTGTGTTTTTCCGAAGCGGGTGATTTTCTGAACCATTGGCGCGGCGATGCTCAATGCGGAACCAGGATCCGGCATTTTTTGATGCGGGCAGACTGCAGGAACGTGCCGACCCGTCGGATGGAAGCTGCCGGGGAGATCAGAAACTAACTTTCACCATCCCTGCCACAACTCATCTGTGGAGGCCCCCTTTAATGCAAGTTGTTTTTTGAGCGTTTGGGAATGTGAACGGATGCGGTCATCTGTCAGGCCTGTTTATGCGGCGTTTCAGACGCCGCTGGCCGGTATGGAGATACGCGGTTCAGTTCCACATCACAGTGGCGGGTTGATTATCCCGGTGTGAGTTCCTGGTTTTACTGAACCCGATCTTTCCGATCATTTGCCCTTACACTCAAAGACCTCCTCACATTCCCGACGTACCGGCCATCGCAACGCTTACGCGGCGGCGATAGCCGGGTCTCTGTAATCTTCGTGTTTCACCAACATGGCCCATAACCTGCGCGCCATCTTATTTGCGAGTGCAATTGCGACGACCATACGTGGTTTTCTTGCGAGCATCCTTTGGAGCCAAGATGCTTCAGGGGCACCCTTGTGAATCGCCATCCTCACTACGGACATGGCACCGATGACCAAGAGCCTGCGGATATCTCTCTGCCCCATCTTCGACGTTCGGCCCAATTTCTGCTTTCCCCCGGTCGAGTGTTGCTTCGGTACCAGCCCTACCCACGCAGAAAAATCCCGACCCCGACGAAAGATTTCCATAGGTGGGGCGAAGGCCGAGACAGCCATTGCAGTTATCGGACCGATGCCTGGCATGGTCTGGAGACGGCGTGCGTTATCGTCTCTTGTCGCTTCGATGCGTACCTGCTTTTCAAGCCTGCCTATTTGTTCTGTTAGTGTAGCGATCTGACCAAGGTAGATTGATCCAACATCTGTCACCACTTTTGGCAGACCGTTCTCGGGATCTTCCAAGATTTCCCTCAGACTTTTGATATTTGTCGTCGTTTTTGGTGCCACCCGGCCAAACTCGGCGAGATGAGCCCGCAGGGCGTTGATCAGCTGCGTGCGTTGCCTCAAAAGCAGGTCACGTGTCCGGAACAAAACCGCCCGACTTTGCTGCTCATGTGTTTTCACGGCGACTGTTCGCATCGTTGGACGTGACGCAGCCTCGGCAATCGCTTCTGCATCAGCCGCATCATTCTTATGCCGTTTGACGAAAGGTTTCACATAGATGGGCGGTATCAATTTCACATCATGGCCAAGTGCCTCGATCTGACGCCCCCAGTCATGCGCGGTTGCACAAGCTTCCATAGCAACTGTGCAATTCGGTTGTTGTACAAAAAATGCCAAAACTTGCGCCCGAGACAGCTTTTTGCGGAACAGAACACTGCCGTCAGCCGCTGCCCCATGCACCTGAAAACTACGCTTTGCTAAATCTACTCCTATGATCGCAACCATTTCCATTGTCGCCTCCTCTGTTTCTGGTCTGTTAAGACAGTACCAGCATGGCACATCACGATGCCGTCGGGAGGGGCATCCACTCCATCACAGTGCGGAACTTTGCAGCCGTTGCCTTTTCGGGTGTTTGCTGACGCAGCATTCGCTCGCAACCGCGGCACGCTCATCGCAGCTTTCCAGCCACTGCTGGTGATGTCGAAGAGGTCAGCCGGGCTCAGACCCTTTGGCTCAACCTCTGCTTCGTGCTCGGGTTCTCAACGATATTCATGGCACTCAGGGCTTCGGCAACGGCCCTGGGTCAGGCACTGTTGCGGTGGCGTTATGAACTCAACCTCGTTGGCGGTGGCATCGTGATTCTGTTCGGGCTGTTCATGATCGGCGCGGCGCGGATCGGCGCCATGGAACGGGATCTTCGGTTCCATCTCGACGTCCCCGGCGGCAGGCCGGCCGCGTCCTATGTTCTGGGCCTCGCGTTCGGCTTCGGCTGGACCCCCTGCATTGGCCCAATTCTCGGCGCGATCCTCACCGCCAGTGCGGCGAGCGCCATGGTTGGGCAAGGGGTCTTGCTACTGGCGATTTATTCTGCAGGCCTTGGCGTGCCGTTCCTGATTGTTGCGGGTTTCACCGATCGGCTTGTCGGCCGGTTGCAAGGCGCCAGACGGGTCGGGTGCCGCCTGCATCAGGCCGCGAGCGCGGTCATGGTCGTGATGGGGCTTGCGATGATGACCGGGCAGCTCACCGCGCTGTCCTACTGGCTGCTCGATGTCTTTCCGGTCCTCGGGCGGATCGGCTAGCAGCCAAATGATTGTCAAACTCCTAGCACCGATCCTGGGATCAAACCTGTCTGTTCCACCACCGCGAGTACAAGGCCGGCACTAGAGTTGGATTCTATCTGCACGAGCCGGCAGTCGGCCGCCCAGTCGATCCTCGCGGTTGGATCCAGCGCATGAACGTTCCGGGCGAGTTGGCCGTAGTCCGCCTCGCCCGTATAAAAAGGGACATCAATGATCAGCTTCCGGTTCATTGACAGACACAATGCAGCTTTCCGGCGCTGGAGTGTCAAGACTTATCCGGTACGGTACAAGAGCTGCGCCACGTCTATTACAACGGTCTGCGTGTCAATCGGCATGATGTCGGGACGCGTCATAGGCATTCAAAATGGCTCTGAATCGATTTTGGCACAACTACCCCGTCTCTAAGGTCAGAATACTTGAACGAGCCGTGACTTGAACACGCCGATATTCGCCCTGCCATCGAAGCCACCGCGTGGCGCAATGGGCCGAAATCTGCCATTCAACTTCTCTGTCAGAAACCTCCATGTGATGAACTGATCAGTTTTCCCTACCCACGGAGGCCTTGCCAGGTTGGGACAGTAAGCAAAAATAGCTCGGTCCAGAAATCTACGCTGGCCTCAGAAACCCCTTGACCCTTTAGTAGCTGTAGCTCTTATCGGAGTGGGGTAATTTGAAGCAATCAAAGGGCACAGGAGAAAATCTCAGATATGATTACGAGACGCCATTTTGTCGCAAGTTCGTCAGCACTGTTCTCTACTGCAATCGCAGAACCGGTGTGGGCCGGATCTTGGCCGACTGCCACACAGAAGGCAAATTGGGACGCTCAAATCACACCGCCAAACTATGATCCGGCAACGTCTAATCCATGGGGGCTGCACCAACGTTTCCTTCCCACCCGGGTCGTTGCAAACGACGGGTTGGTGCCGGGGGACATCCATGTCGATGCCATTGCGAGATACCTTTACCACATTGAAGAGGGGGGAACTGCCATGCGCTATGGTGTGGCCATAGCCCGTGGCAATTTGTACGAACCTGGCACTTACACCATCCGGCGAAAAGTTGAGTGGCCGCATTGGACGCCTACTCAATCCATGATCGAACGCGACCCGGAGGCCTATTCCCAGTATGCAGACGGGCAGGAACCAGGCCCCAAGAACGCGCTAGGTTCCCGCGCTCTCTATTTGTTTGTTGGAAACCGCGATACCTACCTGCGTATTCATGGAACGCCTTGGCCGCGTTCGATCGGTGGCAGGGCGAGTTCAGGATGCGTCCGCATGGTTATGGCGCATATCAACGATCTCTACCCAAACGTGGAAACCGGCTCGACGGCCTATCTGTATGAGGCCGAAGACGGCATCACTTCACGGAGTTGAGGGGGAGGTTGGTGACCTAATCTATGCGTTTGGTTTCGAACAGATCGGGTTTCCCGCCGTTGTTCTAAGCGGCAGCAACGTGGTTTCAACTGGCCCGCTATGCTCATACCAGTAGCAGCCGTCTTCAGGCAGAAGCCGTGCAGACGCAAGATTTTGTCCCGGAGCCGCGAGATCAACGACGGCGTCAGGCACGTTTCCGACCCGCGTTGCGGCGTTGCCGGAGACACTAGTAGAGGAAGAACATCCTGCCAGAATTAGCATTGTGGCCACGATTGCCGCATTTCGTTTCTGCATCTGAACCTCTGCCGTTTGCTTTTTTGTTTCCCGTCGGCAATCTGGCATACGGTATGTTTCGCCACAAGCCAGAGGTCGGACCCTCGCATTTACGGCGCATTTGAGCGTCTAGCGAAAAAACGCGTTTGACCACTTGAAGCTCTAGGTGCTGTAGGAATTAGGTTCGAAGGATCTCGTCGAATCTGAAGGTCCGCCTATGCCGCTCGAAACCCGCCGTAACGATGACAATAGCACCTGCACGCAGGATCATGAATCTGCCTGCTGCGGCGGTGCTTCAACCTGCGGGGACATTGGTCCGGCAGGCCCGCCCCCTGCTAACGGGCGCAGTTTCCAGGTCTCCGGACTCGATTGCGCCGAAGAGGTGGCAATTCTGAACCGGGCCGTGGGTCCGAGTGTGGGCGGAACCGAGCACCTGGCGTTTGACGTGATCAACGGACGCATGACGATCCTTGATACCGCAATAGCACTATCCGACTCCGAGGTCACCAAGTTGGTCGCTAGTACCGGGATGAGTGCGAAGCCCTGGGACGTCAAGAACGCAGCGAAGGATCAGGCAGCGCATCTGGCACGTCAATGGCGCTTCACCGCGTTGAGTGGCGGATTTTGGGCAGCAGGTTTCCTCTACCACATCGTCGAGACCGGTATGAGCGGGGCTATAGGGCTGTTCGCTGGTCATGGGGAGGGACCGATGCCGATGGCCGAAGCCGGACTCTTCGCGGTTGCGATCCTCTTTGGCGTCTGGCTCGTCGCTCCCAAGGCGTGGTCCTCAGCGCGGCGGTTCTCGCCCGACATGAACCTCCTGATGGTCGTCGCCGTGGCCGGCGCCATCGGCCTTGGCGAATTCTTCGAGGCCGCGACGGTCGCCTTTTTCTTCTCGCTTTCGCTTTATCTCGAAAACTGGAGTGTCGGCCGGGCGAGGAACGCAGTTTCGGCGCTGCTGGACCTCGCGCCCCCCACGGCAAGGGTGCTTTATGACGATGGATCGGAAGCGGAGGTTCCAGCGTCCGCGGTAGCTGTAAATGCAAAATTCATTGTGCGCGGCGGCGACCGCATTCCGCTTGACGGTGAAGTCGTAGGGGGAGCGGGTGCTGTTGATCAGGCCCCCATTACCGGTGAAAGCGCTCTGGTGCCAAAGGAACCGGGCGACGAAGTCTATGCCGGCACCATCAACGGTGAAGGCACTCTTACTGTGCGGGCAACGAAGAAGGCATCGGACACAGTGCTTTCGAAAATCATACGCATGGTTGGCGACGCGCATTCCCGCCGCGCTCCTGTGGAACAGTGGGTGGCGAAGTTCGCGCGGATATACACGCCGGTAGTCATGGCACTGGCAATCGCTCTCGCGGTTCTTCCGCCACTTGCTGGCGGCGCATGGGGCTTCTGGTTCTACAATGCTCTGGTGCTCCTGGTCATCGCCTGCCCCTGTGCGCTGGTGATTTCGACGCCTGTCTCGATCGTTGCGGCGCTGGCCTCTTCGGCGCGGGCGGGCGTGCTGATCAAGGGCGGCGCCTATGTCGAGGCACCTGGCCGCACGACGGCGCTGGCCTTGGACAAGACCGGAACGATCACCGAGGGCCGACCGGAGGTTGCGGCAATCCATCCGCTTGGAATGGTGGAGGCGCGGGACCTGCTTGCGCTGGCGTCTTCGCTGGAGATGCGCTCCTCGCACCCGCTAGCGCGCGCTATCCTCGAGCGCGCCGGGCGGGACGCCGTTTCAGTAGCCGCTGCGGAGGATACCCGCACGGTGCCGGGGCGAGGGCTCGAAGGTCGCATGGGTGACCGGCCCGTCTGGCTTGGTTCTGACCGGTTCGCCGCGGAGAAAGGTTTTGGGGATGCCATTCCTGATGAGTTGCGGGACCGGATCGAAGGGGCGGGGGCGACGCTGGTCGCGTTGGGCGACGAGACGGGCGTGTTGGGCGTTCTTGAACTGCGCGACCGGATCAGGCCTGACGCCAAAGGCATCGTCTCTCGATTGCACGCACAGGGTGTCAACACCGTTGTCATGCTGACTGGCGACAACGAGCGCACGGCGCGCGCGGTAGCAGCCGAAGTCGGTATCGACGAGGTTCGCGCTGAACTGCTGCCAGAAGACAAGGTAACCGCCATCGAGGAACTGGTGGACAGCCATTCGGTTGTTGCCATGATTGGGGACGGCGTAAACGATGCCCCCGCCATGGCGCGGGCGCATTACGGCATCGCCATGGGCGCCGTAGGCTCGGACGCGGCCATCGAGACGGCGGACATCGCGCTGATGACAGATGACATCGCCAAGGTGCCGTGGCTGATTGCCCATTCGCGCCGCACGATGAGCATCATCCGCCAGAATATCGGCCTTTCGTTAGCGACGAAAACCGCCTTTGTCGTGGCGACTGCATTCGGAATGGCCTCGATGTGGGGGGCCATTGCTGCGGACGTGGGTGTGTCGTTGCTGGTGGTGGCCAATGCGCTGCGGCTTCTGAACGCGGACGGCCGCCACAAGTCGCCGCCGGAAGGCGGCGAGCCAGCAGGTGAACAAATGGCGAAGGGCGCTTTGGCACATGGTCATTGATTTGGTGCCGGCCCTTCAACTAGGGTTGTGGTAACAAGCCGTCAATAATGGCACCGAGCAGCGATGATCAACAGAATCCCGAGACGCAGAATTCTACTGGGCGGCATTGCCGTCCTCCTATCCGGCTGTGCAAGCAAGTTCCGTAGTTATACCGGGCCCGAAGTTACCCGTTTGCGGCTCTACAAATCAGAACGTTTGCTTGTTCTGGATGGCGCTGAGGGTGTTTTGCGCACCTACCCGGTCGGGCTGGGGTTTGCACCGGAAGGTCATAAGCAATTTGAGGGGGATGGACGAACACCCGAAGGCGCCTACCTCATTGACCGGCGCAATCCTGACAGTCTGTTCCACCTCTCCATCGGCATCTCTTATCCAAACGAGGCGGACATCGCATTTGCAGCGGCGCAAGACAAATCTCCGGGTGGTGACATCTTCATCCATGGCGGGCCGCGACGGGGCATTGACCCAATGAACAAACGCGACTGGACCGCAGGCTGTATCTCTGTGTCCGACCGCCAGATCGAAGAGGTCTATGCAATGGTGCGGGACGGGACGCCCATCGAAATATATGCATAGACCGCGCTCGACGGCGGGCAGTCACGCAAATGGTGCTTGAATTGCGGCATTGAAGGCCGAGATTGCAAACACCATCACGATCACCTCGCAGGCATCGGTATACTCCGTCCGTAGAAACGAAACCGGTCTGTGATCATCAAGTGATTTGGTTGCAAGGTAGCCTGAACGGCCAGGCGAACAGAGGAATACAGCTCCGTTCTCAGCCCGCGTGCAATCGTGCTGATCAGTTGCCGGGGTAACTGGCGTAGACTTCGGTCGAGCCGTCATTGTTGATAAGGAACACATCGTAAGCCTCTCGCCAGCTGCCCTGATCCATACCAGGCGATCCGAGCGGCATGCCGGGTACGGCAAGACCCACTGCGTCGGGACGCTCGGCAAGGAGCCTGCGAATGTCGGCCGCGGGCACATGCCCCTCAATTACGTAACCCTCGGTGAGACCTGTGTGGCAAGAAACCATGCGCTGCGGCACACCGTTGTCGAGTTTGAACCGCACGAGCAGCCCTGCGAACATGTTTTTTCCGCTTGGAACAAACCCGCTTTCCCCCAGATGTTCCATCCAAGCGAGGCAGCAACCGCAGCCATTGGTCTTTTTAACCTCAATGGGCGTCGATTGGGCCAGCACCTGTGCGGCGGGGAGCAGGGCAAGAGCACATGCCAGGGCGGCGATCGGTCGTTTCATGGTCAAAGCCTTTCATTGGGGTTCTCGGCGATCACGCTGGCAAGCTGCTCCTCCAGCCTGGCGCGTGCCGCCCTCAGGCGTGTAAGCGCCGCTGTGTCCGGTGTTGCACGCCTGGTGGCCTCGGCGAGCCGGTCATCGGAGAGCGGGTCAGTGGGCCGGCCGTCTACGCGCACCTCGTAATGCAGATTGGGGCCGGTCGCAGTGCCCGTCGCGCCGATCCGGCCAATGGTATCCCCGGCCGACACGCGTTGACCCTCAGCAAGGCCTTCGGGCACGGCGCTGAGATGAGCATATCGGGTCAGTGTGTCCGCACCATGGGCAATCTCGACAACACGGCCATAGCCACCGCGCCATCCAATAAACGCAATACTTCCGGGCGCAGTGGCGCGGACAGGCGTTCCACGCGCTGCAGCAAAGTCCACACCAGTGTGCATGCGGACATTGCCAAAGACCGGGTGCTTGCGGCGGCCGAAGACGGAAGTTAGCCGCGCGCCCTCTACTGGCTGGGAAAAGACACGCAGCACTTCGCCGTCGAGATAGATTGTAGCCTTGCCGGTTCCATCCTCTGGCCAGGCGATTTCATAGAGAGCGTCTCCAAGGTCCAATGCAGCGAACGAAATTTCGGGCTGGCGGACAGCCTTGTTCGCAACCCGCGCCTCGCGCCAGAGAAGGCGCAGCGTCTCGCCGCCGCTCAGTTCGCGCCGGAAATCCACTGTGCCGCCCAGCATTTGCGCCAGATCGACGGCGAACTGGGCTGGTATCCCGGCATCGTCCAGTGCCCCGAAGATCGAGGTTTCGATCCTGGTCTCGCCAGCAAGGGTCACGATTTCGGGTTCAGGGGCCACAACCCGGGTGGCGAGCTGCTCTCCAAATAATGCCTCGATCCGTATGCCCTCTTCGACAACAAGGGTCACATTGCGAGGGCTTCCATCTGTCGTGGATATGACAGTGATTGCGTGACCGGGGCGCAGTCGGCGGAGATCGTATTCTGCGTCAATCGCAAGGGCGATCTCTGCGCGGTCTGTGGCGGCAAGCCCGGCCTCGGCCAGAACCGCATCAAGCGTCTCGCCCGGAGCTATTTCGCGTGACCATGTGATGAGTGGCGGTTCTATGGCAGTCAGCGGAGCATCGTTCCTTACCACGGCCGGAAGGAACGGCGGACGAAAGTCCGGCGCACTTCCAGGCCGCGTGCGGGCAAGCCTGTAAGAGGGGCCTTCCACAAACCGAGGCGGTGTGAGAGGCGCAGGTTCCCAAACGCCAGCCTCGGCTAGGGTCGGCTGAACAGGCGTAGTTGAGTAGGATGTGGCGACCATTGCGACCGCCGCCGAAATCCCGCTCGTTACCGCCAGCCCGGCCATCAGGCACCTCAACCTCATGTTGCTCCCTCCAGTCTAACTTTCATCGCGCGTCGGATTTTCGGAACTGCGAATTCTCTCGGTTCGTGGTAGTCGATAGTGCTGACGAAGCGTCCCTCGGCATCGAACAGAAAGACCTTCGCCGTATGGTTCATCGTGTATCTCCCATCTTCGCCAGTAACCTTCTCATAGGTCGCGCGAAGGCCCTCGATTGCACGCTTGATCTGCGCTTCTGGACCGGTCCAGCCGCGGATCGCCGAATGGAAGTAGCCGACATACTCTGCCATAGCGTCGACAGTGTCGCGCTCGGGATCTACCGTGATAAAGATGGTGTTCAGCCGCTCGGCGTCCTCGCCCATCATGTCCAGCCAGCTTGAGATGTCCGAGAGCGTCGTGGGGCAGACGTCAGGACAGTAGGTGAAGCCGAAGAATATCATCGACGGGCGCCCGACAAGCGTATCAGGGCCGACTGGCTGCCCTTTGTGGTCAGTCAGGCGGAAGTCCATCGCCGTAAGCGGCAAGGGCCGCTGGTCCATGGGCTCTGGTGCGCCGGGGCCGTCTACACGCCACCAGCCCAGCAAGAGTGTCAGGCCAATCGCACCAAATGCCGCCGCGCCATATCCGAGAGCTGAACGCCGCCGCATCAGTTTCCCGGGCCGCGCGCTGCGATGCCAAGAACCGGCACGTTGACCGTTACCCAGCCACCGTCCGAAAAAACAAGCGAAAGCGGAAAAGTCTCCCCTACCTTCATCGGGCGCTGAAGTTTCATCAGCATGGCATGCAGACCGCCGGGCTCCAGCGCGACGGTCTCTCCTGCCGCAATAGACACGTCACCCGCGGGAGCCATTGAACTGACGCCTTGTTCGTTCGTCGAACTCCGATGAATTTCAGGCATCATGGCAATATCAGTCTTGATACCTGTCAGTGTGACCGGCTCATCGCCTTCGTTCACTATCTCCATGTAGGCAGCTCCGGGACGGCTGGTGCCGATAGATGCCCGCGACCAGGCATTCTCGATGCTCACTTGGCCGGAACCGGCCAGCGCGGCGGAGGCGGCGCCGAGTGGCAGCACAAGTGCTGCAAGGGCAGCATGAAGTACCGGTTTCATTTCGCCAGTTTCCTTTCAGATTGTCACTCAGCTATTGGTTGCCGCGACTTCGGCTGCGACCAGCGCGCGCAATTCTGCCTCGCCGAAAGTAGCGAGCGGCTTGCCGTTCACAAAGAAGGTCGGCGTCTGGCGCACACCCACGGCTTCGACATCGGCACGGTCCTGATTGAGGATGCCTACAATATCCGGCAGGCGCATTTGCGTCCGCGCGGCTTCTGTGTCGAGACCTGCGACCGCAGCGATATTGAGGATGAGGCCGGGCTCGGGCGCACCGTGGGACGCCCAGCGGGGCTGATCCCGCAGTATCGCTTCCAGAACTTCCTCAAAGACCCCCTGCATGCGCGCAGCTTCGAGGACCTGGATCGCTTCTTCCGAAGCTTCCCCGTGAAACGGTGTGTAGCGGATCACCACACGCACTGTATCGCCATGCTCGGCCATAATATCCTTCACGACCGGGTAAAATGCGCGGCAGGCTTCGCACGCAGGATCGAAGAACTCCACGATCGTCACGGTCGCACCCTCGGGGCCGAGAACCGGCGAATAGGGCCGGATCAAAGCGTCGGCAATCTCCGGGGTGACTGAAGAGGCCTCCCCAATGGGCTCTGATCGCGTTGCATACCAAGAGGCGCCAGAAAAGGCCGCAACTGCGAGAGCAGAAACGGAAAGGATCAATGAGCGGCGGTTCATTCGGTATTTTCCTTCAAAGAAGCGGCTGACAGGGCAGCGGTGAGGGCAAAGGCCAGGAACGAGAGCAGCGGGATTGGCACGCTGAGGACAAGCTGGCCTTGGTCAGTGCAGGACGGACCTGCCGCAGTACAGGGCTGGATGCGTTCGGGAATGAGCCCCCAGAAAAGGCCGAGATGCCACAATGCGATGGCTCCGCCGGCGAGAGAAAGCGCGACACCGTAGCGGCCGGCCCTCCTGTCCCGCCACCAGAGCCCGCAACCCAGCACAACCGCCAGCGGGAACATGAATGCCCGTTGAAACCAGCAGAGGACACAAGGCGTCTGCCCCAGAACCTCGCCAATGAACAAAACAGACAGTGAGGAAACTAGTGCAACGATCCATGCGGCTGCGAGCGACGTGTCGGATGATAGCCTGAATGTCATAAGGAAATCTGCTCTCTCAGACTGGATACGATCTCTTCTGCTGGCGTGCCATAGGGCCACGCCGTGACATAGCCACCTTCAGGATCGAAAAGGAACAGCTGCGAGGAATGCCCCATAGTGTAACCGCCGGGGGCCGCAGCCTCCTCGATTTTTTCGTAAAAGATGTGAAAGCTCTTCGCTGTCCGGTCGATCTGGTCCGGGGTCCCCGTGAGACCGATGATGCCGGCCTCGAAGCGCGGTACGAAATCTGCAAGCGTCATTGGTGTATCGCGCTCGGGATCGATCGAGATGAAGAGCGGCTGAATCCGCCCGGCGTCCGGACCTAGACCTTCCATCACAGCGGCGACCTCAGCGAGAGTCGTCGGGCAGACATCGGGGCAGTTCGCGAAGCCAAAAAAGACTAGCATCCACCGCCCGGCGAAGTCTTCCTGCGTCCGTGTTATTCCTTGATGGTCCGTGAGTTCGAAGGCCGCACGGAAAGCCGACTGCGTCTCACGTGCCTGATCCGCACGATAATCCGCCCAAAGCAAAAGCCAAATTAGCGCAACAGCCGCCAGCGCCCAAAGAATTTTCCGAAGGAGTTTAAGCTTCAAAGCAAGCAGCCCGTTTCTGATTCCACGTATTTTTTGCGCGTCTACACCCTGCAGCTACTAGAGGTTCAACCGTTTTTTTCAGGAGAGGGACTTTGTCGCGTGTCTGTGAATTGAGTTGTGGCCAGTGCCAGACCCAATTAAACCTACCAGAACTGTAGCGTCCTGGGGGTGCGTATGCTCACGATTGGCAGTTTGGGAAAGAAGACTGGCACCAAAGTCCAGACCATCCGCTACTATGAACAGATTGGCCTGATGCCCGAACCAGGCAGGACCGAAGGCGGTCAGCGGCGCTATGGTGAAGCCGAGCTTGATCGCCTATCCTTCATCCGTCACGCGCGCCAGCTCGGCTTTTCTCTGGATGCAATCCGGGAACTACTCGATCTGAGCGACCATCCGGAACGGTCCTGCGACGAAGCCGATGCTATAGCACGGCGGCAGTTGAAGCAGGTGTATCAGCGGATCGCCAGACTTGAGGCGCTGCGCACTGAGCTTGAACGAATGGTGCATGAATGCAGTGGCGGCAAGACATCTGATTGCCGGGTCCTTGAGGTGCTCCGTGATCATGCCGAATGTCTGACGGAGCACGACGAAATCGGCGCATGAGTGCAGCTCTCAACTATCCGGGGCGTTGTGCATTTAAGCACTGACATGCCTTCTTTCGAAGGCAGCCGCTGCGAGCACGAAGTCTGGAGGCTCACAGCCTGCAAAAGGAGTGGACCACATAACAGCTTAAAGGCAAGTGATCCTGACAATCCTGGATAGCGATTGCAGGATTAGGGCTTGAAGCTACAGTTACTGTAGCGGTTACACCCCTTCTTGCAAGATTCGAGGAGAAATGCAGTGTATCCGGCAGATCCGCTTCTTAAGCCTACGAGGCTATTGGACTTTGACCATCCGTCAATTGCCAGGCTAATAACGAACCGCGGGTGGAAGGAACTGGCCCAGCATGAGCAAATCGGCGCGGTGTACGGCTTCGTCCGCAACGAGATTGCCTTTGGTTACAACCACGCGGATGACATCCCAGCCTCCAGGGTTCTCACCGACGGCTACGGCCAGTGCAACACCAAGGGCACACTGCTCATGGCGCTTTTACGCGGAGTGGGTGTGCGGTGCCGGCTGCATGGCTTCACGATCCACAAGGCGCTGCAGCGGGGCGTGGTACCAGAGATCGTTTATCCAATTGCTCCAGACGAGATCTTGCATTCATGGGTGGAGGCCGAGACAGAGGAAGGCTGGGTCAATCTCGAGGGTTTCATCCTTGACGAGGCATTCTTAGGGACGCTCCAGGCCGCCTTTTCCGGTACCGAAAGCCTATGCGGCTATGGTGCCGGAACCAATTGTTTGAGCGCGCCACCAGTCGATTGGACAGGTGGAGACACTTACATTCAGAAAACTGGTATTGCCCGGGATTTTGGAACTTTCGGCACACCGGACGAATTCTACCGGGACCACCGGCAGGCGTTCGGAATTTTGCGTGACTGGCTCTATCGCAAAGTTATCCGCCACTGGATGAATGCTCGTGTCCGCGCAATACGGTCCGGGCACGTGCCGCACATCCCGGGACTGGGCCTAGTGAACCACCGCCACGAGAAAAACCAAGATGCCGCATGATCATGGCCATGCTCATATCGATCCTGCTTCTGGAGACCGTCGGATTTCCATCGCGATCTGGGCGAATGCCCTTCTGACCATCGCTCAAGTCGTCGGCGGAATTTTCGCGGGCAGCCTCGCTTTGATCGCGGACGCGCTGCACAACTTTTCAGATATGGCATCTCTCCTCATCGCGTTTGCCGCGCGCAAGATCGCCCGGCGGCCCGCCGACGAGCGTATGACTTTCGGCTACGGCCGGATCGAGATTGTCGCTGCGCTGGTCAACTACACAACGCTCATACTGGTTGGTGTCTATCTCATCTACGAGGGGGGCATGCGGATGATCGACCCCCCCGAGGTTGCGGGCTGGACTGTCGTAATCCTCGGCGGCATTGCGCTGGTGGTGGACACGTTAACCGCATTTCTCACTTACTCGATGCAGAAAGGCAGTGTTAACATTCGAGCACTCTTCCTGCACAACCTTTCTGATGCGCTGGCTTCAGTCGCCGTGATTATCGGTGGCTCGCTCATCATTCTCTATGACATGAAGTGGGTTGATCCTGCGATCACAATTGGTATCGCGCTTTACATTCTCTACCTCGCTGTGACCGAGATCGGCCGCCCAATCCGGACGCTGATGCTGGGCAGCCCGCCGGACATAGACGGCAAGGGGGTCGTGGAAGTGATCCGGAGCGTGGACGGTGTTGCCGATGTTCATCACGTGCATCTTTGGCAAATGCAGGAACACGAGGTCGCGCTCGATTGCCATGTGGTAGTCGAAGAGGGATGCCTTGCCAATGCTGAGCAGATCAAGTCGGAGATCAAATCGTCTCTCGCAAAACACTATGGCATCCGCTATTCCGTTCTGGAGTTTGAGGCATCCGCCAACATGCACACCGGCGCGGAGTTGTTTGGACATGGTTCATGACAGTCGATGCAAGGCACACCGGTTCCAGCGGAAGCCTTGGAAAGCGTCTCATGCCGAGGAAGATTGGATGCCTCTTGCCGGTAGACAATAGATCTCCTCGTCTCCCGGCAATAAATCACTCACGGATGCTTCCAGCCTGCAGATTGATAGGGGTAAAACCGGAAGGCAATCGCGCGGGCAGCTGTATTGCTGTGCTGAAAGCCCGCCTAAATTAGCCGCACTCGTCATGGGCAGCACGATCTCATCGGGAATTTTGTGGGCTTTCTAGCCGCCCCAGTCAATAGCGCCAAAAATAGCTCAGCTTTTTGTCCGTTCACTGGTAAACGCGTGGAATACAGATAAGGTTTCTTCGCTGACGTGGTGCTCGATCCCTTCGGCATCATATTCGGCCACCTCTTGCGACACGCCAAGAGCCACAAGGAAATCCACAACGATTCTGTGCCGTTTGCGGCAGGCTTCGGCCAGCTGGCGGCCTTCTTCCGTCAGGCGGATCGAACGGTAGGGCTCCTGCAGAATCAGCCCTTCCCGTTTCAGGCGGTTCAGGTTCTTGGAGACCGTGGGCTGGGTCACGCCTAGACGCTCGGCGATTTCAACAGGCCGCGCTGCGCCGTTCATGTGAATCAACTCGGCAATCAGCTCGACATAATCTTCGACCATCTCGCTTTGATGAGCCGTGCGTACGGCCTCAAAACCGCTTGCCTGTTCATCTGGGCTTCGATTGAGGGCGTTTTCATCTGTTTCGGTCATGTCGCTCATAAGATCGCATGTCATTTTGGCCTCCCTGTATGCCTGCAACAAGGCGGGTTGACAACGGCATAGAAGAAACTACACAATTTAGCCAAAGCTAACTTTTGTAGGTTCGACCATGAAAAACCTCATTTCAGCGGCATTAGTCGGCCTTTTGCCGGTGGCCGCCGGGGCCACAGCGATTGAGCAAGCCCCATGGGCGCCGCGCTCTGCCGCTTACCGCCTGACACTGTTCATGGGGAACCTGACCCCGGTTCCCTGGGAAAAAATCGAAAACAGCTGGACCGCACCGGCACCGGGCAGCGCATTGTCTGAAGATGCCATGTCGCGGGTGAGCCCGGATGAGGCCCGCGCAATCAGCGCGGCTCTTGCATCGCATGACCGCCAGGCGCTGTTCGAGGCGGCCACGGCAGCCGTGGCCCAGGGTATCCTGCGTCACTTGGCAGCGGCAGAGACTGCGCTTGGACAGCCCTACGCAGCACATGAGGTTGCCAATGCCGAAGCGCTGTTCCGGGCGTTCGAGGACGGCATCAAGGCGGCGGATGCGAATGCCGCGCGCGATCTGGGGCGGGCATGGCTCGCCCTGAACTCCTCGCTTGGCACTGCTGGCGTGCTTGGCCATGGAGCGCAAGAGACCGATGCAGAGAGCTTTGCCGCAGCACGTGCAACGCTCGAAACCTATCTGACAGAAAATTATTTGCCTGCCGCCTATGCGGAACGCGAAACGCTGACCCCGGTCCCCGAAAGCGCAGTGCGCTCGGGAACGCCGGTGTCGCTGCCTGCAACCTTGCCGCCGGGGTCGAATATCGCCGATCAGCAGGAATTGCCCCGGCTGGTGCTGCAATTTGAAGAAGCTGGCGAGGATGAGGCGAACCTGCCGCTGGTTGCCTATGGCGACATGCTGTTCGACAGCCCGGAAATTTTTGGCGGCCCGGCTCGCGAACTGGGTATTGCCTGTTCCACCTGCCACAACCGTTCGGATGTGAACCGGGACTTCTTCATCCCCGGACTGTCAAAATACGCGGGCGGCATGGATGTGGACGGCTCCTTCTTCAACCCGATGTTCAATGACCGGGTAGACGACCATCTGGACACGCCTTCAATGCGGGGCATCCGCTTTACTGCGCCTTACGGGCGCGATGGGCGCGAGCCCAGCCTGCGGCGGTTCATCCGCAATGTGATCGTGACCGAGTTCGCAGGCGATGAGCCGACACCCTTCCAGCTGGACGCGCTGGAGGCCTATGTCAAGCAGTTCGACTTTCTTCCGAATCCGAAAATCGACAGGGCGGGCAGGCTGACGAATTTGGCCTCGGAAGCTGCCAAGCGCGGGGAGAAGCTGTTCAACACCGATTTCGCCGGACTGGGAGACCGCTCCTGCGCCTCGTGCCACACGCCCGAGCGTAACTTCCGCGATGGTCTCACATACGACATCGGCACTGCCGAGCCCCCCTTCCCGGGCGGTACGCCAATCCACTTTGAAACGCCCACCTTGCGCAATATCAACTTCACCGCGCCCTATATGCACGACGGGTCGCTGCCAACGCTGGCCAGCGTTGTGGACTGGTTCGACGAAAGCAAAGTTCTGGGGCTGGATGAGGCACAGCGTGCCGATCTGACCGCCTATCTCGAGGCTGTCGGAGATGGTGAGGAACCCTATCAGGCGTTTGAAGGCCGCGACAGCGTGTTCCGCTTGTCCTGGGAAGAACTGACCACTTTCGCAAGCACCCTGGATACGCTGCTGCCGATGCGCGATGCCGAAAACATCGCCCTTCTGGTGGATACGGTCGCCCCTGATCTGGCGGCAGATGCGAGTGTCATGGTTAATCAAAACTCCAAGCCGGAGATCTATGAGTTCGCGGCCATCCTGCGGGCTGTCGGCGATGCAAGCGCCAAAGGCGATTGGGAGGAGGCAGGCCGCCAGTGGGACCTGTTCAAAGCGATGCAAGCCGATATTGACGAGAGGATGTTCTGATGCTGTCGCGCCGCAATTTTCTGGCCGTATCGGCCGCAATCCTCGCCGCGCCAGCCTTGGCAGCGGGTGAGGAGCTGAAACTGGCCTTCATTCCGCAAGAAAACCCCGAAAAGCTGCTGGGCGACATAAAGGCGGTCACCGGCTGGCTGTCCGAACGCATGGGAATGCCAGTGACAGGGTTTGTGACCTTCGACCATGCCGCCGCCGTCGAGGCGCTGCGCAACGGCGATGCAGACATATCTTTCATGGGCGCTCTGCCTTATGTTCTGGCCGAGGATCAGATTGGTGCCGTGCCACTGCTGTCCGAGGTCTACCGCGGGCAGCCGAGCTATGCGGGTCGCGTGTTTGTCCGCAAGGACAGCGGCATCGAGACGCTGGCCGACCTCAAAGGGCGTGACATTGCCTTTGCCGATCCGGTATCGGAGTCCGGCTATCTATACCCGCTTGATCTGTTCGTGCGCGAGGGGCTCATCGCCGATGCCGCCGATGCGGACAATTTCTTTGGCCGGAAGTTCTTTGCCGGGGGCTATCAGCAGGCGATGCAGGCCATGGCGAATGGGCTTGTGGATGCCGCCGGCGCCAGCCAGTATGCCGATCTTCTGCTGACGCCGGATCAGCAGGCAGAAGTCAAAGTCCTGGCCGAAAGCGAACAGATCCCAAGCCATGCGGTTGTTGCACGGCCCGGCCTGGACAAGGGCGTGCAGGCCAAGTTCATCGAAACCATGTTGCAGCTCAATGAGCCAGGCAACCGCCACCTGCTGGCGTATCTCTATGGGCCGGACGGCTACATCGCGGTGGACCGGGACGTTTACGAAGGCGTGCGCGAGACGGCACGGCGCTACGGGTACCTGAAATGACAGCAGCTTTCACCCTGAATGCAGTGTCGCACCACTTCGGCGGCGCCGCGGCGCTGTGCGAAGTGTCGCTCAGCGCCGCACCGGGTGAACGGGTGGCCCTGCTTGGCCCGTCGGGCGCCGGGAAATCCACCCTGCTCGCACTGCTCGACGGCCGCCTGCGCGGCTGGCGCGGCGAGGCCGAGGTTCTGGGGGTGCCGCTTTCGGCAACGCAGGCTCCGCCGCGTGAGCTGCGCACCGGTGCCGGGTTCATCTTTCAGGAATTTGCACTGGTTGACCGGCTGACTGTCTATCAGAATGTGATGAACGGGCGGCTTTCCCGGATGCGCATCTGGCCCTCCCTTTGGGGGCGGTTTGGCGAGCAGGACCACCTCAAAACAGCTGCCGCGCTCGAAGATACCGGTCTCTCCGATCTGGCCCGGCGTAGGGCGGACCAGCTTTCAGGCGGTCAGCGGCAGCGGGTGGCAATTGCCCGTTGCCTGGCGCAGGATCCCAGGCTGATCCTTGCCGACGAACCGGTGAGCAACCTTGACCCCGCCCATGCGGAACGGATCCTCGGCCTGATCACAGGCGCAGCTGACAAACGCGGCATCGGAGTCGTCTTCAGTTCGCACCAGCCAGAACTGGCGCGCCGCTTTGCCGACCGGATTGTGGGGCTGCGAGCCGGCGCAGTGCAGTTCGACAAACCCTCCGCTCAGGTGACCAGCGACGACATCGCCGAACTTTACCACGGCACGGTTCCCGGCGCCGGGCTGCGCGTGGTCAGTTGATGAGCCAGGTGCTGACTTGGATCGTGCTGGCGGCGGCCGTCCTTTGGTCCGCCACAAGCGCAGAAATGGGGCTGGACAAGCTTCCCGGTGCAGGGCCTCGCCTGGGCGAATTCCTCGGGCGGATGATGCCGCCGGACCTGTCGATCTGGCGCGAAGTCATGCGGGGTCTGGCAGAAACCCTGCGGATTGCCATCCTCGGTACTTTCTTTGCGGTCATCCTGTCCGCTGGGCTGGCAGTTCTCGCAGCCGAGACCCTAGTGCCGTCATCCGTTTGGCGCCCGGTGCGCGGCCTTCTGGCGATGATCCGCTCCATTCCGCTGATCCTGGTGGCGATGCTCATGGTTGGTGCGGTGGGGCTTGGGCCCTTGCCCGGGATCCTCGCCATCACCTTCCATGCAACGGGGATGCTGGCGAAATTCTATGCCGAAGCGATCGACAATGTGGCCGCCGCCCCGGTGGTAGCACTGGAAAGTGCTGGCGCCAGCCGCACGCAGCAGCTGCGATGGGCGATTTGGCCTCAGATGGCGCCGGTCATCCTGCGGGACACCGTGTTCCGTTTCGAACTGAACCTGCGCGAAAGCCTAATCCTCGGCATTGTCGGTGCGGGCGGCATCGGGCTTTATGTCCAGACCTACGTGCGCTCGTTCCAATATGACAAGGCCGCGACGGTAACCATGGCCATTGTTGTGCTTGTGCTTGCGTCGGAGGCGGTCAACTCCGCCCTGCACAAGCGGTTTTCCTGAGCGGATCCTTACAGTTTATGACTACGGTTATAGGCGGCTGAAATGCTGAGTGGCCGGCGCCCCTCCACAGCGCGTAGCAAGGGATTCCGAACTGAAGGCTGGAGCCAAGGGAAACAGAAGGGCTCCAGCCTTCTTCTAAGATTGCTTGCCGGCGGACGTTAACTACGCAACGGCATCAAAATGAGAGCGCTACCGATCAGGCATATCATCATTCCTGCTATATCCCAGCGGTCGGGGCGATTGCCTTCGGCCAGCCACATCCAGAACATAGAACTGGCGATATAGACGCCGCCATAGGCGGCGTAGGCCCGCCCGGCAAATGCGCTGTCTGCGCGCGTCAGAAGATACGCGAACAGCACAAGGCTTGCGATGCCGGGCACGAGCCAGAGCGGCGAACGGTCGAGGCGCAGCCACGCCCAGAAGGCAAAGCACCCGGCGATTTCCGCCAGGGCTGCCAGGGCAAAGATCAGAAACGTCCCGGTCAAGATGCCAGCGCCTCCAGCACCGGGCACTCCGGGACATCCTCGCCGGAACATTGGCCTGCTGTTGCGGCCAATACTTTTTCGATCCTGCGAAGGTCTTCAATTTTCCGGCGCACATCGCTGAGATGGCGTTCAGTCAGGGCTTTCACTTCGCCGCAAGTCTGGGTGCCGCCATCCACGAGGCCAAGCAGCCCTTTAATTTCGTCAATGGCAAAGCCGAGCTCGCGGGCCCGCAGGATGAAACGCAGACGCTGAATGTGGCTCTGCCCGTAGATGCGGTGGCCCGCAGCCGTGCGCGGCGGGTCCGGCATCATGCCGGTCTTCTCGTAATATCGGATGGTTTCAAGGTTGCAGCCCGTTGCCTTGGCCAGCTCCCCCCGAGTGAGAGATGTCGCGTTTTTGTGATCTGGCATCGTAAATAACCTCCTTGCCCCTGTAGCTACTACAGGCCCTACACAAGGTGCCAGCCCTATTCGTGAGGAGAAAAATATGAGGATTGCTGAAAAGCAAACCGGAGAAGCGGACACGGGTGTGAACCGAAGCAGCAAAGGCTGGCTTGCCGCGGGCGGTCTGCTTGGCGCGGTTTTTGCGTCCGCCTGTTGCGTCGGACCGCTGGTTTTGCTCACGCTCGGTATCTCGGGGGCCTGGATTGGTAACCTGACCGCACTTGAGCCCTACAAGCCGGTATTCGCTCTGATCGCGCTTGGCTTCATCGGCGCCGGCTTCCGGCAAGTCTATTTCCGCAGGCCAGCCACCTGCGAACCTGGCTCCTACTGCGCCAAGCCTTCTTCGGCACGCATCACCAAAACCGCACTCTGGATCTCGCTGGTTCTTGTTGTGGCAGCTCTGACCATCACCTGGTGGGCGCCGCTCTTCTATTGAAAGGAATATCTCATGAAAAAAATGCTCGCCGCGGTTCTCGGCTTTGGCCTTCTCGGAATGGCGTCCATCGCCTCCTTTGCGCTGCCCGCTGCCGCCCAAAGCGTTGCAGCGGAGGAGACTGTAACCTTCGCAGTTGAAAATATGACCTGCGCGCTCTGCCCGGTGACTGTGAAGCACGCCATGGCGGGGGTGGGTGGCGTGCGCTCTGTAGACGTGGATTTTGAAGCAAAGACTGCCACGGTTGTTTTTGACAGCGCGGCAACAAGCGCTGAAGCTATTTCGGCAGCCTCCGCAAATGCTGGTTATCCGGCGATGGAGAAGGGCTGATCCTGTGCGCGACAGTCTGATGGGAGGCCTCGCCGCGACAATCCTGGCGGCACCGCTGGTGATAATCTGCTGTGGCGGCCGTGTCCTTTTGTCTGCGCTTGTCGGAACGGTTGGCGGGTGGCTGACCGGGTACGGCATGATTGCCATTGGGCTGGCGGCTGCGGCTCTTGCATTGGTCTGGCGTTCGATGCGCTGCGGCTGTTTCTGCCCCCACTAGGATGGTGCTCCTTTGGGGCTGAATCTGATCCCGGCAAAGTTCGCCGGAGCATGAACCAATCACAAAACAACGGCGCCCGCGCGCGCCCTGAAAAGGATCAAAAAATGAACAGCGACTGCTGCACGCCGAATGGAGAATATGACCTTGCTGTCATTGGGGCCGGATCGGCGGGTTTCTCGGCCGCGATTACTGCGGCCAAAGGCGGCAAACGCGTGGCGCTGATCGGGCACGGCACCATCGGCGGCACCTGTGTGAATGTGGGTTGTGTGCCTTCGAAAACGATGATCCGTGCCGCCGAGGCGGTGCATGGCGCGATGGCTGCGCATCGCTTTCGCGGTCTGAAAGCCAGCGCAGAAGTCACAGACTGGGCTGCGATAACCGGGGCCAAGGATGATCTGGTCGCTATGCTGAGGCAGAAGAAGTATGCCGATTTGCTCCCAGGATACGAGGGTGTCACCTATATCGAAGAAGGCCCCGCGCGGCTGGTTGCGGGCGGTGTCGAGGCAGGAGGCCGGTTTATCCAGGTGCCGAAGGTGATCATCGCAACCGGCGGGAGGCCAGCACAGCCAGACATCGCGGGAATTGAAACTGTGCCGTCCCTGGACAGCACGTCTCTGCTGGAATTGGAGCATTTGCCTGAACGCTTGATTTTTCTGGGCGGCGGATTCATCGGCGTTGAATTGGCGCAGATGATGTCCCGGATGGGCGTCAGTGTGTCTCTTGTCTGCCGCTCTCGCCTGCTGCCGCAGGCTGAGCCAGAGGTCTCCGAAGCGCTGGCGGAAATCCTGCGCGACGAAGGCATTACGATTTTGGAAGGCGTTAGCTACGAGGGTAGCCACCGTGAAGGCAGCGAAGCAGTTCTGCACGTGCAAAAGGACGGTGCGGTGCAGGATCTGGAGGCAGATTATCTCGTCCTGACAACCGGGCGCACCCCGAATACCGAGGGACTTGGCCTTGCGGAGCTGGGGGTTGAAACGGATGCGCGAGGGGCCATTGCTGTCGGCGTGGATATGCAATCCAGCCGCCCCGGCGTCTATGCGGCCGGGGATGTGACGGACCGCGATCAGTTTGTCTACATGGCAGCCTATGGCGCGAAACTGGCAGCCCGCAATGCAGTTCTGGGCGGTCAAGAGACCTACGATAATGCGGCGATGCCCTGGGTTGTATTCACCGACCCGCAGGTGGCGGGCGCCGGCCTGACCGAAGCGCAGGCGCAAGCGGCGGGCCATGAGGTGAGAACCAGCGTTCTCACGCTCGACAACGTGCCGCGCGCGCTTGCGGCTCGGGACACGCGCGGCCTGATTAAACTGGTGGCCGATGCCAGGACAGACCAGCTTCTGGGAGGTGTTATCATGGCGCCGGAAGGCTCCGACAGCGTCCAGACTCTGGCCATGGCCTTGAAATTCGGAATGACCGCTAAGTCACTTGGAACTACGATATTTCCCTATCTCACTACCGTAGAAGGGCTGAAACTCGCAGCGCAGACCTTTGACATGGATGTAGGTCAGCTCTCCTGCTGCGCAGGGTGAATTGGGAGCACATCGGATGACCGGTATTGAAGCTCTCCTGCAAGACATTGACAGCCTGTCGCTTATCACGGTCGGTCTGCTGCTTCTCGCCGGTTTGGTGGTAGCATAGCCCGAGTTCGTTTTGCTTGATTGCCGTAGCGACAGGGCTTGGCGCCAGAACGTGGCAGTTATGTTTGCGGCCTTGGGGGTCTGGGGCACGGCAAGCGGTTGGCCTGACCTGATTGTTGCTGCGGTCATGGCAACGTTGTTTCTTTCCCCTGCTTTCCAGATCGTGCGCCAAGCGCTCGCCGAGCGCCGGGAAGTTGGAGAACATCAGCATGTTTGACGAGGATCAAGACAACCTATCTCGAATGATGCGAAATTTGCTCAACTGAGTCGCAAGTACAGAGGACTCTCACTATGCACCTGAAACGCCGCCAAATACTGACTTACGCCGCAGGCTTCGCCAGCACAGCACCATTTGCCACGTTTGCGCAAAACACACCTTCCATCCATGTTCTCAAGGATCCGAATTGCGGCTGTTGCAGTGCTTGGATCGATATCCTTCGGCAGGAAGGCTTTCGCGTTACCGAGGAGCGCAGCTTTGGAACACTGCTCGTCCGCCACAAATTGGACAACGGCATTCCCGAAAAAATGATCTCCTGCCACACAGGCGAGATCGATGGCTACATGATCGAGGGGCACGTACCGGTTGCCGACATTCGTCGTCTATTGGAGGAGCGACCTAGCGCCATTGGACTTGCTGTTCCTGGGATGCCCTACGGTTCGCCTGGGATGGGGCCGGAAGATCGTCGTGAGGCCTACGACGTATTCTTGATCCTTAAGGACGGCAGCACCGAGGTGTTCACGAGTTACGAAGCGGCCTGAGGCGACATTCATCGAGCGGAATCAGTAAGGAGGAGAAGATGACACGGCGTGGATTACGCATTCTTGCCCTTGGCGTTTTGTCTATCGCTATTGCCGGTGTGGCCGGTGCCCAACAGCAAGCAGGAGACTGGTGGGGTCATGGGCCAATGGGACCGGGCCACATGAGGTCTGAACGCATGCCTGGTTGGGGGCATGGCAACATGGGACCTGGCCAGCAGCAGCGCATGCAGCGACACTGGACATACATGAACGAGGGCGTGCCTTCAGCCTATCGGGGGGCTCGAAGCACCATTCGCGCGACACCCGGAAATCTTACGGAGGGTCAGGCACTTTACACGGAAAACTGCGCGAGGTGTCATGGCGCCAAGGGTTTGGGAGATGGTAAAGCCGGACGCTCGCTCGTTCCCTCTCCGGCCCTCCTGAGATGGTTGATCCAGATGCCGATGTCGGGAGATGAGTATCTTCTTTGGGCTATCTCCGAGGGTGGAGAACGCTTCGGAACAGACATGCCAGCTTTTAAACAAACGCTGAGTGAAGAAGACATCTGGAAGATCATCGCCTACATGCGCTCAGGTTTCCCTTGATCTGTCGTCAATCTGCTGGTCTTCGAAGAGATTTTTTGCTGTCGATACTGTGACGATAGTTCCAGCAGATAAAAGTCTGACAAGGCGGCATTCTGGTAGGAAACACGGAAACAGACATTCCTGTAAGCCGCAGCACCAGCAGGTTAGGGGCTCGAAACTCGATTTCGCCGCACGCAGCATAAACGTCTGCTTGCTCCGATGGCAAACCAATGAGTTAATAATGAAGACTGGTGCGAGAGAGGGGAGTCTGCTGAAAAAAAGATTGAGGGGTTAGTGGCGCCTTAGTGAAAAAACTATGTGTCACCCTTCACTAATTGACGCAATCTGACGGATGAGCGCGGGGTCAGCTTGCCGCACCCCGCCTGCGAAAGTGAATGCGCTCATGGCTAAAAAATGGCGTATATGCGGAGCCTAGGCTAACCAAATCAACTTTTTCACCCCGGCATCCTACCTACTTTATCACCCTGATCTTTGCCCCGAAAATGGCTTTCTGCCCCTGATCGGCCTGCAACTGTGTACGGAAGTCCCAGCCGTGCGCCAGAAGCTTTTCTGGCAGATCGGCGGGGGCCAGCTTGGCATACTTGAGCGCCATATCTGGTTTCTTCCAGCCGCCACGCGTCATCAGCAGAAGCAAGTCCTTGTTCATCGCATAGTGCCATGTGGCAAAGGTATGCCGCAGCGTGTGCGGTGTCACATCGCCGCCTAGTTTGGCCGCAACACGCGCCTTGGTGAAGGCAGCTTCAATCTGACCGCCGCTGCCGGTGCTGAGCTTGTATGCCTGTCCCTTCGGCGTGCGGAAAACAGCCCCGGTTTCCGGCAGTCCTGAAGCAGCAAGCAGACGCATCACACGCGCCGGAAATTCGGCCATTTTCAGCTCGCCATTCTTGGATGTCGGAATGAGCGCTTGACGGGTTTCTAGGTGAAGGTTTTCACATTGCAGTCCCAGCGCCTCGCTGGTGCGGCAGCCGGTTCCAAGCAGGAATGTCACGATCGGGAGCAGGTGTGGCTCGCTTGCTTCCAGTAGATCCTCGGCCTCGCCAGGTGTCAGCCAGCGGATTTTGGACTGGGGCTCCTTGCGACGGCGGAAGCGGCGCGGAGTCACATGGCCATCGTCAGCGGCTAGATTGTAGATGGCGCTGATGGGGGTGATGATCTGCCGGTTGATGGTGGCGGGTGCAGCGTCGGGCATCAGGATCGCCCGTGCCGCTTTGTTCGCCGCGTCATTGTCGACGTCGGCCAGCCGTGTCTTTTCCCCGAAGTGAATCAGCAGCGGTCCGATGAACCGGGTTTCCCCACCACTTTCCATGTAGGTCAGCGCAGCCTCGGCAAAAGTCAGGGTTGCCGACTTACCAAGTGTCGCACGCTCGATGATTTCGGCTGACCGTCTTACACGGATGATTTCTGCGGCTTTTTTGTCGCTAACTCCAGTGCTCTCATAAATGCTTTGTCCTGCGAGGGTACCCCGGATGACGAAATTTCCGGTGGGTTTGCCTTGGCTGTTTTTGCGCCGAAAGAGAATGAGGGGCATCTCTGAACCTCCCCCTTAAAGAATGCGTTTAGCAGATCCGGCGGACGGTAGAGGATGCGAACTCGTCCGCTCACCTCAACCCGTGCGAGGCTGCCGCTTTTGAATTTGGAGTCCAGCCCGCTGCGACTGGTGAAGATTTTGAAGCGGGCGAGATAGGCTATAGCTTCCTCTGTGGTCAGCAGACGCTCCTCGGACAGTGCATGCATCGGATGATCCTCAAGCAGGCAGTTGATTGTGGCCGGGCGACCGGGTGTTTCCGGCGCCTGCTGGCTTTTGGCATGTCTTCTCCGGTCCCGTGCCATTGACCGAGGTCTCCTGTCTCCGGCGGGCGGCGGCCGCCCGCGTGCGTTGATGGAGACAGTTTACGGCGCTCGATTGGGTTGGATCGACCCGCGCTATGAACCTGTAGAGGCGAGAGATGTGGATAAGTGCCTAGAAATACGGAACTTTCCCTCTGCAGAGGGCGCCGGGCAGGGACGTTGGGCAAAGAACTGTCCGGCAGGGGTTTTGGGCAAAGTTTTTCCAGGAGGGAATTATCCGGATTTTGGGTCAACCGGTGCCTGCACCGCGGAAGTTTGCGCATAAGCTTTGTGCAAATCCGGTGGCGGCGCGGCTTGGTTGGCGGGCGCATCTACTGGTCCTGGACCGGCTCCGGACCATTTTTGCGCGGCACGTCGCGCAGCCAGGACCGGACCGCTTTGGCATCGAACTCTCGTTTCTGCACCAAGTCTGCAGCCATGTCCTGCAGCAGCTGCTGATGGGGGTACAGCAGCGCGCGCGCGTGGTCCTCGGCGTAGTCGAGTTTCTCACGGAGGCGTTTGCGGTCGGGTTCAGCCAATTGCGCGTGATCCTGCGGTCCAAACCAGCTGTTGCCGAAGGCGCCTAAACCCAGTTCAAAATCCATTGCCAGGACCATCCGCGCTGCTTTCCCGAGGTCGGACGTGGCACTGCCGCCAGCGCCCGCGGACACAGTATTAAAGATGAGCCGCTCCGCTGCCCGACCGGACAAGTGGACGTACAACTGACGGTCGAAATCCGACGGCAGACCTGCATTCGGAGGAACATCCCGTTCGATTGTTCCGCCTGCGGCAGCCACCCGGACCTGTGTGATCGCCTCGCCGAAGATCCAGGCGACGATGGCATGGCCGCATTCATGGACGCAGATGCGGTAAAGTAAGTCATGGCTCTCCTTCAGTTCCATGACTTGCAGATGGCGGCGTAGAAGCTGGAGATCGAGCGGGCAGCCGCTGTGCCGGGCTTCACTGCGGGCAGAGCGCACCGCGGCGTCGATGTCGGCGGCGGTCTTGCCGATGCTGTCCCGCGCCAGCAGCTGCAGATCCCCCTCTTGGACTGCGTCCTGCAGCCGCTCAGCAATGAGGTGCTGCAGCATCGCCTTGCTTGGCAGCGGCATCTCGATCTTGATGTCAAACCGCCCGGCTCTCAGCACCGCGGGGTCTAGGTGCTCCGGGTGGTTGCAGGCACCGACGACCATGATCCCTTCCTCCCGGCTGACGCGGTCCATCTGCTCAAGGAACCCGGCGACCACCTGGCGCCTGTAGCTGGCACTGTTGTCGCCGACGCTGTCGCGGGAACCGATCGCGTCAATTTCATCCAAAAAAAGGATACAGGGAACATTCTTCTTCGCTTCATCGAAGCTTTTGCGCATCGCAAGCAGGAGGTTACCCAAGTGACCGTTGGCCTGCCAT
>NZ_JAJALF010000009.1:0-163497 GCF_020514995.1 Leisingera sp. McT4-56 | reverse complement strand
CGGCGCATCAAGCCCGCGCACCGGACGGGAAAACCGGTGCCCACTTTTCCCTGTGCGCGGCGCATCAAGCCCGCGCACCGGACGGGAAAACCGGTGCCCGCTTTTCCCTGTGCGCGGCGCATCAAACCTGCGCACCATCCGCATCGGCCCGCCAAACGCACGCCTGATGTGCTATACTCCCCCTGTCCAATGACCGATGGGGGGAGTGATGATTATCCGGGTGTTCCGTGCCACCGTCCGTGACGACAAGATCCAGGACTTCAAGGCTTTTCTGACCGATACCGCTGTGCCGCACGTGCGCCGCCAGCCGGGCCTTGTTTCGGTCACCGCCGGGCTGCCGCGGCCGGATTCGCCCGCCACCTTCTGCGTGGTGATGGTCTGGGAAAGCGTCGAGGCGCTGCAGGCCTTTGCCGGCGAGGACTGGGAGCAGCCGCATGTGCTGCCCGAAGAGGACCCGATGGTGCTGAGCCGCCAGATCGACCACTACGACATGCTTGGACTGCTGAGCTGATCAGGCCGTCAGGCGCCGGAATACCAGTTGTACACGGTCTCCGCCCCCGCGCGCTCCGGCGTGAAACCGGATTTCTCCAGCACCCGGGCCGAGGCCGCGTTTTCCTGCATGACCCCGCCGGACAGCGTGACGCCGCTGCCGCGGAAATGCGCCTGCAATCCGCCAATCAGTTCGCTGGCCAGCCCCTGCCCCCAGGCGGTTTCGGCAAAGAGATATCCCAGGTTCCGGATGCTGCTGCCCTCTTCCGGGAAGGACAGGATGATCAGCCCGACACCTTCGCCCGCCGCATTGCAGAGGGCCGCCACTTCGGCCTGCTGCGACACAGCCGCCAGGAATTCGCGGCGGCTCTGATCGCTGCCCTGTGCCTGAAACCCGTCCGGCAGCCATTGCACCACTTTCGGCGCAAACAGGCCCGCCAGCTCCGCCGCCGTCAGATCCTGCCAGGGGGCGGCCCGCAGACGGCCGGTTTTCAGATCCAGCAGGCTCATGTGCTGACCGCCTTCTGCACCATGCCCCAATAGACCCGCTCCACCTCGTCCAGCGACAGCCGCCCCTCTGAGCGGTACCAGGTGTTGACCCCGTTCAGCATCGCAATCACCGCCAGTGTCGCAATCTTGGTGTCGGGAATGGCGAACACGCCCTGCTCGACCCCTTGCTTCAGGATCCCTTCCACGCCGTTCTCGTAGTCCCGCCGCAGCGATTCGATGACGGTGAAATTCTCCTCCGTCAGATTGCGCAGCTCCATATAGGCGATGAACACCGCATCCGGGCGCTCCAGGTGAAAACGGATGTGAAAGCCGGTGAAGGCGCGCAGCCGTTCCAGTGCGCTGTCCGCCTGCGGCACCGAATCCCAGGCCGCTTGCAGCTCTGCCATATGGCCCGCCATCAGGTTGAACAGCAGGCTCTGCTTGTCCGGCGTGTAATTGTACAGGGCGCCCGCCTGCACCCCGACCTCCTTGGCGATCTGGCGCATCGAGACCGCGGCATAGCCATGCTGCGCAAACAGCCGCAGGGCCGCCTCGCGGATGCGGGGGCCGGTGATATCGGAGTGGGAACCTTGGGTGCGTGCCATGGGGCGACAATAACTGAACAGATGTTCAGAAAAAAGAGCGAATGCCGCCGCCCCATGCCTCTATCAGCCCGCGGCTGCGGCAACATCCCCAAACCGCCGCGGAAATTCAATTGTGCCAGCCCGCCGGACCTCCTAAAACCGGTCCAGCAGAGCATGGGGTTTGGGCAATGCAGTTTTGGACACGGATCGCATTTTTTCTGGCCGTGACGGCAGCCGCCGCCTGCACCCGGGTGCCAGAGCTGGAGGACCGGCTGACCCCCGACCTGCGCGGTGCGGACTACCCCGACCTCCTGCCGCTGGATGAGGCGCTGGAACCGCTGGACCCGCCGCAGCAGGCCGGCGAGGATCTGCAAGAGGAGCTCGACGCCCGCAGCGACCGCCTGAAACGCCGCGCCGAAGCCGTCAAAAACGCCGAACTCTGACCCCTCCGCGGCATTCCTGCCCGCACCGCTCCGCCTTGTTCCGCAGCGGCGTTGCACGCTTGCGCCGAACCCGCTAAGGCGGTGCGGACAAGTTTCGGACAAAGGACCTCCAGCCATGACAGAACCGCTTCGCCTAGGGATTGCAGGCTTGGGCACCGTCGGCATCGGCGTGGTGAAGATCATCCGCCGCCACGCAGCGCTGCTGGAGGCGCGGACCGGACGCCCTGTCGTGATTTCCGCCGTGTCAGCCCGCGACCCGCACAAGGACCGCGGCGTGCCGCTGCAGGATTACGTCTGGGAGACAGATCCCGTGGCGCTGGCCGTGCGCGAAGACGTTGATGTGTTCGTCGAACTGATGGGCGGCCATAACGGTGCCGCCAAGGCTGCGACCGAGGCCGCCCTGGCGGCCGGCAAGGACGTGGTCACCGCCAACAAGGCGCTGCTGGCCATCCACGGTCAGGAACTGGCGGAACAGGCAGAGGCTGCGGGCCGGGTGATCCGCTTCGAGGCTGCCGTGGCCGGCGGCATCCCGGTGATCAAGTCCCTGACCGAAGGACTGGCCGGCAATGAAATCACCCGCGTGATGGGGGTGATGAACGGTACCTGCAACTACATCCTGACCCAGATGGAGGCCACCGGCCAGGGCTACAACGCCCTCTTTGAGGAATGCGGCCGCCTGGGCTATCTGGAAGCCGACCCGAACCTTGATGTGGGCGGTATCGACGCGGGCCACAAGCTGGCGCTTCTGGCCTCCATCGCCTTTGGCACCAAACCGGCCTTTGCCAACGTGGAGCTGGAAGGCATCCAGCGCATCCAGCTGGACGACATCCGCGCCGCTGCCGACATGGGCTACCGCATCAAGCTCTTGGGCGTGGCGCAGCGCACCGCCCGCGGGCTGGAACAGCGCATGTCGCCCTGCCTGGTGCCCGACGATTCCCCGCTGGGCCAGCTGGAAGGCGGCACCAACATGGTGGTGATCGAGGGCGACTCGATTGAGCAGGTGGTGCTGCGCGGCCCCGGCGCCGGCGAAGGCCCGACCGCCAGCGCGGTGATGGGCGATATCCTCGACCTCGCCCGCGGCCTGCGCATTGCCACCTTCGGCCAGCCTGCCAGCTCCCTGCAGGAGGCGCCCGCCGCCCAGACCGGACTGCCGGCGCCGTTCTACCTGCGGATGGGGCTTCTGGACAAACCGGGCGCGCTGGCCAAAGTGGCCGCCATTCTGGGCGAGGCCGGCGTGTCGATCGACCGGATGCGCCAGTACAGCCACAAGGCGCCGGTGGCGCCGGTGCTGTTCGTCACCCACAAGTGCACCCGCGCGACCCTGGACGTGGCGCTTGAAGGCCTCACCGCCACTGACGTTGTCGACGGCACTCCTGTCGCGCTGCGCATCGAAGAGGTCTGAGCCGGAGGCAATCCGGCGAAAATCGGCAATTTTAAGCGCTGCGGCAGGGCTTTCCTGCCGCAGCAGCCCTTATCGCCCCTTGCGAGCCTGCCCCGCCCCGCGCTATTCGGCTTGAAACGCCCATTCACATCTGACCCGTTGAGACAGGATTTCCGGTATGACTTCGAACACCCCTGACGCGCCCTTTCATGACCGCATGCTGTCGCTGGGCCTCGCCCGCGTTGCCGAACAGGCCGCCCTGGCCTCTGCCTCGCTGATCGGCCGCGGCGACGAGAAAGCCGCCGACCAGGCCGCCGTGAACGCCATGCGCGAGCAGCTGAACCTGCTGGACATCGCAGGCGTGGTGGTGATCGGCGAGGGCGAGCGCGACGAGGCACCGATGCTGTACATCGGCGAGGAAGTCGGCACCGGCAAAGGCCCCGGCGTAGATATCGCGCTGGACCCGCTGGAAGGCACGACGCTGACCGCCAAGGACATGCCCAACGCGCTGACCGTGATTGCCATGGGCCCGCGCGGCTCCATGCTGCACGCGCCGGACACCTACATGGACAAGCTGGCAATCGGCCCGGGTTTCGAGGACGGCGTGGTTTCGCTGGACATGTCCCCGCGCGAGCGTGTCGAGGCGCTGGCCAAGGCCAAAGGCTGCGCACCCTCCGATATCACCGTCTGCATTCTGGAGCGCCCGCGCCACGAGGCGATGATCGCCGAAGTGCGTGAAACCGGCGCCGCCATCCGCCTGATCACCGACGGCGACGTGGCAGGGGTCATGCACTGCGCCGAAAGCGACGTGACCGGCATCGACATGTACATGGGCCAGGGCGGCGCACCCGAGGGCGTGCTGGCCGCAGCTGCGCTGAAATGCATGGGCGGCCAGATCTTCGGCCGCCTGCTGTTCCGCAATGACGACGAGAAAGCCCGCGCCGCCAAGGCCGGCATCACCGACCTGGACCGGATCTATGCCCGCGACGAGATGGTCACCCAGGATGTGATCTTCGCCGCCACCGGCGTGACCGGCGGCTCGCTGCTGCCCTCGCTCAAACGGACCCCGGGCTGGGTTGAAACCACCACCCTGCTGATGCGCTCCAAAACCGGCTCGGTGCGCCGCATGTCCTATCGCACGCCGCTGGAACCGCACCAGAAGTGAACCGGCACTGCGCCCGCGAAGCGGCTTGCGCCGCGGCCTCCGGCGGGAGTATTTGAGGAAAGATGAAAGGGCCGGATCCAATTGGGTCCGGCCTTTGCTTACGGGTGAGACGCATGAGCTTTTTGGGTGTAGAGCAGTCATTGACCGGCCGCCGCTGGGTTGGCCCCGGGGTGGAAGTGGACCGTGCCTCCGAAATGATGGCGCAGCAGACCGGCCTGCCCCGCTCTGTCTGCCAGGTGCTGGCCCGGCGCGGGGTGCCGGCGATGGAGGCCAAGGGATTTCTTGAACCAAAGCTGAAAGAACTGCTGCCAGACCCGCGCGAGATGAAGGACATGGAGGCCGCCGCCGCCCGCTTCCTGGAAGCCGTGCGGCGCAAGCAGCGGATTGCGGTCTTTGCCGACTATGACGTCGATGGCGGCAGCTCGGCTGCGCTGCTGCTGGTCTGGCTGCGGCAGATGGGGCTGGAAGCCACGCTTTACATCCCCGACCGCATCGACGAGGGCTATGGCCCCAATGTTCCGGCCATGCAGGAGCTTGCCGCCGCCCACGACCTGATCATCTGTGTCGATTGCGGCACCCTCAGCCATGAGCCCATTGCCGCCGCCAAGGGTGCCGACGTGATCGTGCTGGACCACCACCTGGGCGGCGAAACGCTGCCCGACTGCGTGGCGGTGGTGAACCCCAACCGGCAGGACGAAAGCGGCGACCTGGGTTATTTCTGTGCCGCGGGCGTGGTGTTCCTGATGCTGGTCGAGGCAGGCCGCCAGATGCGCGAGGGTGGCGCCAAGGGCCCGGACCTGATGGCGCTGCTGGACCTGGTGGCGCTGGCCACCGTGGCGGATGTGGCGCCTTTGATCGGTGCCAACCGGGCGCTGGTGCGCCAGGGCTTGAAAGTAATGGGTGCCCGCAAACGTCCCGGACTGGTGGCTTTGTCCGATGTTTCCCGCATGGATTCGGCGCCTTCGACCTACCACCTCGGCTTCCTGCTGGGCCCGCGGGTCAATGCCGGCGGCCGCATCGGCAAGGCTGACCTCGGCGCACGCCTGTTATCGACGGACAACCCGCATGAGGCGGCCGCACTCGCAGAAAGGCTGGACGAGCTGAACACCGAGCGCCGCGACATCGAAAACGCCGTGCGCGCTGCCGCTTTGGAACAGGCAGAGGAGCGCGGTCTGGACGCCCCGCTGGTCTGGGCCGCGGGCGAGGGCTGGCACCCGGGCGTGGTCGGCATCGTCGCCTCCCGCCTGAAGGAAGCCGCCAACCGGCCCGCCGTCGTGATCGGCTTTGACGGCGAAGAGGGCAAGGGATCAGGCCGGTCCGTGTCCGGCGTCGATCTTGGCGCCTCGATCCAGCGGCTGGCGGCCGAAGGGCTGCTGGTCAAGGGCGGCGGCCACAAGATGGCTGCAGGCCTCACCGTGATGCGCGACAAGCTGGAGCCGGCCATGGCGCGGCTGACGGAATTGCTGGCCAAACAGGGCGCAGGCCAGGGCGGCCCGGCCGACCTGAAGCTCGACGGCGCGCTGATGCCGGGGGCGGCCAGCGTGGACCTGATCGAGCAGATCGAACAGGCAGGCCCGTTTGGCGCCGGCGCCCCTGCCCCGCGCTATGCGCTGCCGGATCTTCAGGTGCGCTTTGCCAAGAAAGTGGGTGAAAGCCACCTCAAGCTCTCCCTCAGCGACGGCATGGGCGGAGGTGTCGATGCGATCTGCTTTGGCGCCTTTGATACCGCGCTCGGCCCCCGGCTGCTGGAGCACGGCGGTGCCCGCTTCCATTTTGCCGGACGGCTGGAAATCAACACCTGGGGCGGCCGCCAAAGTCCGCAGCTGCGCCTGGAAGACGCTGCCGAAGCCTGAGTTTTCAAAGGCTTGGGCCCTGTGGATAAGAAATTTCACAAAGGCGTATTTTTTCTCTTGCGGGTTCCGGCGCTTACAACTAAATACCCGCTCACGCACAGAGTGGCCCGTTCGTCTATCGGTTAGGACGCCAGGTTTTCAACCTGGAAAGAGGGGTTCGATTCCCCTACGGGCTGCCACTTCCCCCATTGCAGCAAGCACCGATAACACGCCGAATTGGCGTGATTTTTTTGTTTTTTATCAGCTCTTTAGCGAAAACATGAGGCGGGCGGAAAAACTTCGCATTTCTGCAAAAATCCCCTTGCGCCCGTCCGGCGCAATCAGTAAACACCGCCTCACAGACAGAGTGGCCCGTTCGTCTATCGGTTAGGACGCCAGGTTTTCAACCTGGAAAGAGGGGTTCGATTCCCCTACGGGCTGCCACTTCCCCCCCCCCGACAATGAACCAGTGCTGACGGTAGCGGAAAACTGTCAAAAGCCACACGTCTTTGGCACTGCGGCCATGACCTGTTTGCGCAGGCGCTGCCTGCAAGCCGTACTGGGGCAGTATGACATGATGTTCAGCCCCGGCGCCTGCTGGTGCGGGCACCGGCACGCCTGCCAGACCTGCCGTTAAGATGCTGCAGGCGTATCCGCCTTGCCGTCCGCCTTCTCCATGCCTTCGCGGTAGAAGCAATGCTGCGCCCGGCCCGCGCGCTTGGCGGCATAAAGCGCCAGATCCGCCTGGTTCAGCAGCTGCTGGGCGTCCGGGTGCTGCTGCCATGTGGACAGCGTGGTGCCGGCGCTGGCGGAAATCCGGCAGGTCCGGCCGCCAAAGGGAACCGGCTCCTCCAGGCGCTGAATCAGCCGCTTGGCGATCGCTGCAAGCCTGCCGGTGTCCAGCACCCCTTCGAGAATCATAACGAACTCGTCGCCGCCGACCCGCGCAACCGTGTCCGACTGGCGTGTGCACTCCACCATTACTCTGGCAGCATGCTGCAGCACCGCATCGCCGGCCGCATGGCCCAGGGTGTCATTGACCTGCTTGAAGAAATCCAGATCCAGGTGCATCAGCGCAAATTCGCGGCCGCTGCTGATCAGCCGCCCCAGCACATGGTCCATCGCCCTGCGGTTCTTCAGCCCCGTCAGGGTGTCGGTAAAGGCCTGCTCCTCGGCGGCGATCTTGGCGCCCTGCAGGCGCAGGTTCAGCTGGCGCGAGGCCTCCATTGCGGCGGATTTCGCCTCCACCAGATAGAGCATTTCGATGGTCAGGTCCGTGGGCGAAAAATCGGCGCTGGTCAGGTCATAGTCCCGCACCGCCTCCAGCACGGAGATGCCAAAGGACAGATTGATGAACGCGCCCTGCCCTTCGGGCAGCGGCGTGCACACTCCTTTGAGGCCGGTCTGGGGAGCGTCGCGGAATTGCAGATGCAGCTTGCTGCCCGAGGTGCGCAGCAGATCCTCCACCGAGCGCACCGACCGCGGCCGGGACAGGTCGAACACCCGGAAGAACCGCCGCCCTTCCCAATCCAGCTGCGGCCGGAGCTTCTTCAGCGTCGGCCCGGCGGACACGATGCGGCCCTTGCCGTCAACAATGGCGTACATCGGACAAATCACGCCCGCCATCCCGGTCAGCTGCTGGAGTGTCATCATAACGAATGCGCCCCTAAATCAAACTCGCGGCCTGCGGCAAATTTCGTTTCCACAAGCGTGATCGAGATCACCTCGGCATCGTCCTGCGTGCCCCGGTGATCCAGAAATACAAGATCCCCGTAGTCGTCGGCCATGGCCCGGAGAACACCCATCAGGACATGAGCATAGCCGGGCAGGCCCGGCTGGCAAACCAGCTCGAACTGGTCGGGCGCCTGCTCCAGAAGCTCCAGCGCCGGCAGGTGCAAATCCGACACTGCCAGCCGGGCCCGGTCCGGCAGGTCATCCAGGGAATGCAGGAACTCGACATAATTGACGCCGCCAAAGCGCAGCAGCCTGCGCAGCGCCTCCACCTGGGGATTTGACACCAGAAACGTGCCCATATCCTCCAGCATCTCCGGCAAGGGGCGCGCCAGAACCTTCTCCATCGCGGCCAGCATCTGGCCCGACTGCTCCTCGGTGTAAAACAGCATGGCTTCGAACTCGGAGAATCCGAGTCCCGCCTCCTCCATGACCTCCTCCCAGCGGTCTGCGCCGTAAGTACTCGTCACAAATGCCTGAATCGCCCTGTTGATCAGACCGTGCATGCAATGGCCCCTCTTTGCCTACGCAGCAGTTTTGACGCCTGCAGGTTAAGAAAGGCACAACAAAGCAAATTTGCAGAAATATTAGCGAGCAATTCCGCCGCCTTACTTAACCCTAGCACGAATTCTGCACCCCCAGCGTCCGCAACCGGCCCCGTGCGCAATGCGATCATAATATGGCAACCAGCTCCCTGGCCACTTACTTCTGGCGAACCTTGCCCCGGCCCGCGGCCCGCAGATCACTGCCACTCCGGCCGCCGTTGCCCCCTAGTGGCCCGTCACGGCCGCAGAGGCAAGCCCGCGGCATGCACCGGCCGCAATCCGGCGGCGCCCGGTCGCCCGCCAGCCCCGGATACAAAAAAGCGGAGGCCCTGCCTCCGCTTGTCCGCCGCTTCTGAAATTCAGAAATCAGTGGGGGCGCCGCCTTCTGCTTTCCGGCGGGCGACAAAATCCGCCAGCTCGTCGCGGATGCCCGCATCCATTGGCGGCGCCTCGAAGGAGCCGATGATCTCCTTGAACATCTTGTGCGCGCGCTCCGCGGTCCAGGTGGCGCCAGCCTGCTCCCAGGCCTCGTAGTTGCGCCAGTCGCTCAGGAACGGCTGGTAAAAGGCGGTGGCATAGCGGTCCTGGGTGTGCTGGATGCCAAAGAAATGGCCGTCGTTGCCGACCTCCCGGATCGCATCCAGGGCAATTTCCTCCGGCCCCGTCGCAGAGATCTCGGGCTGCATGTAGCGTTCGATCTGCTGCAGGATCTCGCAGTCCATGATGAACTTCTCGGGGCTGGCGATCAGCCCCCCCTCCAGCCAGCCGG
This sequence comes from Leisingera sp. McT4-56, assembly GCF_020514995.1. Lineage (NCBI taxonomy): Bacteria > Pseudomonadati > Pseudomonadota > Alphaproteobacteria > Rhodobacterales > Roseobacteraceae > Leisingera > Leisingera sp. McT4-56. The sequence goes on along the minus strand of NZ_JAJALF010000009.1, from coordinate 154,069 downwards.
CCGCGTGGTAGACCATGTTGGTGCCCGACTGCACCGCCGCCCACAGCGAGTTCGAGGTTTCCCAGACCGCCTGCCCGTCCGGCACGTTCGCGGCGCAAACCCCGGAGGAGCGCATCGGCAGCCCGTAGAACCGCGCCATCTGCCCGGTCATTTGGGTCGAGCGCATGTATTCCGGCGTGCCGAAGGCCGGCGCTCCGGATTTCATGTCGACGTTGGAAGTAAAGGTGCCGATCACGCAGGGCGTGCCGGGGCGCACGTACTGGAACAGCGCAATCGCGCAGAGGCTTTCGGCAATCGACTGCGCCACCGCCCCCGCCATGGTCACCGGCGCCATTGCACCGGCCAGGGTAAAGGGCGACACCACAATCGCCTGCCCGCGCCGCGCCAGCCGCAGACAGCCGTCGATCATCGGGAAGTCGTGCTTCAGGGGCGAGGTCGAGTTGATGTTGGTGTACATATGCGGCTTGGCCTCGAACTCCTCATCGCTGAGGCCGCCGGCAATCCGCACCATCTCCATCACGTCCTCGACCCGCTCCTTGCCTAGGGAATAGGCGTGCATCGCCTTGTCGGTCAGCGTCAGCTTGTCATAGAGCACATCCAGGTGGCGGACCGAGGCATGGATGTCCACCGGCTCCACCGGATAGCCGCCGGCAAAGTGGATGCAGTTGAAATACTGCGTCAGCTTCAAAAGGTTGCGGCACTGCTCCCGGTTGCCCGCCACCTTCTTGTTCAGTTCCATGTCCCAGTAATTCGGCGGCGAGGACACGTTGCCGAACAGGATGTGGTTGCCGCCGAGCGGAATGGTCCGGTCCGGGTTGCGCGGGGTGATCGAGAATTCGCGCGGCGCCTTGCCCACCATTTCCATGACGAAATCGCGGTCCATCCTGACCAGCTCGCCTTCGACCTTGACGCCGGCCTGTTTGAAGATCTCCAGCGCCTCGGGGTTCAGGAACACCACGCCGATCTCTTCCAGGATGCGCATCGCGCCCTCGTGGATCGCCTGAATGCCCTCTTCGCTCAGGGGTTCCGTCGGGCGGTCGATGTTGACCGGGATCTGCCAGGGCATCTGCTCCAGCACCGCGCTGCCGCGCCGGGCCGCCGCGCCTGCCCTGCCCCCGCCCCGCCGTTTTCGTGCGCCTGTGTCTGCCATGCCGCCCTCCCCTGGGTCCGCGTTTCCTAAGTGCTGATCGTCAACCACTGTGCCAAACCCGCCTGCCTGAACCTGTCAGTTCCCGACCCCCGCTGTCGTTTTTCCTGCATCAAGCGCCGGGACTGCCGATTTCTGTACACTTATGCCCAGTATGCCGCACAAAAAAGCCGGCGCACAAGCTCCGTGCGCCGGCCTATGAAACCCTGCCTGCCGGCAGCTGCAGGAATCAGCCTGAACCGGCCAGCTGTTCAGCGATCCAGCCAGCCGGGGATATGGCCGATATCCGGCAGCACTGTATCGGCGTGCGGCAGCAGTTCCTCGCGCAGCGCCATGCCGGTCAGAACCCCGATCCGCTGCATCCCTGCGGCGGCACCGGCCTCCAGGTCGTGGCGGCTGTCGCCCACCATTGCTGTGCGTGCAGGCTCCACGCCCGCCGCCTTGCAGAACGCCAGCAGCGGGTCCGGATCCGGCTTGGCGCCATGGCCGCTGTCACAGCCTGCGACAAAGGCAAAGCGGTCCAGCACACCGGCCCGCTGCAGCTGGCTCTTGGCCGAGAATTCGGCGTCGTTGGTCATCACGCCCAGCACCTTGCCGCGCGCCAGGAGGCCGTCAAGGAACTCCGCCAGCGGTACCGCCGGCGCCAGCTCCGCAGCTGATGCGCTCTGGGCGAGGTAATCCGTCAGCTCCGCAAGGCTCATATGCGCAACATAGGGCGCAAGCGCCTCTGCCACCTCGTCATTGGAGCTGGCAATCACCAGGCTGTCGGGATTGAAGGCCGCCAGTTCCAGGTCAAAGCTGATCGCCTCCGCCATCGCCTCCTTGGCAGCCTGGCTCCCCTGCGAAAGAACCTCCAGCAATTCAGCGGCCCAGCCGTTCCAGGTGGCTGCAAAGTTGAACAGGGTTCCGTCCTTGTCGAACAGAAAGGCATCAACGGGCATGGCGGGTCCTTTTTCCACAGGATTCGGTCAGGACCCTAGGCACAGCCCTGTTCAATCTCAAGTCCAGTTCACCTGGGAACCGCCTGGAAGCGACATCCGGGCCTGCATCGGCATCTCATAGGCCAGCCCCTCGCAATCGCAGAACTGGATCACCCAGGCGTCATCCATCGTTAAGAAATCGAGCACCGAGCCCAAGAACTCCGGCTCCGCCGCCCGCGCCCGCAAATCCGCCTCGCTGGCACCGGTGGCGCCCAGAAACACCGGTAAAAGCTCATCATTCCCGGCCAGCCAGGCCAGGGCTTTCAGCGCCAGGGTCTCAGCGCCATCGGCGGAAATCTGCATGTTCCCCACTTTCCTGCCGCATTGCGGCCAATTTAGTAAAAATCCGAAAGGGTTTTTTAACCAGTCTCAGCAAAAACTGTAAGCCATAGGATTTGCAAGGGGCGAAAGGATACCGCGTGCAAGGCACTATCCTGGTCATCGACGGCGTCTCCACCAACCGCATCATGCTGAAGGTGCAGCTCGCGGCTGCCTACTACGATGCGGTCCAGGCCGGCAGCGTGGCAGAGGTGCTGCAGGCCGCGCGCAGCTGCCGTCCCGATCTGGTGCTCACCGCGATGTCTCTGCCCGACGGCACCGCCGCCGACGTCAAGCGCGCGCTGGCAGGGGATGAGGCGCTGGCCGACCTGCCGGTGATCGCGGTCTCCGACTGGGAGGGGCACAAGGCCCGGCTGCAGGCGCTGGCCGCGGGCATTGACGATGTGCTGCAGCAGCCGGTGGACGACGTGATCCTGCAGGCCCGCATCCGCAGCCTCCTGCGCGCCCGCAGCGCCAACGAAGAGCTGAACCTGCAGCGCGACGCCTCGCACGGCTTTATCCTGCCGCTCAGCGACCGCGCCTGCACCGAGGATCTGCGCAATGCCACCGTTGCGCTGGTGGCAGACGATCCGCGCACTGCCATGGCCTGGCGCGACCGTCTCTCGTCCAGCCTGCCCTATGCGCTTCGCACCCACGCCATCAGCGACATTCAGGGCCTGATGCAGGCGCCGGTGGCCGATGCCATCATCATAGAGCTGAACGAGGCCTCCGCAGGCCCCGGCCTGCGCCTGCTGGCGGATCTGCGCGCCCGCGCCGCCACCCGCAAATCGGTGGTGATTGCCGTGCCCAACCCGGCCGACCCCAACATCGCGGCCGAAGCGCTGGACCGCGGCGCCCATGACGTGCTGCAGACCGGTTTCGATGTCGAGGAGCTGGAGCTGCGCCTGAACAGCCAGCTGCAGCACAAGATTCGCAAGGACCGGCTCCGCGACAGCGTCCGCAACGGGCTGCGCGCGGCAGTGCTGGACCCGATGACAGGCCTCTACAACCGCCGCTATGCCAGGCCCTTCCTGGACCGGGTGGCGCATTCGGCGGCGGAAACCGGCGAGAAATTCGCGGTCATGGTTGCCGATCTCGACCATTTCAAGCGGATCAACGATCTCTATGGCCACCCTGCAGGCGACGCCGTGCTGGTGGAGGCCGCCCGCCGGATGCAGGCGGTGCTGCGGCCTGCGGACCTGCTGGCACGTGTCGGCGGCGAGGAATTCATGGCCATCCTGCCGGGCGCCACCGAGGCAGAGGCAGGCCTGACCGCGATCGCCCTGTGCAACGCCATCAACGGCACGCCGTTCCAGGTGCCCGGCGCCGCAGAGCCGGTCAAGGTCACCATCAGCATCGGCGCGGTAATGGGCGGCGCAGGCAAGGACAGCAGCGCCTCCGCGCTGGTCGAGAAAGCCGACCAGGCGCTCTACAATGCCAAGAATGCCGGCCGCAATCAGGTCACCCTGTCAGCCGAGTGCACGGAAGCGGCCTGACCCCAGCCGGTCTGGCATGTTTACCAGCAAAAAGGGCAGCCGGCGCCGGCTGCCCTTTTTGCTTCAGCAGATGCCGCTCCGCCACCCGCAACCCCTAGTCGCGCTGTTGCCGCTGTTCGCGCCGCTCGTGCCAGCGCCGGACGCGCTGCTGCATCCGCTCCTCCAGCCGGTCGGCAAAATCCACCCGTTCCGCCGGCGTCATTGCCTCCAGCTTGCGCACCCAGGCGGCCTGCACCTTGGTGTGAAACGCATGATGCGCATCCGCCTGCGCCCGCATCAGCGCCAGCATGCCGGCGGCATCAAAGGTCTCGCTGCGCAGCGCCGCAATCACCGCGATGCCCTCCGCCTGGCGGCGCTTGACGTAGCTGCCGTGGCTGCCGCCTGCCTCCTGCCGCAGCGCCTTGCGGGTGTCGCGGTCCAGTTCCCGGAACATCATCGCGCCGATGTCCGGCGGCCGCCGCCAGTGCTGGTCCTTGCCGCTGTACCGCCAGGCCGCCCCGGCCGCGATGCCGATCACGGCCAGGTTCAGCGCCAGTGATCCTGCCAGCAGCAGCTTCAGCCACAGCTTCATTCCGGGTTTGCCCTCCGCACTCATTGCAGGTCCTCGCTCAGCACCATTGCCATGTCATAGCTGTCGTAGGGCACCGCATTGCCGCTGTCCTCATATCCCGCCAGCGCCACCGGATCCGGCACAAAGGAGGGCGGCGCCAGGCCGATCCACAGCCCCGCGGCGCTGGCCGCCGCAAGGCCGCCCATGGCAGGCCAGCCGCCCACCGCCTCGATCAGCTGCCGCCACAGCGGCTGCCTGGCCGCCCGGACCGGGCCTGCCGCATGGCGCCCCTGCTGCACCCGGCCCGCATCCGCCAGGATGGCCGCGCTCAGATGCTCCGGCAGCGCAGGCCGGTCGCGGCGCGCCGCGGCAAACAGCTTTTCCAGTTCCTGGTTTGCCTTGTCTGTGTCAGCCATCATTATACCCCAACTCCTCGCGCCGCCCGACCAGAGCCGCGGCCAGCGCCCGTTTGCCCCGGGCGGTGAGACTCTCCACCGCCTCGGTGCTGATGTCCATGATCCCGGCAATCTCCGGGTTCGAAAGCTCTTCCAGATGCCGCAGCACCACCGCCTGACGCTGCCGCTCCGGCAATTGCATCAAGGCCGCCTGCAGCGCATCCTGCCGCGCGCCGTCCTGCATCTGCTCCGCGGCTGAGCGGCCCGGGTCCGGCGGCTCCGGCACTGCGTCCAGATCCACATGGCCGCCGCGGGCGCGCCGCTTGCGGTCGATGCACAGGTTCATCGCCACCCGGTAAAGCCAGGTCGACACCTGCGCCTCCCCCGGCCGCCACTCCGGCGCCATCTTCCACAGGCGAAGCATTGTCTCCTGGGTCACGTCCTCGGCCTCGGCGCGGATCCCCATCACCCGCATCGCCACGCCAAAGACCCGCGGCCCCAGCCGCGCGGTCAGCTCCGCCGCCGCCCGGCTGTCGCCATTGGCATAAAGCACCAGAAGCGCATCGTCGGAGACCTCCTCCGCCGCCGCGCTCATGGCTGCCGGACCCGCACCTGGGGCCCGGCGCCGCGATATTTCCGCGTTATGCAGCACGCTTCAGCGATCAGTTCTGCTCCATTTGCTTCCCGGCACCCTGGCCATGGCCGTGCATTCCGCCGCGGTGCATCCGGGCATTTTCGAATTCCGCCTTGGAAATTCCGCCGCTGCCATCGGCATCCATCCGGTCGAACATCCTGCCCGCCCGGCGCGGCTGCGGCATCTCGTCCTTACTCAACGCGCCATCGCCGTCCTTGTCAAAGCGTTCCAGCATATTGGCGGCCCTCTCGTCTGCGTGCTGCCGCGCCCGCGCCTGCATTTCCTCCAGCGTCAGCTTGCCGTCGCCATTGGCATCCGCCTTGGCGAAATGGGCGTCCTTCATCGCCTGGATTTCCGCCTTAGTCACCTCACCGCTGCCGTCGGTGTCGATCTCCTCAAAGGACATCTTCGGCCCATGAAGGCCAAAGCCCTTGGCCAGCGCAGCACTGCCTGCGGTCATGCCTGCGGCGGCCACGATCAGGGCGATGAACTTGACGTGTTTCATGTCGTCTTTCCTTTGTTCAGCGGCAGCCACTTGCTGCCCGATGCACAGGAAAAACGCCCCAGCGCCGCGCTTCCGTCGCAAAAATGAGAAAAAAGTTTCTGCCGCCGTCCCGTTGCGGCAAACCGGCGCACGAACCTTGCTTTCCCCTTTCGCGCCCTCCTGAAGCGCGCAAAGATGTGCCCAGCACACAGGATATTGCCATGACCGAGTCCCCCGCCGCGGCAGCCCCCGGCGCAGACACCGACCGCCCCACCATGCCCGCCCTGGCCAAGGGCTGGCGCTGCCGCTGCCCCGAATGCGGCGAGGGGCGCCTTTTGCATTCCTATCTCAAGGTGAACGCGCGCTGCAGCCACTGCGGCCTCGACCTCACCCATGCCCGCGCCGACGACGGCCCGGCCTACCTCACCATCCTGATCGTCGGCCACATCATGGCGCCCATGATGCATGTGGTCTATTTCTCCTGGCGGCCGGAGCCCCTGGTGATGTTCACGGTTTTCACGATTGGCTGCCTGGCATCTTCCCTCTATCTTCTGCCGCGGATGAAGGGGATCGTCATCGCCTACCAATGGGCGCGGCAGATGCACGGCTTCGGCAAGGCCACCCCGGCGGAAAAAGGGCAGTAACACCATGAGCGAGACGTATCTCAGCGGCGAAACCACCACCGACAAGACCGCAATCCGCAACGCGGCGACAGTGATCGCCATGCGCGGCCGGATGTCGGACGACCCGCAGGTGCTGATGGGACAGCGCGGTGCCAAGGCGGCGTTCATGCCCAACAAGTTCGTCTTTCCCGGCGGTGCCGTGGATGTGGCCGACGCGCAGGTCCCGCTGGCCTCTCCCATTTCCGCAGTCTGCCAGGAGCGCCTCGCCGACAAGGCGCCCGGGGATGTGCACCATGCCCTCGCCGTCGCCGCGGTGCGCGAGTTGTGGGAGGAAGCCGGCCTGATCCTGGGCGAGCCCGGCGCATGGCAGGGAGACATCCCCGAAGACTGGCAGAGCTTTGCCGCCACCGGCCATGTGCCTTCGGCCAGGGCGATGCAGTTCGTGTTCCGCGCCCTGACCCCGCCGGGCCGCCCGCGCCGCTTCGACGCGCGCTTCTTTCTGGTGGATGCCGATCAGATCACCGGCGACCTGGATGATTTCTCCCGCGCCGCGGATGAGCTGTCGCACCTGCAATGGATTCCGCTCAGCCAGGTGCGCAGCTTCGACCTGCCCTTCATCACCGAGGTGGTGCTGGCCGAAGTCACCGCCCGCGTCCGCGACGCCGAGCCGCCGCAAAGCGTGCCCTATTTCCACAACAACGACGAGGCCAGCCTGTTCCTGCGCCTCAAGGGCTACCCGATGCCCGCCGACGGCTGAAGGATCACGTTTCCCGGCGCGGGAAACGTCCTTTGAAACCCGTGCTTTCCGGGCCGGAATTATCGCATAATTCCGGCTGCCCAGCTGCTGACGCTCCCGGTTACAGGGCCAGAACCAGCACCAGGATCGACACGATCAGCAGCCCCATGCCCGCCAGTTCGCGGAGCGTGACTTTCTCCTTGAAGAACAGCACCGACGCCAGCAGCGACAACAGCAGCTCCACCTGCCCCACCGCCTTCACATAGGCCGCGTTTTGCAGCGTGAAGGCCCAGAACCAGCAGAATGAGCCCCCCATGCTGGTCAGCCCCACCCAAACCGCAACTTTGCGTGCCTGCCAGACCCGGGCGATCTCGCCCTTCTCGCGCAGGCCCAGCCAGACCAGCATGAACAACGTCTGCAGACTGACCACCGCAGCCAGGGTCACGCCTGCGCGGAACATCGGCTCCAGCTCCGCCAGCTGCAGCGACGCGCCGCGGTAGCTGACCGCGGAAAAGGCAAACAGCACCCCCGACCCCAGCCCCAGCTGCGAGGCCCGGTTGGTCAGATGCCGCCACCAGGGGCCTGCCGCATCCGGGGTCTTGGACAGCACCAGAACGGCGGCCAGCCCGATCAGGATCGCCGCCCAGCCGCCAAGGCTGACAGGATCGCCCAGCACCGCCAGCCCGACGATGGCGGTCTGGATCACTTCGGTCTTCTTGAAGGTGATGCCAACCGCGAAATTGCGCTGCTTGAACAGGGCGACGACGCAGACGGTGGCCAGGATCTGCGCGGTGCCGCCGATGGCCGCAAACATCCAGAACTTCGGCCCCAGTTCCGGCAGGCTCCGCCCTGAGACCGCCAGATAACCCGCCAGCCCGGCCAGAATGAAGGGCGCCGAATAGACAAACCGGGCGAAGGTGGCTCCGCCCGGCGACAGCGTCACGCTGCTCAGGACCTTCTGCAGCATGAAGCGCACGGTCTGAAAGCTGGCAGCGGCTATGGAAACGGGGATCCAGGCAAACATGCCCCCGCTTATGCGCCCTTATTCCCCCTGCTGCCAGAGCGGATGCGGCACCGGATCCTTGGCCCGCAACAGGTAGTTGCGGAAAATCTGCAGGTAGTTGCGGTAGAAATAGCCGTCGTTGGCCGCCAGGAACTCTGCCCGGCGGGTTTGGTAAAGCCGCGGCAGCGCGTACCAGGGCACGCCCGGATGCATGTGGTGCACGATGTGCAGGTTGTTGTTCAAGAACAGGAAGGCCAGCGGCCCCTTGTCCTCGATCACCACGGTGCGGCCGCGGGCGGTTTCATGCGCGCGGTGCTCCAGGAAGGTGCGGATCTTCAAAAGCGCCAGCCCCAGATAGGCCCCGGCAAGTGCCGCCCAAAGCGGCGCAGGCGACTGCAGCACCACCCAGATCACCACCGTCAGGCCAAGGCCATGCAGCGCCCAGTCGCGGGCGATCCCCGGCTCTCCCCTGCGCATCAGCCGCCAGTCGCCCGCCATAAAGCAGAGCTGCCCGATCAGCGGCCCCAGCACCACCCGGCCCAATAGCGTGTTGTTCACCCGCAAGAGCGCCTTGCGCCAACCCGGCAAGCGCGCCCACACGCCCGGGTCCTGGAAATTGCTTTCCGGATCGTCATAGGGGTCGGTCAGCGCCTCATCCTCGTGATGCGCCAGATGGGTGTCGCGGAAGCGGCCATAAGGGATCGCCAGGCTCAGCGGAAAGAACATCAGCGCCTCATTCAGCCAGCGGCTGCGGAACGGATGCCCGTGCAGCGCCTCATGGGTCAGCGAGGAATGCAGCGCCGCCATCACGCCCAGCGCCATCACCGTCAGCAACAGGCTGACCTGCGGCAGCAGCCACAGCGCCGCCAGCCAGCCGCCGTAACAGCCCAGGATCAGCGCCAGGGTGCCCCATTCCACACCCCGCGGCATGTATTCGCTGCAGCGCTCAGACATGGCCGCGCCCCCAGCTGATCTTTGCCCAGGCGCGTTCATAGAAAAGGTAGACCGTAAACCCGATCCCTGTATTGACCAGCGCCATCATGCCGCCTGCCTTGGCCGAGCCGGTGGCAATCAACCCCACCAGCGTCATCGTCGCCAGCCCGAGGATGTTCCAGATCACTGCCTTAACTATGGAGCGCCTGCGCGTTTCCATCTTGCCTCCTGAAATTCTTTGGTAAGTGCTTGTTTCCAAACTACCGCAGCCGCAGACTGTGCAGAATTCCGAATGCAGTTAACAAAATCCATCAATCGTGATATTTGAAAACACATGATAGAAAACATCGACAAACGGGTGCGCGCAGAGCAGTTCCGGCAAAGGCTGAACCGGGCGCTGCGCGACAGCGGCCTCAGCCAAAGCGCTTTGGCCCGCGCCGTCGGTGTCGACCGCTCCACCATCTCGCAGCTCTTGACAGACGAGGGCGCGCGGCTGCCCAACGCCCATGTGGTTGGCGCCTGCGCCGGCGCGCTGGGGGTTTCCGCCGACTGGCTCCTCAGCCTGTCTGACCGGCCCGAAAGCGCCGCCGAACTGCTGGCCTCCAGCCTCACCCTGACCGAGGCCCCCCGCGCGCTGGTCGATGAACGGATCTTCGACTGGCACCAGGAGGCCGAGGGCTACAAGATCCGCCACGTTCCCGCTGCGCTGCCCGACATGCTGAAAACCCGCGCGCTCCTGGAATGGGAATACTCCCCCCATCTGGGCCGCACCGCCGGCCAGGCCATCGGCGCCTCCGAAGACCGGCTCACCTGGATGCGCCAATCGCCGTCCGATTATGAAATTGCCCTGCCGCTATACGAGCTCGACAGCTTTGCCCATGCGGTTGGCTATTACGAGGGCCTGCCGCTGGATGTGCGGCTGGAACAGCTTGATCAGTTCGAACGGCTCTGCGAGCAGCTCTATCCCCGGCTGCGCATCTACCTGTTCGATGCCAAGCGGCTTTATTCCTCACCGATCACCATCTTCGGGCCGCTTCTGTGTGTCTTTTACGCCGGCACCCATTATCTGGCCTTCCGCGACAAGGAGCGGATCGCCACCTTCACCAATCATTTTGACAATCTGGTGCGCGAAGCCGACATCACCGCCCGGCAATTGCCGGGACGGCTCAGGGCGCTCAGGGCGGCGATCAGCAGTTAAATCGTTTCAAACAGAACTTCCGCCCGGCCGATAGGCCGGGCAGCGCCCGTCCCGCCCCCCACGGGGCGGGCGCTTCGCTTCCCACCCCGCCGGGCCGAACGCTGCCCTCTGACTTCCTGATCTAGGCGCTCACACTTTCGGGTCCGGGTTCTCGGTATGGCCATCCACGGCGATCACCTGCCCCGACACCAGCCGCGCCGCGTCCGAGCCGAGGAACACCGCCATATTGGCAATGTCGCTGGCTTCAACAAACCGCCCCATCGAGGTGCCCGCGGCATAACCCGCATAGACCTCGTCCCGGGTCATGCCCTTGGCCGCCGCCTCGCGCTCCAGCACGCCCTCCATCCGCGGCCCTTCCACCGCGCCGGGACAAATCGCATTGGCGCGGATGCCAAAGGGGCCAAGCTCCATCGCCAAGGTCTTCATCAGCCCGATGACCGCCCATTTCGCCGAAGCATAAGGCGCCCGGTTCGGATAGCCGTACTGCCCGGCGGTGGAGGATGTCACGATGATCGATCCCGCCTTGGCCGCCTTCATCAAAGGTGCTGCGTATTTGGCGGCCAGAAAGCACCCCTCAAGATTGACGCTCACGCATTTGCGCCAGTCCTCCAGCGCAATATCCTCGATCAGCGCCGTGGGCCCGGCGATGCCCGCATTGGCGCAAAGCACATCGAGCCCGCCCCATGTATCCTCGATCTCCGCAAACAGCGCCTTGACGCCCGCCTCATCGGTGGCATCTACCGCCGTTGTCTGCCAGCCTTCCGGCAGGTCTGCCAGCGCTACGGCGCTCACATCCGTGACCCAGACCTTATGCCCGGCAGCAGCAAAGCCCTCAGCCATGGCGCGGCCGATGCCAGACCCGCCGGCGGTGATCAGAACCCGGCTCATCTGGGCGCACCGATTGCGCGGCCCAGCCCCTCCGGCGCCGCCAATGCCGCATGGGCCTCTGCCAGTTTCACCAGATTGGCCTCGATATGCGGCGCAGGCGGCGCCGAACGGCGGGTCTTCAGGTCCACATGCAGCAGCATATGCTCGCCGGTCGCCAGCAGCCGCTCGCCGGAGAACATCTCGTGCCACAGATGCATCTTCTTGCCCGCACCCATGATCACCCGGGTCTTCACCTGGATCGGATCGCCCGCATGGACCTCGTCGATATGCCGGATATGGGTTTCGGCGGTGAAGTAGCTGCCGCCGTTGGCGATATACTCCGCATCGCAGCCGATGATCATCATCAGCCGGTCGGTGGACTGCGCAAAGGCATCGAGATAGCGGCTCTCGGTCATATGGCCGTTGTAATCGGTCCAATCCAGCGGCACCACGCGGCTCTGGGTCAGCACCGGCTGGCTCAGGTCCTCCAGATCCTCAATCGTGCGCACCAGCCCGGCCTCGCCCTCGCGGTTCAGGTCATGGGCGTTCTGCAGCGCACCAGCGCCCCAATTATTTGCGCCCAGTGCCCGCATCATACCGACTAGGTTGTCGTCCCGGTGCCGCTCCAGCTCGCGGATCGAGTACTGGCCGGATTGCTCATCCGACTGGCCCGCGATCAGGTCCACCAGTTCATCAGTGAATTCCGGCACATCCATCAGCTTGGTCCAGGGCCAGCTGAGGCAGGGGCCGAACTGCGCCATGAAATGCTTCATGCCCGCCTCGCCGCCAGCCACCCGGTAGGTTTCAAACAGACCCATCTGCGCCCAGCGGATGCCAAAGCCGTAGCGGATCGCGTTGTCGATCTCCTCGGTGGTGGCGATGCCGTCCTTCACCAGCCAAAGCGCCTCGCGCCAGACCGCTTCCAGGAAACGGTCGGCCACATGGGCGTCGATTTCCTTCTTCAGGTGCAGGGGATACATGCCGATGGCAGTGATGATCTCCTTGGCGCGGTCGATGACGCCCGCCGGGTTGGCCTCTGTCGTGACCAGCTCGGCCAGCGGCAGCAGATAGACCGGGTTGAACGGATGCGCGACCACGATCTGGCCCGGGTTCTCGCGTCCGTCCTGCAATTGCGACGGCTTGAAGCCGGAGGTGGAGGAGCCGATCACCGCATCCGGCGCGCAATGCGCCTGCAGCTCTGCATAGACCTTCTGTTTCAGGTCCAGCCGCTCGGGCACGCTCTCCTGGATCCACTCGGCGCCCTCGACGGCCTCCGCGATGGTCTCATGGAAGGTCAGGCTGCCCTCGGCAGGCAATGCCACATTGCCAAGGCCGGGCAGCGAGCGGCGGGCGTTGGCCAGCACTTCGCCGATCTTGCGCTCTGCTTCCGGGTCCGGGTCGAACACCCGCACGTTCCAGCCATTGAGCAGGAACCGCGCGGCCCAGCCGCCGCCGATAACCCCGCCGCCGATGATTGCTGCTGTCTTTGTCATCTGAGTATCCATTTGCAAATGGCCCGTGCAACTGCACGGGCAGCGCCCGCCCCTCCCCCATGGGGAAGGCGCTTTCGCACCCACCCCGAGGGCCGGGCCCAGCCCTCCGTTGGTCTTTCAAGGTCACCCGCTGGTGCACAGGGGGTGCACAGAGGGTGCACGCAGGGCACCCCCCGTTTCGAACGCTTACTGCGCCACCGGCGCGCGCTTGGTCAGGCCCAGCTTCTCGCGCACTTCCTGCGGACCGATCACCCGTGCGCCCATGTTCGACACGATGGTGTTGGCGCGCTCGACCAGCTGCCAGTTCTCCGCCAGGACGCCTTTGTCGAGCCACAGGTTGTCTTCCAGCCCGACCCTCACGTTGCCGCCCGCCAGCACCGATTGCGCCGCATAGGCCATCTGGTTGCGGCCCAGCGCAAAGGCCGAGAAGGTCCAGTCGTCCGGCACGTTGTTGACCATTGCCATGAAGGTATTCAGATCATCCGGCGCGCCCCACGGCACCCCCATGCACAGCTGCACAAGCGCGTTCGGCTCCAGAACACCCTCTTTCACCAGTTGCTTGGCAAACCACAGGTGGCCGGTGTCAAACGCCTCGATCTCCGGCTTCACGCCCAGGTCGGTCATCATCTGCCCCATCGCCCGCAGCATGCCGGGCGTGTTGGTCATAACGTAGTCGGCCTCGGCAAAGTTCATGGTGCCGCAATCCAGGGTGCAGATCTCGGGCAGGCATTCCGCCACATGGGCAACGCGCTCCGTCGCCCCAACCGTGTCGGTGCCCGCCTCCTTCAGCGGCAGCGGGTTCTCGGTGTCGCCAAACACCATATCACCGCCCATGCCCGCGGTCAGGTTCAGCACCACATCCACCTCGGCATCACGGATCCGGTCAGTCACCTCGCGGTAAAGATCCAGTCGGCGCGACGGCACCCCGGTCTCAGGATCGCGCACATGGCAGTGCACCACTGCGGCGCCGGCCTTGGCCGCGGCGATGGCGCTGTCGGCGATCTGCTGGGGCGAGCGCGGCACATGCGGGCTGCGGTCCTGGGTGCCGCCGGAGCCGGTCACGGCACAGGTGATGAAGACTTCCCGGTTCATTTCCAGAGGCATTTTTCTTTTCCCTTCGATGTACAGGGTTTTGCCACGGGTTATCCCCAGGCTCCTCCCCAGATTCTGATTTGCGCTGACAGCGACTCTGCCGCAGCCTTTTACGGCACAGTTTACACCAGGCGAATCGAAGTTGATGAAATCCGCAAAAAACATCCTGCAGCCCGAGAACCGGCCGCTGAAGACAGCGGTGCTGGTTCTGGATGAATGCAACACGCTGTCCTTTGCCGCTGCAGTGGACCCCATGCGCGCCGCCAACCGGCTGGCCGGGCGGGCGGCATTCGACTGGGATTATGTCAGCGCCACGGCAGAGCCGCCGATGCTGACCAGCGGCCTCACCGTGCCGAGCTTTCCGCTGGCCCGGCTGCAGGGCTGCGAACTGCTGATCATCGTCGCGGGCTTCCAGCTGGCGCGTCATGCCACCCCCAGCCTGCTGGCCGGCCTGCGCCGCATCGCCGCCACCGGCGCCACCATCGCAGGCATCGACGGCGGGCCCTGGCTGATGGCCGAGGCAGGGCTGCTGGACGGCCACCCCGCCACCACCCACTGGGAAGACCTGGAAAACTTCGCCGCCCGCTTCCCCAACGTGGACGCCCGCAACGACCGCTTCACCGTGTCTGAGGCCCGTATGACCTCCGGCGGCGCGACGCCGGCAATTGAAATGATGCTGCACATCATCAGCTGCCGCCATGGCGCAGGCTTTGCCTCCCGCGTGGCGGGGCTGTTCCTGTTCGACGGGCCCTCTGCCCTGCCGCGCCCGCAAAGCCGACTGGGCGGCCGCGCCCACAGTGCCCTGACCGCCAAGGCAAACGCGCTGATGGAAGCCTCGCTGGATGAGCCGCTGCCGCTGGCGCAGATCGCCGAGACGCTGGGCACCAGCCCGCGCAGCCTGCAGCAGCAGTTCCGGCTCAAGCTCAACACCACGCCGCAGGACCACTACCTTCAGCTGCGCCTGGCCGAGGCCCGCCGCCTGGTCACCGACACCGCAATGCCGCTGATGGAGGTGGCAATGGCCACCGGCTTCACCTCGCAATCGAGCTTTGCCCGCGCCTTCCGCACCGCGCATGGCACCTCAGCCCGCGACCTGCGCCAGGAACAGGCACGCCCGACGGCTCACTGACACAACGCGGGTCAAGGGCCGCGCAGCGGCGGTGCGCAGCACCGTTCACCCTTGACGCGCAACCCTTGTACAGAATTGCAAAGGCGCTTCAGGGGCAGACCTGCCCCTGAACGCTTCTGAGCAAACCCTTCTCCGCGCTGCGCCAGCAGCGCCCGGCCCAACCGGCCTAGGGCATGTCCATGCCCGCAGGCCGGGCGGGAGAGCCTCCGCCCCTTGGATCAATACGGCATCGGATGCGCCCGGTGGGCAGCGTTGATCTCGTCCAGCACCTCCTGGCTCAGCTCCAGCTCCACCGACTTCAGCAAATGCTCCAGCTGCGGCAGATGGGTGGCGCCAAAGATCGCCGACGCCATGAACGGCCGGGCCCGGCACCAGGCCAGCGCCATATGCACCGGATCCAGCCCGTGGCGTTCTGCGATCTTCAGATAGGCCGCCACCGCATCATAGACCCGCGGGCTGTGGCGCCCGCCCAGTTCCGGGTTGATCGACTTGCGCGAGCCTTCCGGCACCGCCCCGTCCTGGTACTTCCCGGTCAGCAATCCGGTGCCCAGCGGCGAGAACGCCATCAGCCCGACATCTTCATTGACGCTCAGCTCGGCCAGGTCGGTGTCATACATCCGGCAGACCAGCGAGTATTCGTTCTGGATCGAGGCCACCCGCGGCCAGCCGCGCACCTCGGCGATGCGCAGCCATTGCGCGGTGCCCCAGGCGCTCTCATTGGACAGGCCAAAGGCGCGGATGGTGCCGCGCTCCACCTCGCGCTGCAGCGCCTCCAGGCAGTCCTCCATGTTGGCCAGCACCTCCTCGCGGTTCTGGCCGGAAGGATCATAAGTCCAGTTCTGCCGGAACATGTAGCTGCCCCGGTTCGGCCAGTGAAACTGGTAGAGATCGATATAATCCGTCTTCAGCCGCTTCAGCGAAGCCTCGATGGTGGGCGCGATGGTCTTGGACGAGATCGGCGCCCCGCCGCGCACATGCCGCATCCCTTCACCGGAATGTTTGGTCGCCAGGATGTAGTCGCCTCGCCGTCCGGTCCTTTCGTTCCAGTTGCCGATGATTCTCTCGCTGTTGCCCAGGGTTTCAGCACTGACCGGATTGACCGGATACATCTCGGCGGTGTCGACAAAGTTCACGCCAGCCGCCAGCGCCATATCAATCTGCGCATGGGCCTCGTCCTCCGGCGTCTGGGTGCCAAAGGTCATCGTGCCCAGGCACAGTTCGGACACCCTCATGCCGGTGCGGCCCAACGGGTTCATTTTCATCTCGCGCTCCCTTGTTCCGGATTTGCCTGCGACCCTAGCCGGCAGCACGGCAAGTGCAAGCCGCGGCAGCACACCGGAAGACCGGCGTTAACCATCCAAGAACAACCTGAAAGCGATTCGCCTAAAATGTGATACGCTCAAATTTGTCGCAAATTGAATTACAAGGAGTGGCCCATGACATTCGCGGTGCATGAAATAGGTGAAGATCGCGCTATCGAAGCAGAAGCGCCTGTACTGCGATTGCCGCCGTCCCAGGCACGCTTGGCCCATGCCCGCGGCCGCGCCGTGTTCGTTGATCTGCGCATGGCGCAGGAAATGAAAAGAACCGGGATCATTCCGGGGGCTTTTCCCTGCCCCCACGGGCTCACGGATCTCTGGATCGGCCCCGGCAGCCCCGTCAGCAGCACCGGTCCTGCCGATGAGAAGATTTTTGTATTCTGCTGCGGCAATGGCTTGCACGCCCCCCAGGCCGCCCAAAGCGCACGGCATATGGGCCTGCGGCAGGTCTTCGTCCTGGACGGCGGCATGGATGCCTGGCTTGCCGGCGGCGGCAGCGTGGCGGCGCTTGATCAGCAGCAGGTTCATTGAGCCGCCCCCAGCCGCTTGCACCCCGGCGCAAAACGCTGCAGCCTGCCTCCCGTGTTACTTGAGGAGGGCGCAGAATGCCGCAACAGATCACCAAAGGCGTCAAGGCGCTGCTGGCCGAGGCAAACAGCCTTGTCGAAACCATGACCGTCGAAGAAGCCAAGCAGAAGGTGCTGGATGAGGGCTATGTTTTCATCGATCTGCGCGACATCCGCGAGCTGCAGCGCAGCGGCATGATCCCCGGCGCCTTCTCCTGCCCGCGCGGCATGCTGGAATTCTGGATCGACCCGGACAGCCCCTATCACAAGCCGGTGTTCAACCAGGACAAGACCTATGTGTTTTACTGCGCCAGCGCCTGGCGCTCGGCGCTCAGTGCCAGGGCGGCGATGGAGATGGGGCTGAAACCGGTGGTGCATCTGGAAGGAGGCTTCAGCGAATGGGCCAAGCAGGGCGGCCCGGTGGTCCCGCGCGAGAGCTGAGGCCAGCCGCACCGCGCATCACGCGCGGTCCGATCAAGGATGCGGGGCGGCAGCACTGCCCGCCGCAGCACCCGATTGAGAACAAATAGCGAACGCGCTACTTTGACGGCATGCCGACTCACCTGCTTACCCGCCGCAGCCACAAACCCCGTCCGGCGCTGCCCCTGATGGAGGGGATCGCGCTGGAACAGGCCCGTGTGCATGAGGCCTGCGGCCCGGCCCGCCACAGCTTTGCCCTCTGGCTGGCCGCCGCCGCACAGGCCGCCGCCCCGGGATCCGTCCTGTGGCTGTCTGCGGCCCAGGGCGGCCCCCGGCTGAACCCCGGCGGGATGGCGGAATTTGCCAGCCCTGCCCGTTTTCTGTTCGTGCAGGCCGCCCGGACAGAGGATCTGCTCTGGTCCATGGAGGAAGCCCTGCGCAGCGGCGCGGCACCGCTGGTGGTGGCAGAGCTGGCAGAGCCGCCCGCCATGACCCCGGTGCGGCGGCTGCATCTGGCGGCAGAGGCTGGCGGGCGCTTCGGCCCGGCGCCGCTGGGCCTGCTGCTGACCCCCGGCACAGGCGGCGCCCAGGGCATCGAAAGCCGCTGGCACCTGGCCCCGGCCCATGCGCCCCGGCCCGGCGGCAGCCCGCCCCCCGCCCGCGACCGCCCCGGTTTCCCGGGCTGCTGGACCCTGCAGCGGCTGCGCGCCCGCACCCTGCCGCCCCGCAGCTGGCAGATCACCCGCACCGGCGCCGGCAGCCCGCTGCAGGCAGCCCCGCTGCCGCCCGGCGCCTGCGGCCCGGCTGCGGCCCGCCTGCCCGCGGCGCTGGCGCAGCCGCCGTCACCGCTGGCTGCGCCAGCGCGGCCTTAGCGGCTTGGGGCCGGGCACCGGTCGCAGGCCAGTGCCCGGCCCAACAGGCAGAGGTCTTTGCCCCAAACGCCGGCGTCTGGCGGGAGCCCCCCCCGCGGTTTCACAGGCACGCAAGCAAAAGTGAGCGGCCCGCAGCGGCAAATCCGGTTAAACTCGTCCGGCAGCACAGGAAAAACGGGCCAGCAAACACGGAAGGAACCGCACCCATGGGCAACTCCCGGATGCCGCGCCGCGCCCTGCTGGCCGGCCTCGGAGCCGCCCTGCTGGCGCCGCAGGCGCTGCTGGCCGCCCTTCTGCCCTACCGCCTGATCCCCGAGGCCACGGATGTGCGCTTCACCTTCCTGCTTGGCGGCCAGCCGCAGCACGGCCGGGTCCCCGTCTCTGCTGCGCGCATCCGCATCGACCCGCAGAATCTGGCCCGCAGCCAGGCCGATATCACCCTGGACGCGCGCCGCGCCCGCACCGGGCTGGTGTTTGCCACCGAGGCGCTCAAAGGCCCCGGCCTGCTGGACACCGCCCGCTTCCCGCAGATCCGATTCCGCTCCACCCGGGTCCGCCTGGGGCCGGACGGACGGCTGTCCGGCGGCGCCCAAATCACCGGTGATCTGACATTACGCGGCGCCACCCGGCCGGTCACCCTGCAGGCCGCGCTCTACCGCCGCCCCGGCACCGCCCCGGACGACCTGCGGGAACTGGATGTGCATCTCTCCGGCCAGATCAGCCGCGCCGCCTTCGGCGCCTCCGGATACCCGGATCTGGTGGCCGACCGGGTCAGCCTCAGCGTCAGGGCCCGCATCCGCCAGGCAGGCTGAGCGCCGGCCCGCGCCGCGCCGGTGCTAAAAAAAACACCGCCCCGCAAAAATACGACACGCTGGTGGCGGAAACCGGCTGGCAATGCCGTCCCAGCCTGTCATGGTCGCACCGTTATGCGCCTGATCGTCTCCTTTGCCGCCCTGTTCCTTTCTGTCATCCTGCTGCAGCTGTCGACCGGAGGCGTCGGCCCGCTCGATGCCATTTCCGGCCTGACGCTCAACTTCACCAAGGAGCAGATCGGCCTCCTGGGCTCCGGCCATTTCTTCGGCTTCTTCATCGGCTGCTGGTGGGCGCCGCGGCTGATGGGCAACGTCGGCCATTCCCGCGCCTTTGCAGTCTGCACCGCGCTTGGCGCCATGGGCCTCTTGGGCCACACGCTGACCGAAAACCCCTATGCCTGGGCGGCGATGCGGATGGCCTCCGGCCTTTGCGTCGCCGGCTGCTACACGGTGATCGAGGCCTGGCTCAACGCCAAGGTCACCAACGAAACCCGCGGCCGCGCCATGGGCACCTACCGGATTGCCGACATGAGCGCCTCGCTGGCGGCGCAGCTGATCATCGCGGTGCTGCCGCCGGCCGCCTATATCTCCTATAACCTGCTGGCGATCCTCTGCTGCGCCGCGCTGCTGCCGCTGACCCTGACCCGGTCCAGCCAGCCGGAAACTCCCGATGCCCCGCGGCTGCGCCCCAAGCTGGCCTGGCGCTGCTCGCCGCTGGCGGTGGCGGGCGTCATCGTTTCGGCGCTCAGCTCCGCCTCCTTCCGGATGGTCGGCCCGGTCTACGGCCAGGAGGTCGGGCTGGAAGTCGGCCAGATCGCCTTCTTCCTGGCCGCCTTTGTTCTGGGCGGCGCGCTGGCGCAGTACCCGCTCGGCTGGCTCGCCGACAAATACGACCGCCGCTGGGTGCTGATCTGGCTGTCGGTGGCCGCCATCGTCAGCAGCACCGTCACCATCGCCGCCAGCGGCACCGGCACCCTCGGCGTGATGCTGGCCGCCAGCTTCTTCGGCTTCACCACCTTCCCGATCTTCTCGGTCTCCGCCGCCCACGCCAACGACTTCGCCACCTCCGCCGAAAGGGTCGAGCTGTCGGCGGCGCTGATGTTCTGGTACGCGCTTGGCGCCATCGCCTCGCCTTTTGTCTCCTCGGCCCTGATCGACAGCTTCGGCCCGCCTGCGCTGTTTGCCTACGTCGCCTGCGGCCACCTGCTGCTGATCGTTTTCGGGCTCAACCGGATGCGCGCCCGCCCGGTGCCGGAGGAGCGCACCCATTACGTCTATGCGCCGCGCACCTCCTTCACCATCGGCCGCCTGCTGAAACGCTCGCGCGAGGGGCGGTAGCGCCGCCGCCGCCCAATTTTCAACGAAATACGCACACGGGGTTCCCGCCGCCCGCCGCATAGGCTAGACGGGCCTCTGACGCATTACCTGGATGGACGGCATGGCACGCATTCTGATCACTTCGGCGCTTCCCTACATCAACGGGATCAAGCATCTGGGCAACCTGATAGGCAGCCAGCTGCCCGCTGACCTTTACGCCCGCTACAACCGCGGCCGCGGGCATGAGGTCCTGTTCCTTTGCGCCACCGACGAACACGGCACACCGGCGGAACTGGCGGCGGCCAAAGCCGGCAAGCCGGTTGCCGATTACTGCGCCGAAATGCACGAAGTGCAGACCGACATCGCGCACCGCTTCGGCCTGTCGTTCGACCATTACGGCCGCTCCTCCAGCCCGCAGAACCATGCGCTGACCCAGCATTTCGCCGGCAAGCTGGCCGAGGCCGGGCTGATTTCGGAAGTCAGCGAAAAGCAGGTCTATTCCAATGCCGACGGCCGCTTCCTGCCCGATCGCTATATCGAAGGCACCTGCCCCAACTGCGGTTACGAGCGGGCCCGCGGCGACCAGTGCGAGGAATGCACCAAGCAGTTGGACCCCACAGACCTGATCAATCCGCGTTCGGCCATCTCCGGCTCCACCGACCTGGAAGTGCGCGAGACCAAGCACCTGTTCCTGCGCCAGTCGGCAATGCGCGATCAGCTCGACGCCTGGATCGACACCAAGACAGACTGGCCGGTGCTGACCACCTCCATCGCCAAGAAATGGCTGCATGACGGCGACGGCCTGCAGGACCGCGGCATCACCCGCGACCTGGACTGGGGCGTGCCGGTCAAAAAAGGCAGCGAGGATTGGCCGGGCATGGAGGGCAAGGTCTTCTACGTCTGGTTCGACGCGCCGATCGAGTACATTGCCGCCGCCGGCGAGTGGGCCGAGAAGCACGGCAAGAGCGATGCAGAGTGGCAGCGCTGGTGGCGCACCGACCAGGGCGCGGAGGATGTGAAATACGTCCAGTTCATGGGCAAGGACAACGTGCCGTTCCACACCCTGTCGTTCCCGGCCACCATCCTTGGCTCCGGCGAGCCGTGGAAGATGGTCGACCACCTCAAGTCCTTCAACTACCTGAACTATGACGGCGGCCAGTTCTCCACCTCGCAGGGCCGCGGCGTGTTCATGGACCAGGCGCTGGAGATCCTGCCCGCCGACTACTGGCGCTGGTGGCTGCTGAGCCATGCACCCGAAAGCTCCGACTCCGAATTTACCTGGGAAAACTTCCAGCAGTCCGTGAACAAGGATTTGGCGGACGTTCTGGGCAACTTCGTCAGCCGCATCACCAAGTTCTGCCGCTCCAAGTTCGGCGAAGAGGTTCCGGCCGGCGGCGAATACGGCGCGCAGGAACTGGCGCTGATCGATGAACTCACCACCCGCATCCGCGCCTATGAGGGCCACATGGAAGCGATGGATGTCCGCAAGTCGGCGCAGGAGCTGCGGGCGATCTGGGTTGCCGGCAACGAATACCTGCAGTCCGCGGCGCCCTGGTCGGTGTTCAAGGAAGACCCCGAGCGCGCCGCTGCGCAGGTGCGCCTGGGCCTCAATCTGATCCGGCTCTATGCGGTGCTGTCGGCCCCCTTCATCCCGCATGCGTCGGACACGCTGATGGCCGCCCTGAACTCGGACGACCGCAGCTGGCCGGACGACGCGGCCGCCGCCCTGTCCGCCCTGCCCGCAGGCCACGGCTTCACCGTGCCGGACGTGCTGTTCGCCAAGATCACCGACGAGCAGCGCGAGGAATGGCAGGAACGCTTCTCCGGCACCCGCGCCTGATCCCTCTGGAACTGATTGACGCAAAGGCCGCCTCAAGGGCGGCCTTTTCTTTTGCCATCCTCTTGACCCGGCACAAAAAATAATTCCGACTAAAAAACTCGGATTGACATAGGTGAGTAAATAAATCAGGTATACGGCATTCCAGCCAGCCTGACTCGGATCGGGCGAGCCCGAGTGACATAGTATCAACCGAGATCGCCCCCATGCCGACCAGTGCGCGCCGCCTTTGCGGCCCTGACATCAAGGAACCGGACTCTGAGGACATGCGCCACCTGTGGCCGCAGGTCTTTGCGCCGTCCGGCGCGCTGTCCGGTTTTTGCCTGGAATGGCTTCTGGACAGGGCGGAATTCAGCGATGGGCGCAAGTCATGAACCAGATCACTTCCAAACCTGTCCCCACTGAGGCCACCGCCGAGGTTTTCCCCACCTACCACGCCGAGGACCTGACCCGCGGCGGCGCGCAGGCCCGCATCCTGCTGAACGGCCAGATCTATTCGCTGCGCATCACCCGCGCGGGCAAGCTGATCCTGACCAAATGAGCGCCGCTGCCCCACAGTCCCGCGGCGGGGTCACTGTCGGCACCCTGTCGGAGCTGCCGGCGCTGGAAGCCGGCGCGGTGATCTATCTGCGCCACTGGTTCTCCGGGGCCGAGACCCGCGAGCAGATGCGCCGCGACTTCGAGGCGAACTTCGGACCCGAAATGGCCGGAGCCGCCTTTGAGGCCTTTGGCTGCCTATGCAATTTCTGCGCCGCCCATGGCCGCCGCCCGCTGGTGCGCCACGGCATGGCCTGCAACTGCCTGGGCGCGGACGAGAACTGCTTTGCCAACCTGCTGGCGTCGGCCGCCGAAGGCCAGCAGGACGATGCGCAAATCCTTGCGTCGCTGATTGTCACCCCGCGCAAGGCATCGGAACTCACGCAACTCGCATCCGACTGCGGTTTGCTCATGCGGCAAGTTCTGGGCGTGCAACCGCCCATGCAATCCGCCCGGCCCGCAACCGCCACCCTTCATTGAACACATAGCACCCTCAAGGACTTAGCTGATGAAATCCGTCTTTCTCACGGGCACCGCCCTCGCCGGCCTCGCATTTGGCGCCACCGCCGCATTTGCCGCCGACAAAGCCGCTGTTCTGAACACCTACGCCAATATTGCAGAGGCAAAATACCAGGACAGCCTGGCCACCGCCCAAGTGCTGAAGACAGCGGTGGATGAACTGATCGGCCATCCCTCCGCAGAAAACCTGGAAGCCGCCCGCGGCGCCTGGATCGCGGCCCGGGTGCCCTACCAGCAATCCGAGGTGTTCCGCTTCGGCAACGCCATCGTCGACGACTGGGAGGGCAAGGTGAACGCCTGGCCGCTGGACGAAGGGCTGATCGACTATGTCGACGCCTCCTATGGCGGCCCGACCGAAGAAAACACCCTGGCGGCGCTGAATGTGATCGCCAACCCCAGCTTTGAACTGTCTGGCAAGGCGATCGATGCTGCCAAGATCACGCCGGAGCTGCTGGAAGGCGCCCTGCATGAGGCCGACGGGGTCGAGGCCAATGTCGCGACCGGCTACCACGCAATCGAATTCCTGCTCTGGGGCCAGGATCTGAAAGGCACCGATCATGGCGCGGGCGACCGCCCCTGGACCGATTACGCCCAAGGCGATGCCTGCACCGGCGGCAACTGCGGCCGCCGCGGCGAATACCTGCAGGCCGCCACCGATCTGCTGATCTCTGACCTGGAGTGGATCGCCGACCAGTGGGGCGAAGCCGGCGAAGCCCGCGCTGCGCTGCTGGCAGACGAAGACGCCGGCATCACCGCCATGCTGACCGGCATGGGCTCGCTGTCTTATGGCGAGCAGGCGGGCGAACGGATGCGCCTTGGCCTGATGCTGAACGACCCGGAGGAAGAACACGACTGCTTCTCCGACAACACCCACAACAGCCACTACTATGACGGGCTGGGCGTGCAGAACGTCTATCTCGGCGAATACGTGCGGGTGACCGGCGCGCTGGTCTCCGGCCCCTCCCTGTCGGATCTGGTTGCCGCCAAGGATGCGGATCTGGACACCGAGATGCGCGGCAAGCTTGCCACCACCATGCAGGCGCTTGGCCGCATCAAAACCGCGGCTGAGGCGGGCCTGTCCTACGACCAGATGCTGGCGCAGGGCAATGAAGCCGGCGAGGCGCTGGTGATGGGCGGCGTCAACGGGCTGATCGACCAGACCCGCTCGATCGAGCGCGTGGTGTCCGTTCTGAAGCTGGACGGCGTCGCCATCGAAGGCTCCGACAGCCTCGACAACCCCTCGGCAGTCTTCCAGTGAGAAGCAGGCAACCACGCAGTTTCGGGCCGCAGTTTCTGCGGCCCGTGTATTTGCAACACCGCATTA
This sequence comes from Leisingera sp. McT4-56, assembly GCF_020514995.1. Taxonomy (NCBI): domain Bacteria; kingdom Pseudomonadati; phylum Pseudomonadota; class Alphaproteobacteria; order Rhodobacterales; family Roseobacteraceae; genus Leisingera; species Leisingera sp. McT4-56. Next base: position 129,468 of record NZ_JAJALF010000009.1, on the reverse strand, counting down.
CCCAAGTGTTTTACTCTGAATAGCCCTTGATTCCCCAGTAATTCTGTCAGATATATTTTCCCAACGGAATCACTTGGCCTTTGCGGCCAGCAGGCAAGGACGCAGTCAGCATGATCGTTTGCCACTGCACACAGATCTCGGATCACGACATTCGCGCTGCCATCGATTGGATGCGAAGCGCCGACCCTGAAACGATAATCACCCCCGGCAAGATCTATCACGCGCTGGGAAAATCCGCCGATTGCGGCGGCTGCATGCCCCTTTTCCTCGACACCATGCGCGCCAGCAGTAAGCTGGAAGTACCTGCGCAGCTTGCGAATTTACGCGCAGGATCAATCCGGGAGAAGTATAATGAAGGGCGACGCCAAGGTTATCGACTATCTGAACAAGGCTCTGCGGCATGAGCTGACGGCGGTCAGCCAGTACTGGCTGCACTACCGGCTGCAGGACGATTGGGGCCTGGGCAGCATGGCCAAGAAAAGCCGCGAGGAAAGCATCGAGGAGATGCAGCACGCGGACAAATTGATTGAAAGGATTTTGTTCCTCGGCGGCCACCCGAACCTGCAGAAGCTTGACCCGCTGCGGATCGGCCAGACGCCAAAAGAAACCCTCGAATGCGACCTTGCCGCCGAAGTGGACGCCCGCGCGCTCTACAAGGAAGCCCGCGACGCCTGCAACAAGGCGGGCGACTATGTTTCCCAAAAGCTGTTTGAAGAACTGATGGCGGATGAAGAAGGCCATATCGACTTCCTCGAAACGCAGCTTGAACTGCACGACCGGATCGGTGCCGAAAACTATGCCCAGCTCAACGCCACCAAGATGGCAGAGGTTGAAGACTAACATCACGCTGGCTGCCGCGCTTGCGGCAGCCACGCCCCTTGCGGCGCTGGACCTGGTCGGCAAGTACCAGGCAGAGCCGCATCTTTCCCCCCTCCCCCGCACCGATGCCGAACGTGAGCGGATCGCGGCGGTAACAGCACCCGCCACAGATTTCGCCGCGCCGGAGCCGTTCGAGGACCTTCCCGCCGGCGCCGCGACAGTACGCGCCCGCACGGATGACGAGGCATTCTCCCAGCATTCGGCCAATCTCAGCTTTGAGCAGGAGATGGACTTCAAGGTCGGCAACGGGCTGTTCAAGAAGATCTGGGTGTTCTCGCCCGCCTCCACCAAGGCCTCTGACGGCCTTGGCCCCCTTTACAACGCCCGCTCCTGCCAGCGCTGCCACCTGAAGGACGGCCGCGGCCATGTGCCGGAACAGCCGGATTACAGGTCAACAAGCATGTTCCTGCGGGTTTCCGTCCCCGGACCGGTGCCGCCGGAGATGCAGGAGATCAGCGACTACATCGGCACCGCGCCGGACCCGCACTATGGCCGGCAGCTGCAGGACTTCTCTGCCACCGGCGTCGCGCCGGAATACAGGCTGCAGGTGGCGTATGAGGATATCTTGGTCGCGCTGAACGGCGGTGAGACCGCCACCCTGCGGCGCCCCAGCTACACCGCGGCCAGCCTCGGCTACGGCCCGCTGGCGGAGGGCGCCATGCTCAGCCCCCGCGTGGCGCCGCCGATGATCGGCCTGGGCCTCCTGGAGGCGATCCCCGCCGCCGACATCCTCGCCCATGCGGATGAAGACGACGCCGACGGCGACGGCATCTCCGGGCGCGCCAACCTGGTCTGGTCGCGGGAGTTCAACCGGATCATGCTGGGCCGCTTCGGCCTCAAGGCCGGAATGCCGACCGTGCACGAACAATCCGCAGGCGCATTCTCCGGCGACATCGGCATCTCCACACCGCTGTTCCCGGCCCATGCGGGTGAATGCACCGTTCAGCAGACCGCCTGCCTGTCCGCCCCGCACGGCGGCGGTGATTCCCGTGAAACCGAGATCGACCAGGCCAACATGGATCTGGTCACCTTCTACAGCCGCAACCTTGGCGTGCCAGCCCGCCGCGATTCCGGCGACCGCCAAGTGCTGCGCGGCAAGCAGATATTCTACGAAAGCGGCTGCGCCTCCTGCCACGTGCCGAAATACGTGACCCACCGGCTGGCAGACAGGCCGGAGCAGAGCTTCCAGCTGGTCTGGCCCTACAGCGACCTCTTGCTGCACGACATGGGCGAAGGCCTCGCCGACAACCGGCCCGAGGCCCGCGCCACCGGGCGCGAATGGCGCACCGCACCGCTGTGGGGGATCGGCCTGACGCAGCAGGTCTCGCCGCGCGCCGGCTTCCTGCACGACGGCCGCGCCCGCACCCTGCTGGAAGCCGTCCTGTGGCACGGCGGCGAGGCTGAAGCGGCCAAGACCCGTGTCGTGGACCTCGCACCGCAGGACCGCGCCGCCCTCATCACCTTTCTGGAAAGCCTCTGATGCGCGCTCTTGCCCTGAACCTCGCCCTCGCGGCCGCCCCCGCCGCAGCGTCGGAGCTTTCCAGCAGCATCACCGATCAGCTGATCCTTCCGGCGATTGCGGAGCTGGCAGCAGATGCGACAGCGCTGGCGGACACCGCCAAGGCCGACTGCAACCCGCAATCAGACGCCCTGCGCGCGGCCTACGGCGAAGCTTTCGACGCCTGGATCGCCGCCAGCCACTTCCGTTTCGGGCCGACGGAAACGGACAGCCGCGCCTTTGCGCTGGCCTTCTGGCCCGACAGCCGCGGCAAGACACCCAAGGCGCTGGCCAATCTGATCCGCAGCGAGGATGACGGCATCACCGACCCGGCGGCTTTCGCCAGCTATTCCATTGCCGCCCGTGGCTTCTATGCGCTGGAATATCTTCTGTATGACCCTGAACTGGCCGCCGCAGGCAGCGCGGACTACCGCTGCGCCCTGACCCGCGCCATCAGCACGGATATTGCTGCAACCGCAGAGGCCATCAGTCAGGGCTGGGCGGACAGCTACGCCGCCGAAATGCGCGCGCCGAAAAACCGCTACCGCAGCGAGGCGGAAATTACCCAGGAACTGCTGAAAGCGCTCACCACCGGATTGCAAGTGCTGGACGACATGCGCCTGGGCCGCCCGCTAGGCACCTATGAAAAACCCCGCCCCAACCGTGCCGAGGCCCGCCGGTCAAGGCGCAGCCTGCATCATGTGCTGCTGTCGCTGAACGCGATGGAGCCGCTGGCGCTGGCCTTGGCGCAGGGTGACGCCGCGCTGAAAGCGGACCTTGCCCGCGGGTTTAAAACCGTCCGCAGCCGCGCCGAAGCCTTGGACGACCCTGTCTTTGCAGGCGTCGCCGACCCCGCCGCCCGCATCCGGATCGAGGCGCTGCGTCAGCAGGTGAAGGATTTGCGCGCGCTTGCCTCTGAACGCCTAGGCCCGGCTCTCGGCGCGGCGGCAGGTTTCAATTCGCTCGACGGCGACTGACGGAAAGGATCCCGCATGACCTCCCGCCGCGGATTTCTGGCAGGCTTGTTTGCCTCCGCCCTTGCCCCGCAGGCCAGCTGGGCCACTGCGGGCAGCCCCGCCTTCCTGTCGGCTGGCAAGGACGCCAGCGGTGCCTTCCTGCTGGCAGGCCTCTCCGAAACGGGCGGGGTCCTGTTCCGCCACCCCCTGCCCGGCCGCGGCCACGCTGCCGCGGCTCATCCCGTGCGGCCAGAGGCCGTCGCCTTTGCCCGCCGCCCGGGCCGCTTTGCCGATGTGATCGACTGCCGGACCGGTGCCGCCCTCGCCCGGTTGGAGCCGCCCGAAGGCCACCATTTCTACGGCCACGGGGTGTTTTCCCCGGACGGCAGCCGCCTGTTCACCACCGAAAACGACTATGAGAACGCCCGCGGTGTGATCGGTTTCTGGGACGCCGCAGACGGCTACCGCCGCATCAATGCCTTCTCCTCCGGCGGCATCGGTCCGCATGATATGCTCCTGCGCCGCGGCGCGCCGGGGCTGGCAGTGGCCAATGGCGGCATCGAAACCCACCCCGACAGCGGCCGCGCCAAGCTGAACCTGCCTGATATGCGCCCCAACCTCAGCTACCTGAGCTTAGACGGCGAATTGCAGGAGCAGATGGAACTGCCGCCAGAGCTGCATCTGAACTCGATCCGCCACCTCGCCATGCGCGCCGACGGCACCGTTGGTTTCGCCATGCAATGGCAGGGCGATCTGGGCGAACAGGTCCCCACTGCCGGGCTTCACCGTCCCGGCGCCGTGCCGCGTTTGCTGGCAGAGGACGACGCGCGGGTGCTGAACATGCAGGGCTACGGCGGCTCCATCGCCTTTTCCGCCGATGGCAGCCGGATCGGCGTCACCTCGCCGCGCGGCGGGGTTCTGCAGGTGATGGATACGGTCAGCGGCGCGCTGCTGGCAGAGCACATGATGAGTGACGTCTGTGGGCTGGCGCCCTCCGCCGGCGGCTTCACTGCCAGCACCGGCACCGGCCAGTTCATTGCGGTCTCTGACACCGGACAGCAGCCGCTGAACCGCACGGACCTGGCCTGGGACAATCACCTGATCCCGCTCTACTGAAGCAAAACAGCCAGGCATTTCGCAAGGCGCGCCTGCCACGGCGCGCCTTTTTCGTTTTCAAATCAAACGAAACCAATGCGAAAACGAATAGTGACTCTCCATGCGCAATACGCTAAAGAATCGCAGCGAAAGGAAAGCAAATGGATGCCACCGGCCGTCAGAACGAAATCATCTCCCTCTTGAACCGGCAGGACCGGGTCGAGGTCGAGGATCTCTCCCGCCGCTTCGGCGTGTCCCTGCAGACCGTGCGCGCGGACCTGCGCGACCTGTCGGCCCGCGGCGCGCTGTCCCGCGTGCATGGCGGTGCCGTCCGCGTGAGCTCCGCCGCCAGCCAGGGCTACGACGACCGGCGCAAGCTGAACGCCGGCAACAAGCTGGCGATGGCCGCCCTGGCGGCAGAGCTGATCCCCGACAACTGCTCGCTTTCGCTTAACATCGGCACCTCCACCGAACAGGTCGCCAGGGCGCTGTCCGGCCACAGCGGCCTGACGGTGATGTCCAACAACATTAACATTATCAACATGATGATGGGCGGGCAGGCCAAGGAACTGATCCTGGCCGGCGGCACCGTGCGGCAAAGCGACGGCGCCATTGTGGGCGAGGACGCGGTTGACTTCTTCTCCCGCTACAAGGTGGATTTTGCCGTCATTGGCGCCTCCGCGCTGGACACCGACGGCGCGGTGATGGACCACGACGCCCGCGAGGTTTCGGTCGCCCGCGCCATCCTCAAGAACGCCCGGCAGAAAGTTCTGGTCTGCGACGGCAGCAAGTTCGACCGCTCCGCCCCGGTTCGCATTTGCGACGTGGCAGACCTGGACGTGGTGATCACTGACCGCCCGGTCCCCGCAGAATTTGCCGAGGCCGCGCAGGCCGCCGGCACCCGTATCCTGACCGCAGGACAAAACGAAAGCAGCGAAAATGACTGACGCGCCTGTAACAGACCTTTTCATCATCGGCGGCGGCATCAACGGCTGCGGCATCGCCCGCGATGCGGCCGGCCGCGGCTTGTCGGTGACGCTGGCAGAGATGAACGACCTCGCTTCTGCCACCTCCTCGGCCTCGACCAAACTGTTCCACGGCGGCCTGCGGTATCTCGAATATTTCGAGTTCCGCCTGGTGCGCGAAGCGCTGATCGAGCGCGAGGTGCTCTTGAAGGCGATGCCGCATATTTCCTGGCCGATGCGTTTTGTGCTGCCGTTCCACAAGGAAATGCGGTTCGACAGCGAGACGCCGACATCGAAACTGCTCACTGCCTTCATGCCCTGGATGAAGGGCCGCCGCCCGGCCTGGCTGATCCGGCTGGGACTTTTCCTGTACGACTCGCTTGGCAAACGCGGCATCCTGCCCGGCACTGCGAAACTGGACCTGGCCGCCGACCCGGCAGGCCGCCCCCTGAAGGACAAGTTCAAGACCGCGTTCGAGTATTCCGACTGCTGGATCGAGGACGCCCGCCTGGTGGTGCTGAATGCCCGCGACGCCGAGACCCGCGGCGCTGAGATCCTGACCCGGACCAAGGTGCTGTCCGCCGAGCGCGACGCGGACTACTGGGTGATCACCCTGCAGGACCAGGCCACCGGCGACACCCATCAGCGCCGCGCGAAAATGCTGGTCAACGCGGGCGGGCCGTGGGTTGCCGATGTGCTGCACCAGAAGCTGGGCCAGAACAGCCGCGAAAACGTCCGCCTGGTGCGCGGCAGCCATATTGTAGTGCCGAAACTGTTTGATCACGGCCGCTGCTATTTCTTCCAGGGAACGGACGGGCGGATCATCTTTGCCATTCCCTACGAGGAGGATTTCACCCTGATCGGCACCACCGACGCCGACCACCCGGATCCGGAAACCGCGCCCGAATGCACCGCAGCTGAGCAGGACTATCTGATTGATTTCGCGTCCGGCTACTTCAATCAGCCGCTCAAGCGCGAGGATATCGTCTGGACCTACTCCGGGGTGCGCCCGCTGTATGACGACGGCGCCAGTTCTGCCACCGCGGCCACCCGCGAATACGTGCTGACGCTGGATCAGGCGCAGGCGCCGCTCTTGAATGTCTTCGGCGGCAAGATCACCACCTACCGCAAGCTGGCAGAGGCGGCGCTGGCAAAGATCGGCGAGGTCTTCCCGCAGCTGCCCACGGACTGGACCGCAGGTGTTGCCCTGCCCGGCGGCGACTTTGCGGTGGCGGATGTGAAAAAACTGCAAAACAAACTCGCAGCGGACTATCCGTTCCTATCGCCCTACGGGACTCGCCGATTGATCCGCGCCTACGGCACCGAGGCCTGGGAGGTGCTGGGCGAGGCCAAATCCGCAGAAGACCTCGGCCAGGACTTCGGCGCCACCATCACCGCGCAGGAGCTCGATTGGGCCATTGCCCGCGAATGGGCGCGCACCGGTGAGGACTACCTGTGGCGGCGTACCAAGCTGGGCTTGCGTCTGGATGAAGCCCAGCGCGCCGCAGTGGATGACTACATACAGGGAAAAGCGGCTCAGCTCGCGGCTTGACCGCCTTGCCTGGCTGATAGGCCAGGCCGCGCCCACCCCTCCCCGTCAAACCGGAGGATTGATTTCAGCAAAACGGGAGGGCGCTTTGCGCCCACCCAGGCTCGGACGCAGCCCTGAGCGTTAAAACTCGACGCCCTTCTGAGCTTTCACGCCGGCGCGGAACGGGTGTTTGATCTGCCCCATCTCGGTCACCAGATCGGCGATCTCGATCAGCTCTTCCTTGGCGTTCCTGCCCGTCAGCACCACATGGGTCATCGGCGGCTTCTGCTCGACCAGGAACTCCAGCACCTCCTCCAGATCCAGATACTCATAACGCAGCGCGATGTTGATCTCGTCGAGCAGCACCATGGTGTTCTTCTCGTCCAGGATCATCTCCTTGGCCTTCTCCCAGCCCTTCTGCGCGGCAGCGATGTCGCGCGCCTTGTCCTGGGTCTCCCAGGTGAAGCCCTCGCCCATCGCATAGAACTGGCAGAGATCGCTGAAGTTCTCCTCGATCAGGGTGCGCTCGCCGGTCTGCCAGGCGCCCTTGATGAACTGCACCACCGCGCAGGGCATCTTGTGGGCGATGCAGCGCATGATCATGCCGAACCCCGAGGAGGATTTGCCCTTGCCCGGACCGGTGTGGACGATGATCAGGCCCTTCTCGCCTTCCTTGGTCTTCATCATCCGGTCGCGGGCCGCCTTCTTCTTGGCCATCTTGGAGGCGTGGCGGGCGGCTTCTTCTTCTGAAATGCCGGTTTCGGACTTTTCGCTCATGGGGGCTCTCCAGCTGTTTGACCCCATGTCTTGACAAAGAAGCCCGCCATAGCGCAAGGGGGTTCCGCTGGTTCCTGTGAAAACAGGCGAAGAGGGAATGTGAAGGCTTTCAAAAAGCTCAAGCACAGCCGCCCCCGCGACCGTGACCGGATGAGGCCGCCATGCCACTGGGAGAGTACCCGGGAAGGCAGGATGGCCGGCAAGGCCCAGGCCTTGGCATCCGCAAGCCGGGAGACCTGCCAGCGAGAGAGAGATCAACGGGCAGACGGGGTGTTCTGCGACCGGGTAAGGGGCTTGCACGATTGGCCCCTGTCTGGCCATCCCGCAAGCCTGCCGCGACAGGAGACGCGCCGATGGCTGACGATTTGGCAGACAAAGCTGCCAGCCCCCCAGGACCGGTCACGCTGACCGTATGCCTCACCTGCCGCCGCGAGGGCGCTGACCCGGAAGGTGCCCGCCCCGGCACCATCCTGCACGCCGCGCTGGCAGAGGCAGGGATGCCCGAAGGCGTCCGCCTGCGGGGCGTGGAATGCCTGTCCTCCTGCAAACGAGGCTGTGCTGTTGCCTTGGTCGGCGGCGAGGAGCGCTGGACCTATGTCTACGGCGACCTCGACCCGGACCAGCATGTCCCCGAGATCCTGGAAGGCGCTGCCGCCTATGCCGCCACCGCTGACGGCGTCGTGCCCTGGCGCGAGCGCCCGCAGACCTTCCGCAAGCAATCCGTTGCCCGCATCCCGCCGGCCAAGTTCTTTTCCGAGGAGTAAACATGAGCGACCTCAACAAGATCCCCGTCACCGTCATCACCGGCTTCCTCGGTGCGGGCAAAACCACGCTGATCCGCCACCTGATGCAGAACCCGCAGGGCAAACGGCTGGCGGTAGTGGTCAATGAATTCGGCACCGCCGGCGTCGACGGCGACATCCTGAAGTCCTGCGCGGACGAGAATTGCCCGGCGGAGAACATCATGGAGCTGGCCAATGGCTGCATCTGCTGCACCGTTGCCGATGACTTCATCCCCACCATCGAACAGCTGATGGAGCTGCCGGAAAAGCCGGATCACATCGTGATCGAAACCTCCGGCCTGGCGCTGCCCAAGCCGCTCCTGAAGGCCTTCGACTGGCCGGCGATCCGCTCCCGCATCACCGTCGACGGCGTGATTGCGCTGGCCGATGCCGAGGCGGTCGCCAAGGGCCAGTTCGCCCCCGACCTGGACGCCGTGCAGGCCCAGCGCGAGGCCGATGACAGCATCGACCACGAAACCCCGCTCAGCGAAGTGTTCGAGGATCAGATCTCCTGCGCCGACATCGTTCTGCTGTCCAAGGCCGACCTGGCCGGCGATGCAGGTGTCGAGAAAGCCCGCGCGGTGATCGAGGCCGAGGCGCCGCGCAAGCTGCCGATCCTGCCGATGAGCGAAGGCGTCATCGACCCGCGCATCATCCTGGGCCTGAACGCCGCTGCCGAGGATGATCTGGAAGCCCGTCCCAGCCACCATGACGGCCACCACGACCACGAGCATGACGATTTTGAAAGCATCGTTGTCGAAATGGGCGAAGTCTCTGACCCGGAAGCGCTGCAGAATGCCATCGTGAAACTCGCCCGCGAGCGCAACATCCTGCGCGTCAAAGGCTATGTCGCGGTGGAGGGGAAACCGATGCGGATGCTGGTTCAGGCCGTGGGCGAGCGCCTGCGCGCCCAGTATGATCAGCCTTGGGGCGCGCAGCCGCGCAAGACCGCGCTGGTGGTCATCGCGGAGCATGACGACATCGACGAACAGGCCATCCGCGCCGAGCTGGGGGCCTGAAGCCAATGGTAGCGAAGCGTCAATTTTTTGACGGCACCGCCTGGCCGAAGGCCAGGCAGCGCCCGTCCCGCCCCCCACGGGGCGGGCGCTTCGCTTCCTGCCCCGCCGGGCCGGGCGCTGCCCTCCCCGTTTCCATACGCCCCTTCAGGCAAGGAGCCTGACCCATGCACGTCGTCTTCCGCGAAAGCCACGGCCTTGACGAGACCGACACCCCGCAGGACCTCGGGCAGACGCCCGGCGATCTGGTGGTGCTGTCGTTCTCCGACAGCGATCTCGGCGCCTTCGCGGCGGGCTGGCACCGCGCGGACGGCAAACTGCCCTCCCTGCGTCTCGCCAACCTGGTGGCGCTGAGGCACCCGCTGTCGGTCGACGTCTACGCGGAACAAACGCTGGAGGGCGCCAAGGGAGTCCTCGTCCGTCTGATCGGCGGCGAAAGCTACTGGTCCTACGGCCTTGCCACTCTGCAGGACCTTGCCCGCCGCAAGGGCATCGCGCTGGCGATCCTGCCCGCCGACGGGCGCGAGGATGCGCGGCTCGATGAGCTCTCCACCCTGCCCGTCTCCACCCTGCGCCGCCTGCAATCCCTGTGCGACGCCGGCGGCGCTGTCGCGGCCCAGGCTGCGCTTGCGCAGCTGTCGCTGGCAGCAGGCCTCTACGCTGGCCCCGTCCTCGGCCTCAAGACGATGCCCGAGCACGGCTTCTACGACCCGGCCAAGGGCGTGCTCGCGGAGCTGCCGCCGCAGGACAATCCGCTGGTGCTGGTGAGCTTCTACCGCTCCTACCTCACCGCCGCCGACACCGCCCCGGTGGATGCGCTGATCGAAGAGCTGCGCGCCCGCGGCTACGCGGCCTTTGGCGTCTTTGCCGCCAGCCTCAAGGCGCCTGCAGCCGCCGATTGGCTGCGCGAAAAGCTTCCGGAACTGGCCCCGGCCGCCATGATCAATGCCACCGCGTTTTCCGCCCAAGGCACCGACGGCAGCGCCTCACCGCTTAGCTCCACCGGCTGTCCGGTGTTCCAGGTCGCCCTCTCGACAGCCCGCAAGAAAGACTGGCGTGAGGCCGACCGCGGGCTGTCGCCCGCCGACCTCGCCATGCACGTCGTCCTGCCGGAGGTTGACGGCCGCATCTTCGCCGGTGTCGTCAGCTTCAAATCGCCGGGTAAGAAGGACCCGGACCTGCAATATTCCCGCTTCGCCCACCGGGCTGATGCAGACCGCATCAAGGCTGCCGTTGACCGCGTGGAGGGCTGGCTGCGCCTCGCCAAACTGCCGAATGCGGACAAGCGCCTGGCTCTGATCCTCTCCACCTACCCGGGCCGCGACCACAACCTCGCCCATGCCGTCGGCCTCGACGCGCTGGCCTCCTGCGACGAGATCCTGCGCGAACTGGCGGCCCAGGGCTACGCCGTCGAAGCGCTGGAAAACACCGGCCTGCGGCTGATGGAGGAAACACTCAGCGTCCCGCTGGAGGACTACCGCCAGGCCCTCTCCACGCTGCCGCAAGACCTGCAAAACACCCTGGCTGCGGCCTGGGGCGCCCCGGAAGAAGACGTCGACTGCCGCGACGGCGCCTTTCACTTCAAGGCCTTGCGGGCAGGCAACGCCCTGGTCGCGCTGCAGCCCGAACGCGGCGAAGTGAAAACCCGCGTCGATGATTACCACGACCTCGACCGCACGCCGCGCCACGCCTATGTGGCCTTTTACCTGTGGCTGCGCGACCAAACCGACGCCCTCGTGCACATCGGCGCCCACGGCACCCTGGAATGGCTGCCGGGCAAGGCAGTGGCTCTTTCCGACGCCTGCTGGCCCGAGGTGCTGACCGGCCCGCTTCCGGTCGCCTACCCCTTCATCGTCAATGACCCGGGCGAGGCCGCCCAGGCCAAGCGCCGCATCGGTGCCGTCACCATCGGCCACCTGCCGCCGCCGCTGGCGCAGACCAACCTGCCCGAGGGCATGGCGCGGCTCGAAAGCCTGCTGGATGAATACTCCACCGCCGACGGCCTTGATCCCGCCCGCCGCGACCGGCTGATCGGCGACATCCGGGCTGAGGCGCAGGGAACCGGCGTCGAAGCCGACCTCGGCCTCACCCCCGACACCTCCCCGGCTGAGGCGATCACCCGCATCGACGCCTTTGTCTGCGACATCAAGGAAAGCCAGTACGGAGAGGGCCTGCATATTTTCGGCACCGGCCAATGCGGAGCGGAGGAACGCTCCGGGCTGATTGCCGCGCTGGACGGGAAAATCGTCCCCCCCGGCCCCTCCGGCTCGCCGTTTCGCGGCCGCGCCGATGTGATCCCCACCGGCCGCAACCTCTTTACCACCGACCCGCGGGCGGTGCCCTCGCGGGCGGCGCATGCGCAAGGGGTCAAGCTGGCGGAAGAGCTGCTGCGCCGCCACCTGCAGGACCACGGCGACTGGCCCAAGGGGCTGGTGATCGACCTCTGGGGCTCCGCCACCATGCGCACCGCGGGCGAGGAATTTGCCATGGCGCTGCACCTCGCAGGCCTCGCGCCTCAGTGGGACGAAGGCTCCGAACGCGTTTCAGGCTTTGAGGTGCTGCCGCTGTCGATGCTGAACCGCCCGCGCATCGACGTGACCCTGCGCGTCTCCGGCCTGTTCCGCGATGTCTTCCCGGGCCTTGCCCAGATGTTCGAAAGTGCCGCCGCCGCACTGGCTGCCCGCGAGGAGACCCAGGCCGACAACCCCTATCTCACTGAGACCCCGCGCGTCTTCGGCCCCAAGCCGGGCCAGTACGGTCTCTCGATGAACCCGCATCTGGACGACTACACCGACGCAGCGCGCCAGGCGGCGGGCGAGGCCTGGCTCAACGCCTCCTCCCACTCAATTGACGCCAAGGGCACTATCACCGACGCCCGCGAGGCGCTGGAATCCCGCCTGCAGGGGGCCGACAGCTTTGTCCACTTGCAGGACCTGCCGGAAACCGACCTGCTGATCGCGTCTGATTACGCCGCGCATGAGGCAGGCTTTGCCGCAGCCATGGCCCGCATCGGCCAGACGGCGCCGGCGCTCTACCACCTCGACGCGACCCGCCCCGACAAACCGCAGGCGCGCAGCTTGGGCGAGGAAATCGCCCGCGTCACCCGCGCTCGCGCCGCCAATCCGGACTGGGCCACCTCGATGATGTCCCACGGTTTCCGCGGCGCAGCCGAGATCGCCGCCACGCTCGATCACATGGCCGCCTTTGCGCATCTGGCGCAGGTGGTGCAGCCGCATCTGTTTGACCTCTACTTCGAGGCCACCCTGGGCCGCGACGATCTGGTCGAGTTCATGGAGCGCGAAAACCCGGAGGCGCTGCAGGCCATGCGCGACCGCTTCCGCGCCTTGTACGATGCAGGCCTCTGGAGCACCCGCCGCAACTCGATCATGGCAGAGCTGGAGGGCGCGGCATGAGCAGCGCCGCTGAACCCAAGGTCTACGGCTGGTGCCCCGGCGCTTTGCGCCCAATGATGTCGGGCGACGGGCTGGTTGTCCGCGTGCGCGCGCCGCTTGGTAAACTGTCCGTTAACCAGGCGCGCGGTGTTGCAAGACTTTCGCAGGAATTCGGCAATGGCCTGCTGGATATCTCCGCCCGAGCCAATCTGCAGATGCGCGGCATCCGAGAAGACGCGCATGAGGACCTGATTGCAGGCCTGCGCGGCCTTGGCCTGATCGACCCAGACGCAAACGCCGAAGCCCGCCGCAATGTCCTGCTCGCCCCGTTCTGGGCTGCGGGCGATGACACCCACACAATCGCCACCGATCTGAGCGCCGCGCTGACGGCGGCAGCGGACCTCACCCTGCCCGGGAAATTCGGCTTCGCCGTCGACTGCGGCGCGGCTCCGGTGCTGCAGGACACCGCTGCTGACATCCGCATCGAGCGCTCTGGCAGCACCCTGATCCTGCGCGCAGACGGGTCCGCGGCCGGCAAGCCCGTCACACGTGAATCCGCCGCCTCCGAAGCTCTCGCCCTCGCCCGCTGGTTCGTGGAAACCGGCGGTGCCGCCAATGGCCGCGGCCGGATGAAGCCGCATGTTGCAAAAGGCACCACGCTGCCCCCGGGGCACACAACCCTAAGCACAATAAACAGCTTCACCGCAAAACCTGGACCTGTCCCCGCGGGGACACTTGCCGCCTTGGAGTTCGGCCAGATGCCCGCCGCTGCACTCGCGCAGCTGGCAGACTGCGGAGACATCCGCCTCACCCCGTGGCGCATGCTGCTGGTGGAAGGTGCTGAAAGCCTGCCGCCCTTGCCCGGCCTGATCCTGGACGCCGCAGACCCGCGCCTGCAAGTGGTCGCCTGCACCGGAGCCCCCGGCTGCCTGCAGGCGCTTTCCGCCACCCGTGACCTGGCAAGGCAATTGGCCCCGCATGTCCCCTCGGGAACCCGCCTGCATGTTTCCGGCTGCGCCAAGGGCTGCGCCTGCCCGGGCGCCGCACCCCTGACCCTGACCGCGACCGGCAACGATGAATTCTCCCTGATCCGCAATGGCACTGCCGCGGATCAGCCGCTAAAGACCCACCTGAGCGCCGACGCGTTGCGCGCCGCTCCCGAACTTCTGACAGAGGGCAGCTGACATGCTCCACACCTATGAAACCGACGGCGCCGCGATCTACGCCGAAAGCTTTGCCACCATCCGCCGCGAGGCCGACCTGGCGCGCTTCAACAAGGACGAGGAAAGCGTCGTCGTCCGCATGATCCATGCCGCCGGCATGGTGGGGCTGGAAGAGCACGTGCGCTTTTCCGAGGGCATGGCTGAAACCGCACGCGCAGCGCTGGCGAACGGCGCGCCGATCCTGTGTGACGCCTATATGGTGTCCGAAGGCATCACCCGCCCGCGCCTGCCCGCGGACAACGAGGTGATCTGCACCCTGCGCGACCCGAAGGTGCCGGAGATGGCCAAGGAAATGTCCAACACCCGCTCTGCCGCCGCGCTGGAACTGTGGCGCCCGAAACTGGAGGGCGCCGTGGTCGCCATCGGCAACGCGCCCACCGCGCTGTTCCACCTTTTGAACATGCTGAAAGACCCGTCCTGCCCCCGCCCCGCCGCCATCATCGGCTGCCCGGTGGGTTTTGTCGGCGCGATGGAATCGAAGGAAGCGCTGATGGAAGACCTGCCGGTTCCGTCCATGATCGTGAAGGGCCGCCTGGGCGGCTCCGCCATCACTGTCGCGGCTGTAAACGCGCTGGCGAGCTGGAAAGAGTAACCATGGGTAAAGTCATCTGCACAGGGCTTGGCCCCGGCGATCCCGACCTGATGAGCGTCCGTTCGCACCGGCTGATCTCGAAAGCACGCCATGTGGCCTATTTCCGCAAGGCCGGCCGCAAAGGGCAGGCCCGCTCGATCGTGGAAGGCATGCTGGCCGAGGGCGTGACCGAGCACGCAATGGAATATCCGGTCACGACCGAAATTCCGTTGTCGGATCCCGAATACAACCGGATCCTTGCGGAATTTTATGAACGCTGGGCCAACACGCTGGCGGAAATCGCCCAAAGCGAAGATGTAGTAGTGCTCTGCGAAGGCGATCCGTTCTTCTACGGCTCCTACATGCATCTCTACACCCGCCTGCAGGGCCGCGCCGAGCAGGAGATCGTGCCCGGCATCACCGGCATGTCCGGCTGCTGGCATGCCTCCGGCCAGCCGATCACATGGGGCGATGATGTGCTGACGGTCGCCATGGCCACCCTCAGCGAGGATGAATTGGCCGCCCGCGCCGCCAACACGGACGCGCTGGTGGTGATGAAGATCGGCCGCAACCTGCCGAAACTGCTGCGCGCGCTGGAACGCGCCGGCCGGCTGGAAGATGCCTGGCTGGTCGAGCGCGGCACCATGCCCCGGCAAACGGTTCAGAAACTGACCGAAATCGACGGCGAGGTCCCGTATTTCTCCATCGTGCTGATTCACGGACAGGGGCGCCGGCCATGAAACCATCGCAAAACGGCTGGGTTGTGATCGCCGGGCTTGGCCCCGGCAATGAGGCGCTGGTGACGAAGGAAGTGCGTGACGCCATCGGAGAAGCAACTGATATCGTTGGCTATATCCCCTATGTAAGGCGCATCGAGCCGCGCGAGGGCCTGACCCTGCACGCCACCGACAACCGGGTCGAAGTGGACCGCGCCACCCATGCGCTGGAAATGGCCGCCGAGGGCAAACGGGTTGTTGTGGTGTCCTCCGGCGATCCAGGCGTGTTCGCGATGGCCTCTGCCGTGTTCGAAGCGCTGGAAAACAGTGCTGAAGCCCACCCTGAATGGCTGGAACTGGACATCAGGGTGCTGCCCGGCATCACCGCGATGCTGGCCGCCGCTGCCGCCATCGGCGCGCCGCTGGGGCATGATTTCGCGGCCATCAACCTCAGCGACAACCTGAAGCCCTGGAGCCTGATCGAAAAGCGCCTGCAGCTGGTCGGCGAGGCCGGCTTGGCGATGGCGTTCTACAACCCGCGCTCCAAGTCGCGGCCGCATCAGTTTGCCCGCGCGCTTGATATCCTGCGCGAGGCCTGCGGCGCGGACACGCTGATCACCTTTGCCCGCGACGTGACCAAGCCCGGGCAGGAACTGCTGACCGTGCCGCTGAAGGACGCAACGCCCGAGATGGCGGACATGCGCACAGTGGTGATCGTTGGCAACCGCGACACCCGCCGGGTGGGCAATTACGTCTACACGCCCCGCTACGCAGCCGAGGCCTAAGCCGGGGAATGGGACAGCCAGGCCATAACCTCTGCCACGCTGCCCAGGACGGGCCGTTCGGGCACCTGCGGTCTGCCGATCATGATGACCGGCAGGCCAAGGCCGCGCGCGGCAGAGAGCTTGGCCGCGGCCCCCGCGCCGCCTGCGTTCTTGGCGACCACATGGGTGATGCCGTGGCGCTGCATAAGCGCGGTGTCGCCCGCCGCATCAAACGGCCCGCGGGCGATTTCGACCGTTGTGTGCGGCAGCGGCAGGGGCGCCTCGGGTTCGTCCACCAGCCGCAGCAGGTAGTGGTGCTGCGGCTTGGCCGCGAACTGCGCAAGGTTCTGCTTGCCGATCGCCAGAAACACCCGCGCCGGAAGGCTGGGAAGAACTTCCACAGCCTCTTCGATGCTGTCCACGTGCACCCATTGATCGCCTTCGCCCGCCTGCCAGACCGGGCGTTCAAAAGCGCAAACCGGCACATCCGCCAATTCGCAGGCGTGCGCCGCATTGCGGCTCATCTGCGCTGCGAACGGGTGGGTGGCATCGACCACATGGGTGATGCCTTCAGCCTGCAGATAGGCCGCCAGCCCTTGCACGCCGCCAAAGCCGCCAATGCGGGTGGGCAGCGGCTGGCTGACCGGTTTGGCCGTGCGGCCCGCGTAGGAAAACACCGCATCCATATCCGTTTCGGCCAGGGTCTTGGCCAGCGTCGAGGCTTCAGTGGTGCCGCCCAGCAGGAGAATGCGTGTCATGTCTGATCCGTGGCTCACAATCGTTGGTCTGGGCGAAAATGGACTGGAAGGCCTCAGCGATGCAAGCCGGAAGGCGCTGGAGCAGGCCGAGGTGATCTTTGGCGGCCCGCGGCATCTGGAGCTGGCGGCGGCCGGCAGCAAGGGCCAGCCCTGGCCGGTGCCGTTTTCCGTCGGGCCGGTGCTGGCGGCGCGGGGGCAGCGCGTTGTTGTCCTGGCCTCCGGCGATCCGTTCTGGCATGGCGCCGGCGGCTCCTTGGCGCGGCATCTGGAAGATGGCGAGTGGGTCTCCTGCCCTGTGCCATCCACCTTTGCGCTGGCGGCCAACCATCTGGCGTGGAAGCTGGAAGAGGTGCTGTGCATCGGCCTGCATGCGGCGCCTTATGCGCGGCTGCGGCCGTTGCTGGGGTCTGGCGCCCGTGTGATCTGCACCATGCGCGACGGCGCTGCACCTGCGGAACTGGCGGAATGGCTGACGGCAGAGGGATTCGGCGCCTCGCACCTCACAGTGATGGAGTGCCTGGGCGGGCCGCGGCAGCGGGTGCGGTCTGCCCAGGCTGAAGGGTTTGAACTGCAGGATGTTCAGACCCCTGTGGCGGTGGCCGTTGAGGCCGCAGGCCACAAGGGCCTGCCGCAAGCCTCCGGCCTCGCGGATGATCTCTTTGCCAGCGACGGGCAGATCACCAAGCGGCCGATCCGGGCGCTGACCCTGTCAGCGTTGGCGCCTCGTGCGGGAGAACTGCTGTGGGATATCGGCGGCGGCTCCGGCTCGGTCTCGGTAGAATGGTGCCTGGCCGCCCCCGGCGCACAGGCCATTGCCTTTGAGCCGCGCGAGAGCCGGCTGGCGAACATCCGCGCCAACGCGGCGGCGTTTGGCCTGGACCACCGGATGACAGCGGTGCTCGGCAAGGCGCCGGCAGTGCTGAACGGCCAGCCCCTTCCCGACTGCGTCTTCATCGGCGGCGGCGGCTCGCAAGAGCTCTTGGACCACCTGTGGAGCATCCTGCCCGAAGGCACCCGGCTGGTTGCCAATGGCGTCACGCTGGAAACCGAAACCCTGCTGATGCGCGCCCACGCGGACCGCGGCGGGCATCTGTTGAAAGCGGAGATTGCCGAGGCCGGGCCGCTGGGCTCCATGCGCGACTGGCGCCGGGCGCGGCCGGTGATCCAATGGAGCGTCACCCGATGAAGGTGGCTGGCTTCGGATTTCGCAGCGCTGCAACGGCAGCCGACCTGCAAGCCGCGCTGACGCTGGCAGGTGAGCATGTGGACGCGCTGGCGTCCGTCGCCGAAAAGGCCGCAACCCCTGCTATGCAGGAGTTTGCGCGCAGCATCGGCCTGCCGGTGATTGCGCTTGAAAATCAGGATATTGCCGGGGAGCAGACTTTGACCTGTTCGCCCCGGATCAAGGCGCGGTTCAGCACCGGGTCGCTGGCGGAAGCCGCGGCGCTGGCCGGGGCGCGCCACGGGGTGCCGGGCGCCAGGGCGCGCCTTCTCGCCCCCAGAGTTGTCACCGCGGATGGGCTTGCCACCGCGGCCATAGCAGAAAGACTTGAGCCATGACCGTTCACTTCATTGGCGCCGGACCGGGCGCTGCCGATCTTCTGACCCTGCGCGGGCGCGACATCATCGCATCCTGTCCGGTGTGCCTCTACGCGGGCTCGCTGGTGCCGGAGGAAATCCTGAGCCATTGCCCGGCAGATGCGAAGATCGTGAACACCGCGGCGATGGACTTGGATGCCATCGTGGCAGAAATCAAGGCGGCGCATGAGGCGGGCCAGGACGTGGCGCGGCTGCATTCCGGCGACCTGTCGGTGTGGTCGGCGATGGGCGAGCAGATCCGCCGCCTGAAGGCCGAGGGCATCCCGGTCAGCGTCACCCCGGGCGTGCCGTCCTTTGCCGCTGCCGCTGCCGCGCTGGGGACCGAGCTGACCCTGCCGGGCCTTGGCCAGTCGGTGGTGCTGACCCGCACCCCGGGCCGCGCGTCCTCGATGCCTGCAGGCGAGTCGCTGGAGAATTTCGCCAAAACCGGCACCACGCTGGCCATCCACCTGTCGATCGGCAATCTGGACCATGTGGTCGACAGCCTGACCCCGCATTACGGCGCGGATTGCCCGGTGGCGGTGGTCTACCGCGCCAGCTGGCCGGACCAGCAGATCATCCGCGCCACACTGGAAACGCTGAAGGAGTCGCTGGACGAGAAAATCTCCCGCACCGCGCTGATCCTGGTGGGGCCGGTGCTGAAGGGCGAGGGCTTCGACGAAAGCTGCCTTTACTCCACCGACTACGACCGCCGCTACCGGCCGCAAAGCGCCGACAGCCCATGGTCGAGCTGGAGCCACGGGGACGATTGAGGCCATGACAAGCATGAACCCTCCCGGACTGATGATCTCGGCGCCCTCCTCGGGCACCGGCAAGACCACCGTGATGCTGGGCCTTCTGCGGGCGCTGGCCGAGGACGGGCTGACCGTTCAGCCCTACAAGAGCGGGCCGGACTATATCGACCCGGCCTTCCACCTGGCGGCAGCTGGACGTGCATCCTTCAACCTGGACACCTGGGCGATGGACGGCGAACTGCTGGATGCGGTCACCGCACAGTCTGCAGGCGCGGAAATTTGCGTCGGTGAGGGCTCGATGGGACTGTACGATGGCGTGGCGACACGCGGGCAGTCGGGCTTCGGCTCCTCTGCCGAGACCGCCAAGCGGATGGGCTGGCCCGTGGTGCTGGTGGTTGATGTCGGCGGCCAGGCGCAATCGGCAGCTGCCACCGCGCTGGGGTTCAAGAATTACGACCCGGAGCTGCCCTTCGCCGGGGTGATCCTGAACCGGGTTGCCAGCCCGCGGCATGAGCGGCTGACCCGGCTGGGAATGGAGAAGGCAGGCATCAAGGTGCTGGGCTCCCTGCCGCGGCGCGGCGACCTGACCCTGCCGGAGCGGCATCTGGGCCTGATCCAGGCGGTGGAGCATCCCGATCTGGAAGCCGCCATTGCAGGCTATGCCGCCTTCCTGCGCGCGCATGTGGATCTGGAGGCAATCAAGGCCGCGGCACTGGCGGGCCAGGCACCCGCCCCGGCCAGCCTGCCCAAGCCGCCTGCGCAGCGGATTGCGCTGGCGCGCGATGCGGCGTTTTCCTTTACCTACCCGCATCTGCTGACCGGCTGGCGCGCGGCGGGGGCAGAAATCCTGCCGTTCTCGCCGCTGGCCGATGAAGCCCCGGCGGCAGATGCCGATCTGGTCTGGTTGCCCGGCGGCTACCCGGAGCTGCATGGCGGCACGCTGGCGGCGGCGGAGACCTTCCGCGCCGGTGTCCGGAAGCACGCCGAGACCAAACCGGTGCATGGCGAATGCGGCGGCTACATGGCCTTGGGCGAGGCGCTGATCGACAAGGAGGGCAACCGCCACCAGATGCTGGGCCTCTTGGGTCTTGTGACGTCTTACGAGAAACGCAAGTTCCACCTCGGCTACCGCCGCGCCATTCTGCAGGCAGGGATGCCTGGCTTTGACGCAGGCACTGCGCTGCGCGGGCATGAGTTCCACTACTCCACCATTCTGGAAGAACCCGACGCGCCGCTGGCGCAAGTGATGGACGCCGACGGCGGCCCGGTGCCGGAGACCGGCTCCATCAAGGGCCATGTGACCGGCACCTTCTTCCACCTGATCACGGGAGAACAGGCATGAGCGGTTTTGTGAGCTTCGTCTCCTCCGGCCCCGGCGACCCGGAGCTGTTGACCGTCAAGGCGGTGAAACGGCTGGAAGCAGCGGATGCGATCCTGTTCGACGACCTGTCGTCGGGGCCAATCCTGAGCCATGCCCGCGCCGATGCCGACCTGGTGGGGGTGGGCAAACGCGCCGGCCGCCCCTCGCCCAAGCAGGACCATGTGAGCCAGCTGCTGGTCGATTACGCCCAGAGCGGCCTCAACGTGGTGCGGCTGAAGTCCGGGGATTCCGGCGTCTTCGGACGGCTGGAAGAAGAGATGACCGCACTGCGCGAGGCGGGCATCGGGTTTGAGATCGTGCCCGGCGTCACCGCGGCCTCGGCTGCGGCGGCAGCAGCCAACATTCCGCTGACCCGGCGGCTGACGGCGCGGCGGCTGCAGTTCATCACCGGACATGACGTGACCGGCGGGCTGCCGGACGACCTGAACATGGCGGCGCTGGCCGACCCGCATGCCACAACCGTGGTTTATATGGGCAAGCGCACCTTTGCCGACTTGGCGGAGAAGCTGATGGAAGCGGGCCTGCCCGCGGACACCCACGCGCTGGTGGCGCTTGGCGTCTCCACGCCGGAACAGAAACTGTTCTGCCACAACGTGGGCGAACTGCCCGCAGTTCTGCGCGCGATGGAGACCAAGGCGCCGGTGCTGATCCTTTACGGGCCGCTGGCCGATCAGGACCTGCCGGACGCATGAGCCTGCCGACCCTCACCCTGTGCCGCACCTGCCGCGACGCGGACCCTGCCCTCTTCGGGCAGGTCGCCGCGGCGCTGGAGACGGCCGGGGTGGCGGCGCGGCTGCAGCAGGTGGACTGCATGTCCGGCTGCAAGCGGCCGCAGACGCTGGCGGTGCGGCAAAGCGGCAAGACCGCCTATCTGTTCGGGGAAATCACTGCCAAGGATCTGCCGGACATCCTCACCTTCCTGCGCATGTACCAAGACAGCGCCAACGGCAATTTCGCCGATGCCCGGCCCTTGGGCCAGCTGCGGTTCAAGGCGATTGCGCGCATTCCTGCGGATCTGGTGTGAACTGCCTGCGGCAGGTAGTCGCGAATTTCCGCGCGTATTTTCGGGCAAATTTTGCAACTCTCAGGCTTCCCTGATCGCTGCCGCCTAACTTGCATTGGCTATCCCCATGACGCTGAAGCGCTCCAGATTGGCGGATTCTTCCTTGACCGGACTCAGCCGCGCGGGGCATTACCGTCTGATACGGTGTCTGATGGTGCCTAAGCACTGGGACTGAAACGGGAATGAGGACGGTGGACCAAATCGCGGCACCGAAGCCTCAACCGCCCCCGCGACTGTGAGCGGCGAGCGGCCTTCCAAAAACCACTGGCGCAAGCCGGGAAGGAGGAAGGCAGCAGCGACCCGCGAGTCAGGAGACCGGCCGTGTGGAAACGCAACTTATGCCGTCGGGTGTGACGGTAAGGAGGACTAGAAATGACGACCAAGACGCTTAAGGCTTCCGCCGCTGGCACCGGTGTTCTTCCGGCACTGTTTGCAGTGGTTCTGGGGCTGGGGATCATCACGCTGACCGGCCATGTTCAGGCATCTGCCCTGCACGACGCTGCTCATGACGTGCGCCACGCAACCGGCTTCCCCTGCCACTAAGGCCATGTTCAGTCGCATTCTGACCAGCGGCCTGTTCGCTGGCGCTGCAGCAGGGCTGATTACCGCCCTGCTGCAGCTGTATTTCGTGCAGCCCGTGCTGCTCCACGCCGAACTTTACGAGGGCGGCGAGCTGGTGCATTTCGGCGCTGATCCCGTAACCGCGCACCCCGACCTGCCCGGCATGTTCGCCGAACCGATGCGCGATGGCCTCAGCATCATCTTCACCATGCTGACCTACACCGGTTATGCGCTGGTGATGGCGGCGCTGATGTCGGTGGCCGAACGCCAGGGCCATGAGATCAACCCGCGTACCGGCCTGTTGTGGGGCCTGGCGGGTTTCATCACCTTCCACTTCGCGCCCGGCCTGTCGCTGGCGCCCGAAGTGCCGGGTGTTGCCGCCGCCGACGTGGGCGCGCGCCAGATCTGGTGGACCATCACCGTGGCCGCCGCAGGCGTTGCCATGTGGCTGATCGCTTTTGGCGGCAATCTGGTGAGTATCCTGATCGCGGCCCTCTTGCTGATGGCTCCGCATATCGTCGGCGCGCCTGAACCGGAGAGCTTCTCCGGACCGGTGCCGACCGAGATCGGCGCGCTGTTTGCCGCCCGCGCGTTCGGTATCGGCATGGCGGCCTGGGTGCTTCTCGGCAGCTTTGCCGGATACTTCTGGCAGGCCGAAGGCAAGCGCGCGGAAGCCGCAGCCTGATCCGGCTCTCTGACCCTCCCCGCCGGCCGCATCCGGCGGGGACATTCATTTTCAAAGGATGAACAAATGTCCCGCTCTCTTGCCCTGTTTGCGATTGGCCTGGTGTTCGGCGGCGGTGCCGGTTTCGTGATCGCGGCCGGCAATGGCGTCACCTTCGAAGGCCATGATCATGGCGACCCGGCGCACCACGGCGGCGGTCACGGCGAAATGGCCGCCCATGATCACTCCCAGGCCGTCAGCCTGGCAGCAGGCCCCGATGCGCCCAGCGTCGCCATCCAGCTGCACGAGGACCCGATGGCGGGCTGGAACCTGCAGGTGACACCGCAGAATTTCCGCTTTGCCCCGCAGCACGCCTCTGCCGCAGACGTGGAAGGCGAAGGTCATGCGCATGTCTATGTGAACGGCGAGAAACTCGCCCGGCTCTACGCCAACTGGATGCATATCCCTGCCCTGCCCGAAGGAGCTGAAGTCAAGGTCTCGCTCAACACCAACAGCCACAGCGCGCTGCTGGTGGAAGGCCAGCCGGTGGAGGCAAAACTCACCGTGCCGGCAGGCGGCGAAGGCTCCTGAGCGCAACAGCCCCCTTGCAAGACCCTCAGCACGGCCCCATAGGGGGCCGTGTTTTCATGTGAAAGGCCCCATGATGATTGAGCTTTCCCTGATTGGCATCGGCACCGGCAACCCGCAGCACATGACGCTGCAGGCGATCGAGGTGCTGAACGCGCAGGATCTGATCCTGATCCCCAACAAGGGGGCGGGCAAGGACGACCTGGCGGGACTCAGGCGCGAGATCTGCAACCAGGCGATCCGGGGCGACGGCCCGAAGATCGTGGAATTTGCCCTGCCGGTGCGCGACGAGGCCACCAAGAGCTACCGCAAGCGGGTCGACGACTGGCACGACGCCATCGCGGAAATCTGGTGGCAAAACATCACCGAGAACCTGCCAGAGGGCGGCAAGGCCGGGTTCCTGGTCTGGGGCGATCCGTCGCTTTACGACAGCACTATGCGGATTGCTGAGCGGCTGAAGACGCTGGCCGAGATCAGGCTGACGGTGATCCCCGGCATCACCTCGATCCAGGCGCTGACCGCGGCGCACGGCATTCCGGTCAACGAGATCGGCGCCCCCTTCACCATCACCACCGGGCGGCAATTGCGCGAGAACGGCTGGCCGGACAGCGCCGATACGCTGGTGATCATGCTGGACGGGGAGTGTTCCTTTCAGTCCGTCAAGCCAGAGGGAGTGGAAATCTTCTGGACCGCCTACGCCGGGATGGAAAACCAGATTTCCCTGTCCGGCCCGCTGGCAGAGGTCACGGAGCAGATCATCGCAACCCGCGCCAAGGCGCGCGCGGAACATGGCTGGATCATGGATATCTATCTGCTGCGCAAGGGCTGAGGGCAAGCCTGCCCTCGGCACGTCCGGTCGTTGCAGCCTGCGGGGTGATTGAGTGGCGGGGAGACAGGGATTCGAACCCTGGGAACGCTCTCACGTTCAACGGTTTTCAAGACCGCCGCATTCGACCACTCTGCCACCTCCCCGGTCCGTCAGCGGTTTAGGATGCAACGCGGTGCGAGGCAAGGGGAAATCCGTGCGGCAAGAGAAAAGCGCAGGCCTGCGCCAAACGCGCGGAATTACGCCGCCGCTGCGGCTTTCCCTTGTGCCGCGGACCGGCAGGGTTTTCATGGCCGGAAGCGCAGGCTATCATGCCGCCAAATCAAGAAGACCGGGCATTCCGGCGGGGGCGCAGAAGCGCCGCGGGCACAGGCAAGGATGAGAGCATGAAAGATACCCTGGCGAGAGCAAGAAAGGCCCCGCGGATCGCCGTGGCGGCCTTGGGCCTGCTGGTTCTGGCGGCGTGCGAGGACGGGCAGAAACTGGGCTTTCTGGCGCCGAAACCGAAGGCTGAGGGAGAGGTCAAGGCCTCCAGCAGCACCAAGCTGGTCGAACGGGACGTGGAAGCGCCGGATGTGTTCCAGGTGACCGAAGCGGGCCTGTGGGACGGCCGCCCCTCGATCGGCGGCGTCTGGGTGGCGCACCCCGATACCAAGGATCCCGAACGGGTGATCATCCGCAACAATGCCAACGGCCAATTCGTGATCGGCGCCCTGTTCCGGCGCGAGCGCGAGATCCCGGGGCCGCGGCTGCAGGTCTCCTCTGACGCGGCGGCGGCCCTCGGCTTGCTGGCAGGCGCGCCGGCGGAGCTGAACGTGACCGCCCTGCGGCGCGAGGAAGTTGATCCGGCGCCGCAGCCGGACGAGGCAGCCGCCGAAGACGATGCCCTGCCGGACAGCACGGAAGCCACCGAAACCGCCTTGGCAGCCAGCGAGATTTCTGAAACCCCGCTGGACCCGATTGCCGGTGCTGCTGCCGCAATTGAGGCCTCTTCCCCGTCCGCACCACCCGCAGCAGAACCCGCCAAGGCTGAACCTGCCGCCGCCCCTGCGCCCAAACCGCAGAAATCTTCACTGAGCAAGCCGTTCATCCAGATCGGCATCTTCAGCGTCGAGGCCAACGCCAAACGCACCGCCAACATGATGCGCAGTGCCGGCATGGTTCCGGAACTGCGCGAGCAGTCGGCCAGCGGCAAGACCTTCTGGCGGGTGCTGGTCGGCCCCGCACAGAACAAATCCGAACGCAGCCAGCTGCTGCAAAGCGTGAAGGAAACCGGATTCGCGGATGCCTATGCAGTCTCAAACTGACCCCCGAACCGCACGCCTGGCGCGTGCCCTGAAATCATCGCTGCGCATGGGCCTGGCTGCCGGGCTGGCGGTCAGCCTTTCGGCGCTGTCCGCCGCCGCCTTTGATACCAAGGCGCGCGCAGCCTATGTGCTGGATTCGGGCACTGACACAGTGCTGTTGTCCAAGAACGCCGATGTGCCGCTGCCGCCGGCCTCGATGTCCAAGCTGATGACGCTGTATGTCGCGTTCGAGGCCCTGCGCGACGGTCGGCTGACGCTGGACGAGGAACTGCCTGTCAGCGAGCACGCGATGAGCTACAAGGGCTCGACCATGTTCCTGGACACGCTGGACCGGGTGCGGGTTGAGGATCTGCTGCGCGGCATCATCGTGTTGTCGGGCAACGACGCCTGCGTGGTGCTCGCCGAAGCGCTGAGTCCGGACGGAACCGAGGCAGGGTTTGCCCGCTACATGACCAAGCGCGGCCAAGAGCTGGGCATGACCGCCTCCACCTTTGCCAATTCCAACGGCTGGCCCGCCGCCGGTCACCGGATGTCGGTGCACGACTTGGCGGTCCTGGCCGAGCGGTTGATCGAGGATTTCCCGGAATACTACCCGCTGTTTGCCGAGACCAAGTTCGAATTCGACGGCCGCGCGCCCTCCAATGTCCGCAACCGCAACCCACTGCTGAAGCTGGGCATTGGTGCTGACGGGCTGAAGACCGGCCACACTGAGGAAGCGGGCTATGGGCTGGTCGGCTCTGCCAAGCAGGGCGAC
Organism: Leisingera sp. McT4-56; assembly: GCF_020514995.1. Taxonomy (NCBI): domain Bacteria; kingdom Pseudomonadati; phylum Pseudomonadota; class Alphaproteobacteria; order Rhodobacterales; family Roseobacteraceae; genus Leisingera; species Leisingera sp. McT4-56. The sequence goes on along the minus strand of NZ_JAJALF010000009.1, from coordinate 103,068 downwards.
CGGCGGGTGATTTTCGTGGTCTCGGGCCTCGACAGCGAGCGCGCGCGCGCAGAGGAGGCAGAAGCCCTCGTTAACTGGTCGTTTCGCCAATTTACCAAGAAAACCGTTGCCAAGGAGGGCATCCCCATCGCCGAAGCCGAAATCTGGCGGGGGGCCGAGCGATCGGTAGGCCTGGTGCCGGCCGAGGATCTGGAAATCCTGCTGCCGTCGCTGTCGGGAGGCACCATCGAAGGCGAAGTTGTCTACAGCGGCCCGATTGAAGCACCGGTCAAACAGGGCCAGCGCCTGGCGGAGCTGGTGCTGCAGCCGGAGGAGCTGCCGGAGGTGCGGCTGCCGCTGGTGGCGGAAAGCGATGTGCCTGCGGGCGGCTTTGTGGTGCGCGTGAAAACCGCGGCGCAGGTGCTGATCAAGCAATTCCTGACCGGTCCCGAGGGGGCGCTGTGACAGCTGGCACGGGGCGCGGCCTGTTCATCACCTTTGAAGGCATCGACGGGTCCGGCAAGTCCACCCAATGCCGCCTGCTGGCCGAAGCGCTGCAGGCAGAGGGCCGCGATGTGGTGCTGACGCGGGAGCCGGGCGGCTCCCCCGGTGCCGAGGAGATCCGCCGCCTGGTGCTGGAGGGCGATCCCGACCGCTGGTCGGCTGAGACAGAACTGCTGCTGTTCATGGCAGCGCGGCGCGACCACCTGGAGCGCACCATCGAGCCTGCCCTGGCGGCCGGCAAGGTGGTGATTTGCGACCGGTTCGCCGACAGCACCCGGATGTACCAGGGGCTGTCGCGCGGCGATCTGCGCGCCGCAGTGGACCAGATGCACAAGCTGATGATCGGCCGCGAGCCGGATCTGACCCTGCTCATTGACATGGACCCGGCCAAGGGGCTGGCCCGCGCCAAGGGGCGGCAGGGCAAGGAAGAGCGTTTCGAGGATTTCGGCGTCGAGCTGCAAGAGAAGATGCGCGCGGGTTTCCTGGCTCTGGCGCAGGAATTTGCAGACCGCTTCCGCGTGGTCGATGGCGCCCGCCCGGTGGAGGAGGTCGCCGCAGATGTCCGGGAACTGGCGGAAACGGCCCTGAAAGGAACCGGGGCATGAGCGCTGATGACGAGCTGCCCCGCGCCGATCAGGCCGAGGGCGCGCCGCACCCGCGCGAAACCCTGCGCCTCATCGGCCAGGACGCGGCAGAGCAGGATTTCCTGACCGCCTACAATTCCGACCGTTTGCACCACGGCTGGCTGCTGACCGGCCCGCAGGGCGTGGGCAAGGCAACGCTGGCCTGGCGGATCGCCCGTTTCCTGCTGGCCACCCCTCCGGCCGAGGACGGCCTGTTTGGTGCCCCACCCCCGCCGCAGACGCTGGACATTGACCCGGAGCACCCGGTCTCACACCGCATTCAGGCGCTGGCCGAACCCGGTCTGGCACCGATCACCCGCTCCTACGACGACAAGGGCAAGTTGCGCAGCCAGATCGTGGTCGACGACATCCGCAAGCTCAACCGCTTCTTTGGCCTGTCGGCCACTGACGGCGGGCGGCGGGTGGTGATCGTTGACGCCGCCGACGACATGAATGTGAGCGCCGCCAACGCGCTCCTGAAGATGTTGGAGGAGCCGCCGGCGCGCACCACGATCCTGTTGATCTCGCATCAGCCATCGCGCCTGTTGCCAACGATCCGCTCGCGCTGCCGCACCTTGCGGCTGGGGCCGCTGTCGGCACCGGACATGGAAGCCGCACTGGCGCAGTCGGGGGTCGAGCTGCCCCAGAACATGGATAATCTCGCGGCCCTCGCGGGCGGCTCCGTCGGCGCTGCCTTGCGGCTGATCAATCTGGGCGGGCTCAAGGTCTATGCCGAACTGGTGCAGATCCTCGATTCGATGCCGCGGCTGGACCGGCGGCGGGCGATGGCCCTGGCCGAGGCCGCCGCCCAGCGCGGTGCGGCGGAGCGTTTTGAGCTGCTTTTGTCGCTGACCGAGATGGCGCTGGCCCGGCTGGCGCGCACCGGCGCAACCGGCGCTCCGCCAGCGCCGGAAGCGGCGCCGCAGGAAGCGGCGATGCTGCAGCGCCTGTCGCCCGATCCGCGCAAGGCGCGCGCCTGGGCCGACCTCGCGGCAGAAGTGACCGCCCGTGCCCGCCACGGGCAGGCGGTGAACCTTGACCCCGCCGCGCTTGTCCTAGATACGGTTTTCAAGATGCAGGAAACCGCGTCGCGCTAGGGTTTTGGCGCGGCGCAAGCGGCACCAGAGGATTCATGACCGAGACGCCCCCCCAGATTACGGACAGCCACTGCCACCTGGACTTTCCGGACTTCGAAGGCCGCTTGGACGAGGTGATCGCCAGCGCGGCAGAGGCCGGCGTGACCCGGATGGTGACGATCTGCACCAAGATGAAGAACGAGCCGTCCGTGCGCGCGATTGCCGAAGCCCACGCACCGGTGTTCTACGCCGCAGGCACCCACCCGATGAGCGCCGCTGACGAGCCGCTGGTTACAGTTGACGAATTGGTGGCGCTGGCAAAGCACCCGAAGTTTGTCGGCATCGGCGAGACCGGGCTGGACTACCACTACACCGCCGACAGCGCCGCGGTGCAGAAGGAATCCCTGCGCATCCACATCGCCGCTGCACGCGAAACCCGCCTGCCGCTGATCATCCACGCCCGCGCTGCCGACGACGATATGGCACGCATACTTGGCGAGGAAATGAAGAACGGCGCCTATTCCTGCGTGATGCACTGCTTCTCGTCTTCCGCAGAGCTGGCCAAGGCTGCCCTGGATCTGGGGTTCTACCTGTCGATGTCCGGCATCGCCGCCTTCCCCAAGAGCCAGGAGCTGCGCGACATTTTCGCGGCCGCTCCGGTGGAGCGCATCCTAGTCGAGACCGACGCCCCCTACCTGGCGCCGCCGCCCTACCGCGGCAAGCGCAACGAGCCGGCCTACACCGCCTTCACCGCCAAGGTGGGCGCAGAAGTGTTCGGCATGGACTACGCCGGCTTTGCGGCCCAGACCCAGGCAAATTTCGACCGGCTGTACTGGAAGGCCGCGCAGTATGAGGCCGCCGCCTGATGGCTGAGATGCGCTTTACCATTCTCGGCTCGGGCTCGTCCGGCGGCGTGCCGCGGATTGGCGGCTATTGGGGCGACTGCGACCCGGCGAACCCGAAGAATCGCCGCGGCCGCTGCTCGATGCTGGTGGAGCGCGTGGATGAGGGTGGCACCACTTCGGTGCTGATCGACACCCCGCCGGACATGCGCAACCAGCTGCTGGATGCCGAAGTCACGCGGCTGGACGCAGTAGTCTACACACATTCACATGCCGATCACCTGCACGGGATCGACGACCTGCGCATGGTCTATTTCAACATGCGCCAGCGCATTCCGGTTTACGCTGACGGCGCCACCCAGGACGCCCTGCTGAACCGCTTCGGTTATGCCTTTGCCCAGCCCGAAGGCTCCCCCTACCCGCCGATCCTGGACCTGAAGACCATTGGCGGGCCGTTCACCATCGGCGGCCCCGGCGGCGGTATCAGCTTCCGTCCGTTTGAGGTGAACCACGGCTCCATCGACGCGCTTGGCTTCCGCATCGGCGGCCTGGCCTATCTGCCGGACGTGAAGGAAATCCCGGACGCCGCATTGCCGGAACTGGAAGGGCTGGACATCTGGATCCTGGACGGCCTGCGCCGCACGCCGCACCCGACCCATTTCAGCTATCAGGACGCGCTGGAGTGGTTCGAAAAGATGGCCCCCAAACGCGGCATCATCACCAACATGCACATCGACATGGATTACGCCACGATCGAGGGCGAGACACCGGACCATATCACCCCGGCCTATGACGGGATGGTGATCCGGATGGAGATCTGAGGGGCGCGCATTAGCGCCCTTTTTCATTCGCGCGGTTTGAGGACGGAATTTGTTTCAGAGCCTGATTGACGTCATCCTGCCGGTTTTCCTGGTTGTCGGCGCGGGCTATGCCGCCACCGCGCGGGGCGTGCTGGATCAGGCGCATGTCGACGGCGTGATGAAGTTCTCCCAAGGGTTCGCGATCCCCTGCCTGCTGTTCAAAGCGATGGCGGAACTGGATCTCTCCGCCAGTTTCAACCCGCAGCTGCTGGCAAGCTTCTACACCGGCGCCTTCACTTGCTTTCTGATCGGACTGTTTGGCGCCCGGCTGCTGTTCAAGCGGGAGTGGGAGGACTGCATCGCCATCGGCTTCTGCTGCCTGTTCTCCAACTCGGTCCTGCTGGGGCTGCCGATCACCGAACGCGCCTTTGGCCCGGACAACCTGACCGGCAACTATGCGATCATCGCCTTCCATTCGCCGTTCTGCTACGGCGTCGGCATCACCGCGATGGAGATCGTGCGCAACCGCGGGGCAGGCGGCATCAAGACTGTCACATCCGTGCTGAACGCGATGTTCCGCAATGTGCTGATCCTCGGGATTACACTGGGGTTTGCGGTCAACCTGTCGGGGCTGGCCATTCCGCTGGTGATAAATGAGGCGCTGTCGCTGCTGATCCGCGCGGCGCTGCCTGCGGCGCTGTTTGCCCTCGGTGGTGTGCTGGTTAAGTACCGCCCCGAAGGCGATATGCGGGCGATCCTGTTTGTCTGCTTTACCTCGCTGATGATCCATCCGGCGATTGTCTGGACCTTGGGGTCGGCGCTGGAGTTGCCGCAGGACCTGTTCCGCTCCGGCGTTCTGAACGCCGCAATGGCGACCGGGTTCAACGGTTATATCTTTGCCAATATGTACGGGCGGGCCAAACGGGTGGCGGCGTCGTCGGTGCTGATTGCCACCGGGTCGAGCATCCTGACTGTGTGGTTCTGGCTGCTGGTGCTGAGCTGACAGAAAGCTCAGCACTTCTGCCGCAATGTTTCGCACGCGAAACATCTGGACAGCGGGACTTACCTTATCCTTCAGATTTTATTAGCAATTTTCCACCAGATGGTTGCCGCCGTCAAAAGCGGGGATCATCCAGCTCCAGCGGAAACCCCTTGGGCAGCAAACCGGCCTGAAACCAGTTGATGAAGGAGTGGATCGAGAACACCGGCAGCCCGGTCACCTTCCGCACGTCACGGGCGTAGGGCACCATATTGGTGCATTCCAGCGCGATGGCGCCAAGGTCCGGGATATCCGCAACCATCGCGCGGGCGGCGTCGATCATGTCCAGACGGCAGGCCTCGAAGTCGATCGAGGGTACGTCGCCCAGGATGTCGCGGGTAAAGGCGCGGCCGCCGTCGGTGCCGGCAATCGGCGTATCCGGCGCAACACCTGCGGCCGCAAGATGCGCGGGCGTCAGCGTGGCCTTGGAGATGGTCAGGATGCCGCAGCGCTTGCCCGCGGGCAGAAGGGTCTGCACCATCGGCACCTGCATCAGCGAGGACGTCGCCACCGGCACCCCCAGCGCCTGTTTCACCTCGTCCTGAATCAGCGCCAGAAAACCGCAGTTGGTGGTGATGCCGTCGGCCCCCATGGCGACCAGATCGCGGCCGGCCTCGACAAACAGGTCGATCAACTCCTTGGGGTTGCCGCGCACCACGTTTTCAGGGTTGGCGCCGCGCACCACCTTGTAATGCACCGGGAAGTCCCAGGTCATCGCGTTGCCCATATCGCCATAGATGCGGGGAAAGCGCGTTTCCAGCATCAGGATGCCAACCGCCGCGCCAAAGACCGTCTTGCCGCCGTGTTCCATGTGACTCCCCTACTCGTCCGGAACGTAGAGCTGGGAAAAGGCGATGCGGACCGCCTCGGTCGCCTCCTCCCGGCGTTTCTCGATATGGCTGCGCATGGCCGACACGGCTGCCTCCGTGTTGCGGGAAGCGATGCCCTCGACAATCTGCCGGTGCGCCGAGATGTCGCCCGGCGCCTTGCCACCGGCCCGGTCGCGCATCCTCTTGAGATCAATCAGCCGGATATAGCGGATCCGTCCGTTGAGGTTATTCAGGATGCGCTGCAATTCGCTGTTGCCCGAAAGCTGCGCCAGCCGCGCATGAAAGCTTTCGTCCATCGCCAGCAGTTCCTCCGGGTCGGTGGCGCTTTCGTACTCCGGCTCCATCCGCTTCAGGTAATCCGCCAGCGCTGCGATGTCCTCATCTGCGGCGCGGGTGCAGGCCAGCCGCACGGCTTCGCATTCCACCGCCACGCGGGCCTCGTAAAGGTCCATGATGTAGCTGGGCGTCAGCGGGCGGCAGAAGAAGCCGCGGTTGTTCTGGAAGGTCAGGAACCCCTCGGCCACCAGCCGGTTCAGCGCTTCGCGCAGCGGCGTGCGGCTGGCGCCAAGCACCTCGGACAGAGCGCTTTCGTTGATCCGCTGGTCGGGTTTGAAGGCAAAATCCGCCGCCATCCGGCGCAGCGCCTCATAAACCCTATCCACGTTGCTTTCGCGTTTGGCCATGTTACCGCCGATCGTTCAATCCGCGGTGCAAGTTACGGCGGCGCCCGGCCCTTGGCAAGATTGAATTCGAAACTGCATACAATTTCCTTGACACAATATGGCACCTCTTCAGCTCCCTGCCTCATGACCAAGTTGGTCCCAAGATGCAAAGGGCAGCGCCTGCCCCTGGGTAGACGCACACGCGCTCTCCCGTGGGGAGGGCCGGGCGCTGCCCGGCCTTTCGGCCGGGCAATACAGTTCCGGCAAGAATTTCAGGACGCCTCTACAGATACAGAATAAGGCGCCAATTCCTGTTTCAGCAGCGCAAGAAACTCCTGTCCTACCGCTGACAGCGGCCGCGACTTGGAAGTGATCACTGCCATATCCATCATGATCCGCGGCCGGAACGGGCGGGAAACAAACCCGCCGCCGCTCTCGAAACCCAGTACGAAGGGGTCGAGGAGCGAAACACCCATTCCCTCCTGCACAAAACTCAGGAGGTTCTTGAACATATGCGAATGCACGCGGGTTTTCAGCGGGATCCCTGCCTGCTGAAAGACTTCACGAGTGCGGCGGTGGGTCATGTGCTCCGGCCCCATGACGATGAAGGGCACACCCTCCAGCAGCTCCGGTGTCAGCACCTTGTGTTCCGCAAGCGGACTGTCCGCAGGCATCGCCAGCCGTGTTTCGACGCTGACCGGATGCACCTCCAGCCCGTCGTGGATCAGCGGCATCTCGCAGACGCCGATCTCAAACAGGCCTGCGATCACCCATTCCTGGATCTTCAGCGAATACTGCGCTTGGAATGATATCGACATGTCCGGGCGCGTGCGGGCGAAACGGGCGATCAGCGCGGGCATGAAGCCAAACGACATGGAGTGCTGAGACGCAACTTGCAACTGGCCCGCCTGCTTGTTCTGCAAGTCCGTGACCGCCTGCGCCACGTGATCCAGCCCGCGCACCACGGTGTCGACCTCTTGGAACAGCACACCCGCCTCCGGTGTCGGGATCAGCCGGCCCTTGCTGCGTTCGAACAGCTTGAGGCGTGTCTGGCGTTCCAGCTGGTAGAGCAGATTGGAGATGCCGGGCTGGGAGATACCCAGCTGCTCTGCCGCGCCGGTGACGGTGCCGGTCTCGACAATAGCGTGGAAGGCCTGCAGCTGGCGGAAGCGGAGAGACATGTCAGACCATCACTTTTCATGATATCTTGCCCAATTCTTTGTATTGGTAATGATGATCCAGTCAAGGCAGGCTTTTCCCGCACCTAGGAGGAAGATCGAAGTGCTGGAACAAAAGATTGCCGGGATGGACCTTTGGCATCTCGCGCTGCCCGTCTTGTCGCGCCGCGACCACGGGATCGGGTCTGTTGAGGGCTCCTGCGAAGTTGTGATTGTCCGGCTGCGCAGCGAAGGCGGCGCCGAAGGTTTTGGCGAGGCTTCGACCTGGTCGGTGTTCACCGGCACCCCGGAGGCGAGCCTGGCGGCGCTGGACCGATACATCCGGCCGCTGGTGGAAGGGCGCCGGGTGGCGGACAGGGCAGCGATTATGGAAGATGCGGCCAAGGCGGTGGCCCATTGCTCTGAGGCCAAGGCGGCACTGGAAACCGCCCTGCTGGATCTGACCGGGCGCATCACCGGGGCGCCGGTCTGGGCGCTGCTGGGGGGCAAGTGCCGCGACACCATCCCGCTCAGCTGTTCGATTGCTGATCCGGATTTCGAGAAGGACATCGACCTCTTGCACCGGCTGCGGGCGGACAAGGTGGGGCTGATCAAGCTGAAGACCGGTTTCAAGGATCACGCCTTTGACATCATGCGGCTGGAGCGGATTGCCAAGGACTTCCCCGATTTCGGGGTGCGGGTGGACTATAACCAGGGCCTCAGCATTGAGGACGCGCCGGCGCAGGTCCGTGATGTGGCTGAGTTCAAGCCGGATTTCATCGAGCAGCCGGTGCGGTTCCATCACTTCGGCATGATGGCCAGGCTGCGGGAGATGATTGATGTGCCGCTGCTGGCGGACGAAAGCGTCTTTGGCCCGGAGGACATGGTGCGCGCCGCGCGCGAGGGCATCTGCGACGGCGTTTCGGTCAAGATCATGAAATCCGGCGGCCTCAGCCGCGGTCAGACAGTGGCGCGCATTGCTGCGGCCAACGGGCTGTCGGCCTATGGCGGCGACATGTTCGAGGCCGGGGTGGCGCATCTGGCGGGCACCCATATGATTGCGGCAACGCCCGAGATCCGGCTGGGCTGCGAGTTCTACCAGGCGAGCTACTTCCTGAAGGAGGACATCCTGGAGACCCCCTTCCAGGTCAGGGACGGCCAAGTGGTGGTGCCGGACGGGTCGGGACTGGGTATCAAGCCCGATATAGGAAAGCTGGACCGTTACGCAGTCTCCAAGAAGGTTTCGGCATGACGGCGGGGAAGAAAACCGTTGCCATCATCGGCGCCGGCATTGTCGGTGTCTCGGCAGCGGTTGAGTTGCAGCGCGACGGGCATCAGGTGATCCTGATCGACGGCAAGGGGCCGGGTGAAGGCACCAGCCACGGCAACGGCGGCATTCTGGCCTCCTGCTCCATCGTGCCCGTCACAGGGCCGGGGCTGTGGAAGAAGGCGCCGAAGATGCTGCTGGACCCGGAGCAGCCGCTGTTCATGCGCTGGGGGTACCTGCCGAAACTGGCGCCCTGGCTGATGAAATACATGGGCCATGCCAATGCAGCGGATACCGCCCGCATTGCCGCTGCGCTGGCGCCCATTGTTGGGGATTCGCTGGCGGATCATCAGGCGCTGGCGGCCGGGACCGGAGCGGAGCGGCACCTGAGGCCCTCGGACTACCTGTTCCTCTACAATGACCGTGCGCATTTCGGCGAGGACGCATTCGGCTGGGGCCTGCGCCGCAAGCACGGCTTCCGCTGGGATGAACTGGAGGGCGCGGATTTCCGGACCTATGACGATATCTATGCCAAAGAATTCGGCTTTGCCGCCCGGCTGAGAGACCATGGGATCATTACCGACCCCGGCCAGTACGTGAAGGACCTGGCGGCCCATGTGGTTGCAAATGGCGGCCGGCTGATCCAGGCCTTTGCGGAGGATGTGGCGCGCGAAAACGGCAAGGTGACCGGTGTCAGGGCCGGCGGCGAGACCATCCCTTGCGACGCCGTTGTGGCGGCCACCGGTGTCTGGTCCAAGCCGCTGGCTGAGAAACTGGGAATTTCCGTACCACTGGAAGCAGAACGCGGCTATCATCTTGAATTATGGGAGCCTTCGGCGATGCCCAAGGCGCCTGTCATGGTGGCAGCAGCCAAATGCGTGGTGACCCCGATGGAGGGACGGATCCGGATTGCGGGCATTGTGGAATTCGGCGGGCTGGCGGCCGGGCCGTCAAAGGGGCCGCTTGAGCTGCTGCGCAAGAACGCGCGGCGCATCCTGCCCGGTGTCACCTGGAAGCACGAGGAGGACTGGCAGGGTTCCCGGCCTGCCCCGGCGGATTCGATCCCGGTCATTGGCGAAGTGCCGGGCCTCAGCGGCGCTTATACCGGCTTTGGCCACCATCACATCGGCCTCACCGGCGGGCCGAAGACAGGGCGCCTGCTGGCGCAGATGATTTCGGGCCGCACCCCGAACATGGACATGAGCGCCTATGACCCGGCGCGCTATGCGATTTGAAACCAACCAGTGCCCCTGAAGGGGCCGCTAACAAAACAGGGAGAAGACCATGAAGAAACTGACCAGACTGCTGGCTGCCACCGCGCTGACCGCGGCTGCCGCCCTGCCTGCTGCAGCGGAGACCTGGGACATGCCGATGGCCTATTCGGCGTCTAACTTCCACTCCGCCACCGGCGCGGAGTTTGCCGAATGCGTGACCACCGGCACCGGCGGCGAGATCGAGGTCAAGACGCATCCGTCGGGCTCGCTGTTCAAGGGCGCCGACATCAAGCGCGCGGTGCAGACCGGCCAGGCGCCGATCGGCGAGCGCCTGCTGTCCGGCCACCAGAACGAAAACGCCCTGTTCGGATTTGACTCGATCCCGTTCCTGGCGACCTCTTTTGACGACAGCGACAAGCTGTGGAAGGCGGCCAAGCCCGCAATCGAGAAGCTGCTGGCCGAGCAGAACCTGACCCTGCTTTATGCCGTGCCCTGGCCGCCGCAGGGCCTGTATTTCAAGAACGAGGTGAACTCGGTGGCCGAGATGAAGGGCATCAAGTTCCGCTCCTACAACAACGCCACATCCCGCCTGGCGGAGCTGACCGGCATGCTGCCGGTGACCATCGAGGCGGCCGAGATCAGCCAGGCCTTTGCCACCGGCGTGGCGGAGTCGATGGTCTCCTCCGGCTCCACCGGGTATGACCGCAAGGTCTGGGAAAGCCTGAACTATTTCTACGAAGTGGATGCCTGGCTGCCGCGCAACTATGTGTTCGTGAACTCCGATGTCTGGAACGGCACCTCCGAGGCCAACCAGAACGTGATCAAGGGCTGCGCCAAGCTGGCCGAATACGCGGGCAACTGGCGCGCCAAGGAATACACCGGTTTCACCCTGCAGGGCCTGCGCGATGGCGGCATGACCGTTGGTCCGGCGTCCGATCAGATGGTGGGCGAGCTGAAGGAAATCGGCGTCACCATGACCAATGAGTGGCTGGAAGCAGCCGGCGAAGAAGGCAAGGCCATCGTCGACGCCTTCCGCGCCGAGTAATCAGACAAGGTGATGCGGGCGGCGCGGCTGGTGCCGCCCGTATTCTCATAAGAATAATGCCGATGGGGATGCTATGACTGTGCTCAGGGGGCTGCGCTCCGGACTGGATTTTCTATACCTTGCGGCGGGGGTGCTGGCCGCCCTCTGCCTGATTGCCATTCTGGGGCTGATCGTTGTCCAGATGCTGGCCCGCTGGACCGGTGAAGTCTTCCCTGGCGCGCCGGATTACGCAGGCTATGCGATGGCGGCGGCGTCATTCCTGGCCTTCGCCAATGCGCTGAACCGCGGCAGCCATATCCGGGTGTCGATCCTGCTGAACGTCGTGCCCGAAGGCTTCCGCCGGGTGCTGGAGATCTGGTGCTTTGGCATCGGCACCGCGGTGATGTGGTATTTCTGCTTCTACGCCTACCGCTTTGTCTACTGGAGCTGGAAGTTCAACGACGTGAGCCAGGGCCAGGACCGCACGCCGCTGTGGATGCCGCAAAGCGCCATGCTGATCGGCGCGGTCATCCTGGCCATCGCCCTCACCGACCACCTGATCCACGTGATTTTCCGCGGCGACCACCGCATCACCCGGGATCTCGAAGATCAGAGCCACGCGGAGTAAGGGCCCATGGAAAACATCTCAGTCATCATCCTCTTCCTCTTCGTGCTGTTCACGCTACTGGGCACCGGCGTCTGGGTCGGCCTGGCGCTGATGGGCGTGGCCTGGGTCGGCATGGAGCTGTTCACCACAAGGCCAGTGGGCGACGTCATGCTGACCACGGTCTGGTCTGCCTCCTCCAGCTGGACCCTGACGGCGCTGCCGATGTTCATCTGGATGGGCGAAATCCTTTACCGGACGCGATTATCGGAGGACATGTTCAAGGGCCTCAGCCCCTGGATGGCGCCCCTGCCCGGCGGGCTGGTGCACACCAATATCGTCGGCTGCACGGTGTTTGCCGCGGTCTCCGGCTCCTCCGCCGCGACGCTGACCACGGTGGGCAAGATGTCGATCCCGGAGCTGCGCAAGCGCAACTACCCGGAGCGGATGGTGATCGGCACCCTGACCGGAGCGGCCACCCTGGGCCTGATGATTCCGCCGTCGCTGACGCTGATCGTCTATGGCGTCACCATCAATGAATCGATCACCAAGCTGTTCTTTGCGGGCATTCTCCCCGGCCTGGTGCTGGCGGCGATGTTCATGGGCTACGTGGCGATCTACTCCAAGGTCGGCAAGGATTGGAACCCGTCGCCGGAGGCCAAGCTGAGCTTTGCCGAGAAAGTGAAGAACTCCCGCTTCCTGGCGCCGGTGATTGCGCTGATTATCGTGGTGATCGGCTCGATGTACCTGGGCTTTGCCACCGCAACCGAAGCGGCGGCGTTCGGCGTCATCGGCTCACTGCTGCTGGCGCTGTCGCAAGGTTCGCTGAACTGGAAAACCTTCACCGAAAGCCTGATGGGCGCCACCCGCACCAGCGCGATGATTGCGCTGATCCTGGCGGGCGCCGCCTTTCTGTCCCTGTCGATGGGCTTCACCGGCCTGCCGCGCGGGCTGGCAGATCTGATTGCGGGATGGGAGCTGAGCCGGTTCGAGCTGCTGATGGTGCTGCTGGTCTTCTACGTCGTGCTCGGCTGCTTCCTCGACGGTATTTCCTCGGTGGTGCTGACGATGGCGGTGGTGGAGCCAATGATCCGCCAGGCAGGCATTGACCTGATCTGGTTCGGCATCTTCATCGTAGTGGTGGTCGAGATGGCGCAGATCACCCCGCCGATCGGCTTCAACCTGTTTGTGATGCAGGGCATGACCCACCACGAGATGAGCTATATCGCCCGTGCCGCGATCCCGATGTTCCTGATCATGGTGTTGATGGTGTTTGTGCTGATCGCCTTCCCGGAACTGGCAACTTACCTGCCCAATAACCTCAGGCCGGGGCCGGTCTAGACCTATGCTTCGCGCGCTCGCCTTTGCCGCCCGGCATGGGCGGGCCGCTTTGGTCCTGGGGCTTGCGGCCGGGCTTTTGCTGCCCGGCCTCGCCGCTTCCCTTCAGCCCTGGCTGCCTCAGATGGTGGCCGGGCTTTTGTTTTTGAACGCCTACCGGATCGGCCTCCGCAAAGCCGCAGGCGGGCTGGCAGATGGCATCGGCACACTGAAGGCCATCGCCCTCCTGCAAGTCGCCTTGCCGCTGCTGGCTCTGGGGGTTGCTGCGCTGTTCGGCGTTGCGCAGACCCCGGCCGCCATCGCACTGATCCTGATGCTGAGCGCGCCCTCGGTGACCGGCAGCCCCAATATCACCGTGCTTATGGGGCACGCGCCGGAACCTGCCTTCCGCCTGCTAATCACCGGGACTGCGCTGATGCCGCTGACGGTGATCCCGGTGTTCCTGCTGGCACCCAGCCTGGGTGATCTGGGCGAGGTGCTGCGCGCCGCCGGGCGGCTGATAGGCGCGATCGGCCTCACCGTGGCGGCAGCCTTCCTGCTGCGCCGCCTGACCCTGCCGCAGATGCGGGACGACCAGGCCAGGGCCATAGACGGGCTGACCGTGATTTCGCTGGCGGTAATTGTGGTGGGGCTGATGGCCGCGCTGGGGCCTGCGCTGCGGACCGACCCAGTGCTGGTTCTGCAATGGCTGGGATTTGCGCTGGCTGCCAACCTGGGCCTGCAGGTGATGGTGTTCACAGTATTGCGCCACCGCGCGGGCAGCGGCGCGGTGCCCGTATCCGTTGTCGCCGGCAACCGGAACTTCGCGCTTTTCCTGATCGCCCTGCCCGCGGCCACAACCGATCCGCTGCTGATCTTCCTCGGCTGCTACCAGATCCCGATGTACCTGACCGCCATCCTGATGAAGCCGCTTTACGGCCGCGCCGCGCTCAGGACAGGAAGGTGACACCCGGCATATGCCGGATCAGCTCGGCGTCGGCCATGTATGTTTCGCTCATGTCATCCACCAGCGCCTGCGACCAGTCGGGAAGATCGATCTCCTCCTCGATCTCCTCCTCGTCGTGGAAGTAGCTCAGGAACAGGGCGCGCACCCGCTCCCGCTGGTCCTCGGACAGCCCTGGGCGGCCTGCCAGATAGGCCTCCAGCCGCTCGTAGCCCGCCTCGGAGATGATGCCGCGGGTAATGTCCAGCTCGCCGCTGAAGCGGAAGCTGTCCCCTAGGCCGGAAACATGGCCCAGGATGCTGGGCCAGATCACCGGTGTTTCCTCGTTGCACCAGACGGTGATGCGGCAGCCGGGGTTTCGGACCTGAATGTCCTCCACCACCTCGGACCAGCGCAGGCTCAGAAAATCCGTATCCGCGGCGAACTGTTCCCAGGTCCGGCCGGTCTGCGATTTGAACACCGGCCCGATCAGGGTGGCCGGGTTTCGCAGGCCCAGGAAGAACTCGCAAGGATTGCCGGGAAACAGGCCCCGCAAGGCCGCGGTGTTCTTGCCGGCATTGCGATACAACCGCCCGCCGCTCAGCATCCAGCCCGGCACCCCCAGAAAGCTTGAATTGGTCAGAATGATGCGGGAGACCGACTGGTCCTTGACGAGGCCGGCCAGCAACGCCTCGCGCTCCTGCTCTGTCACGAATTCCTGGTCCTGCTTGCGCAGCGCCTGGGTAAGCGCCCCCATGTAGGTGCCCGGGCGCCGGATCATGACACCGCGCTCCAGCAGTTGCTGCGCGTCCTTGCGCAGCGACCAAGTCAGCTGGCCGTTGTCGGTATTGGGCGCCCCGACGTGAAAGGCGAGCGTGATGTCCTGCGTGTCAGTGCCTGCCTGGCTCATCGTTCTGTCCAGCCCCTGTCCGGGTTAATCCTGGCGGCGTGATCGCAGCCTGCCGCGCGGCCCGCTGCACAGATCACAGCCGGTCCTTCAACCGGCGAAAGAACCGGTCGTCCCGCTGGCGCAAAATATACGTGCAGACCTGTTTCGCAAGCCCCGGATGGCCGCGGTCCAGTGCCAGGTTGGCCAGCTCCCGCTGGAACCGGGGAAAGCCGCGGCGCTTGCGCAGCAACTGGTGGAAACGGTGCGGCGTCAGATCGCCGGCGATGGCGCCGCAGGCGATTTCCTGCAGAACCCCCATCTGCTGCAGCGAGGACCCCAGCCGGTGCCCCAGCAGCGGGCAGCGCCACAAGGTGACATTGGCGCCGGTGAACCGGGCCGCATGGGCAGCGTCCAGCGCCGCATAGGGATCATACATGATATGCACATCCCCAGCCCCGCGGCTGGCCAGCGCCGCATCGCCGAAGGGGCCGGAAAAATCCCGCTCCCAGACTTTTCTGTAGCGCGTTTCCCAGGGCACCAGAGATTTGTCGAGGGTGGATTGCGGGCTGATCGCGAACACCGTTGACCCTGGCGCCGCCGCGGCAAAAGCCGCCGCCGCATAACCGCCCATCGACGCGCCGTAGAACACCACCCGGGAGAACTGCGCGAAGAATCCGCTGTCGCGCAGCTCCTCGAACTTGCGGATCACCTCCTGGTGGCGGAACCAGGTCCAGCCGTTGGCCATGACCCCTAGCATCGACCAGCCTTGCGCCTCGATGAAGCCATACCCCCAGGGCCGCCGCTCCGCGCGCTTGGTCATTGCGATGTCGAGGTTGTCAAAGGTCACGACAAGGGTGCCGCCGCGGGGAACGAACAGGAAGGAATGCTCGCTGAGCTCGGAAAAGAACCCCTCCTCGCCCGCCAGCGCCTGTGCCGTCTGCGCCCAGCCCTCAGCCGGCTTTGCATCCTCCTGCGGCTCGACAGAAAGCACCGCAAGCCCGTTGGCGCCGTCCTCCGGCAGCTTGAGCGTGTTGCAGCCGCCGTAGGATTTCAGAAACGGATAGCTGCCGGAGCCCTTGCGGATCTCGATGACCGCGCGGCTGAGCGGATGCAGCGCACGGTCCAGCACGTATTTGAGGTTCTGGGGCTTGTGAACGGCGCCAAAGCCGTTCAGCGAAATCAGCACATCATATTGGCCAAGGCGGCGCGGACGGGCCACCACGCGGACGGCCTCCCGGTCGACCCCGCCGCGGTCCAGCGCTGACATGTATTCCGCCAGCTGCGCCTCCGGCAAGGGCGCGAAGCCCCCCTTGCTGTCCAGGCAGATAACGTCGATCCCGCAGCCATAGCGCCGGTGCATCAGCGCCGCCAGCCCGGGGGCCTGGCCGTTCACATCCGCAATAGTGCTGACCTCATCCGCATCCAGTGCGGGCAGAACCGTTTGGAAGTCGAAGCTGTTACCCAGCATATTGCTTTAGCTGCCATCTTGGGATGCGCCGGAACAGAACAGATCCGCCGCGGCTGACTTGCTGGTCGTAGCAAAAGCCGCTCTGCGACAGCGCGTCAAAACATTGTTTTATCCCAATTTTCTTAATTTTTCGCGTATGGATCTCCAAGAAGATCTTGTCGATCCCGCTCAGATCCGCAGGCGCGAACAAGTCGCGCTCTCCGCCCTCGATGTCCACGATCAGGGTGTTGGCGTTGAAATCCCGGATCATTTTCGACAGACGGACGCCCGGCACTTCGATGGCTTTTTCAAAAGGCTCCTCCCCATCAAGGGAAGAAGACCAAAACTGCTCGCGGACATAGAATGAAACCGGGCCTTCGGACCCGGCATCATTCAGGGCGACGCAATTGCGCACCTGTGCCGCGGACAAGCCGTTCAATTCGTGGACATTCCGGATGAAAGCGCAGAGCGATGGGTCTGCCTCGACGCACAGCACGTTTTCGACCCCCAGATTGACGCCCAGAAACGAGGAAATGAACCCGATCCCGGCTCCCAGCTCGATCACCCGGTCGTCTTTTTCCAGAAACTTCGGCGTGCCGGAGACCTCGTCCAGCTCATAGCGGTCCTTGCGGATTGCGCGTTCGATCTTAGTGGTGATGACATCCGGGTTCAGCGGGATCTTCACCCCGTGGGTTTCAAGGATTTCCGTCATTTCTGCTGTCCCTTGCGGGTTAGAACGGTGGAGTATTTGCCATGCTTGGCCAGGACTTCGACAGTGCCAAAATTCTTCATGGCGCCGATACCGCCCGACCCCTTGCGGATGTCCAGGACAATGCCGCCGCCGCCGCTGATCTGGCTGCGGAACAGATCCTCGTAAGTGCTGACCGGGTAATGGAAGCCGCAGGACGCCAGGCTGATGACCAGGTCAAAGGCGCCCAGCGCGGCGGTATCGTCCGTCTTCGGGTTGACCGTCGTGATTTTCTCGGACGGCACGCCGTTCTGCTCCAGAAAGGCGCGGGCGGTTTTCAGGCTGCTGTAACCCGCGCCCTCCCCCTCAAAGCCAAAATGGCGTCCGTTGCCCTCTTCGATATCAATCAGCACGATGCTGCAGCCGTAGCGGCGGTGCAGCAGCAGGCTGGCAAAAGCATATCCGCAACCGATATCTGCGGCCCGTTCGGGGGCGATGCTGTCCGTGGAATTCAGGAAGAAACCGCATTCCCGCCCGGCGATGCCCACCGCCCCGTGCAGAATATGCTCCCGCTGCCCGCGGGCTTCATCCAGCAGCAGCTGTTCATCGCCCGCCAGCCAGTCCCTGATGGTCTGGCCGGAGCTTGCCAGTTCAGAGCGCTGCAGCAGGATATTGGCCACGTCCCGATCGGTGAACACCGAGAAATCCAGCGTGGCGGGATCGACCGGGTCTGCTGTCGCAGGTTCCGCTTGCGGCGGCGGCGCCAGCAGGTGCCGGGTCTTTTCCGCATCGATGCCATGTTTGGCCAGCAGTCCGTGAACATAGCAGCCTTCGGCCGGCACGCCGCCGTATTTGGCGGCGATATTGCGAAAGCGGCGGCCCCAGAAGTGGATCGACAAAGTGTCGTCGCGGATCAGCCTGGCCGCCTGAACAGGCCGGTTCGGGTTGAGCACAACGCCTGCGTTCTTGAACGGCACAGGGTAAATCACATGGCCGGGCTGCGAGCGGGATATCTCGCCGGTTTCCTGCAGGAACCACGTCAGTGCATCAGGCCCCCACACCCCCCAGGGCAGCAGCGAGACATGCACCCCCTCGCCCCGGTCCTTCAGCGCCTGAAGCTCCGCCTGTTTCTCTGCAGAGTACCACGGCGGGATGGGGTATTCATCGCTGGTGAACCGCAGCATCGCCTTCAGCGTCCTGGAGGTCTTGGGCAGCCGCAGCACCCCGTTGTTGACCATCGGCTTGTCGTCCGAGATCCAGCCATGGAAGTGTTTGCCCCTGATGCCCCAGGGCTGGCAGCAATAAGCATCGGTATCGGCCCAGACATAATCGGTCTGGCGCAGCATATGGAGGCGGAACACATCCGCATGATAGGCCGGACTGCCGGTTTTGGCATGGCGGATGATGTTGTCGGCAGGCAGGATCTCATTGGCATCAGCCACTTGCACGCCATCGGGCACGCCTTTGACCTCGCCGTAGGTGAATAGGACCACCTCGTGGCCATTGTCGAGAAAGGACTGCAGGCAGAGCTGTTCCAGCCAGCTGAGCTCAGCGCCCACCCATAGTGACGCAATGGCCGGAAGCGCCATGATTTCTGCCCCTTGTTGCACTCAATACAGAAGCCGCTTAAGCGGCCTTTTTGTTACCGAAATTTAGCCCGCCGTCAGAAAGCCTGTCAATCTGCCCAGGATTGGAAGGCTCAATGTGTGGTTTCGCCGCGCGCCACCGTGAACCAGAAATCGTCGCCCGGCTCCTTTTCGGCGATCTCGTCCGGGACCACGCCCGGGCCGCTGAGGAACACGTTGGCACCGAAATGCGCGTGCATCCGGGACAGCTTTCTCAGTTTGCCGCTGGTCAGTTCACGGAACAGCGCAATCATGTCATCGCGGGTCTTCAGCTCTTCGATCTTTTCCCGGTGCTTGCGGCAGGAATGTTCATGCGCGGCAGCGATGTCCGGGTCCGCCAGCAGCTGCGCCATCTCTGCCTCCAGCGCCGGGATCATGCGCTGGATCGAGCGCTCTTCCTCGGCGTTGTTGTTCATCCGGAACCAGTAGGACAGCCCCTGGTCGCGGTCGACGTGGTTGACCCGCCCCCGGTCTCGCTTGACCAGGAAGCTTTCGGCGCTGCGCACGGCGTAATGGTTGAGCTGCACCAAGTCGTAGCCGTAGGTGCTCATCGTCGAGCGCCAGCCGTTGCGGAACATCTCCCGCGGCATGTCCCGGCCGGAGCCGTTGACCCAGCGGATGTCCTCCCACAGCTGCGGCTTCAGTCCCTTGGGGCGGTGCACCCCCAGCTTCTTGAAGATGCCGGTGTTGCGGTACAGCGTCTTGAAGCCCCAGGCCTGATGCGGCTTGCGGGTGACTTCGTGGGCGCAGCGGGTGAAGTCGCGCAGGATCAGATCGCCGCTGAAGTCGCGCACATCGTTATTGCCGAACAGCCGCCAGGTCATCGAGATCATGTTGGCGTCGCCTACAGCCTCGAACAGATCCGCCAGCCGTCCTTCGCCGCATTTGATGTTGATGAACTCATCCACATCCATGCAGACTACCCAGTCGGCATTCTGGATGACCGGTTCGTTATCAGCCGCCTGCAGCGCCGCATGCTGCGGCTTCAAGCCGGTATTGCGAAAGGGGTTTTCGCGGTGCTGCACCAGCCCCTTGCGCTGCAGCAGTTGCAGCATGGTGTCGGTGCCATCGGTGCAGTCGTTGGTGTAGACCAGAAAGTCATCCACCCCGATCATCCGGTGATAGGCCAGCCATTCCAGGATAAAGGGGCCTTCGTTCTTCATCGTGGTAACCACGGTGGTTTTTTGTTTGCCGAAGCTGGGCTTGACGGCCTTCTCCTCGGGGATGCGCACGGGCTTGGCGTTGAAGTGGCCGGTGGCCAGTTCCAGCAGCTCCGGGGTTTCCACCAGGCTGGTTTTCGGCACCAGCTTGGAAACGGTATCAGCCGGATGCCGCAGCGCCATGCAGCGGTAAAAGCGCACGTCCTGGCCGGGATCAGGCTCCGCGCCCACCACCCGGATCAGCCGCCAGATGCAGTCCGGCCCGGCCTTGGCAGGCGCAAGGCACCAGCGCGGGCGCTCGCCAGATGCGTCGAACTGGGTGCAAATGTGATCCGCAAAGGCTGGCGTATCGCCCTTGCGCACCCGCCAGGGATAGGCCTGCACCCCGCCGAGGCGGACGCAGCCCGAGGGCGCGGCGACCGCGCGGTCAAATACATTCGGCCCCTCCCCCGGGGCCAGCAGATCGAACAGGTCGATATTGGCCGCCGCACGCGCGCGCGCCAGGAAGCGGGCGCGCAGGATCTCGTAGATCAGAACCTCGCCCAGCGGCGACCGCCAGGGATCGGCGGGCGGGATCTCCATCCGGTCCTTGCCCGGCGCGCCCGGCACGTTGAAGGGATGCGCTTCCTCCGGCAGCCCCTCCTTGCCCAGAGGCAGCCCCGCGTGCACCACCACAACACGTTCCAGACCGTCCAAGTTTTCAGCCTGCGCCCGCAAGCTTCGGATGAAGCTGCGGCTGTCTTCCGGCGGCGCCCGGTCAAAGATGACTGCCCCCTGCATGCCGTGCTGCTGAACGTGAAAGCGCAGCCAGTCAGCCGCAGTTTCCGCCGTCTCGCCATTGCGGACCGCGGCCAGAACATTCAGCCCGGCAAAAAGCGCCGTTTCATCCGGATGCACTGCAACCTTGTGCAAGGTGCCATCCAGCACCACCGCGGCCGGCGCGCCCGCAGTCCCGATCCCGGTATCCAGGACCGGCGCCCCGCCGAAATTGTGCAGAACCGCCTTGCTGCCCTTGGGGACACTGATGCCCTCAGGCGCTGTGCCGGACCGGAACAACAGCCGGGCAAACCGGCCTTCCGGCGCGGTCATCTCCACGGCGTCGAGCAGGCGCCTCCCCGCCAGGGTCAGCGCGCTCAGTTCGCGTTCAAGGATCCTGCTGCTGCAAGCCCCGGGGTCTGAAGTCGGCATACTGCTGCATCACGTTAGGCATTTTTGGCCCCGGGCCTGCTGAAACCTGGAGCAGCAACCTTATAGCTGACGCCCGTACTTGCAGAAACCGGGAAACGCCGCAGACGGCCCGCAAGGCCGCTGCCAGTTGATATTCCCGCAACAGCCACGGCATCGCCCGCAGTGGCCCGCGAACTGATCTTCAGACTATTTTTGAGAAAAGTTGGTGCGGTCGAGAAGACTCGAACTTCCACTCCGGTTAAGGAACAGCGACCTCAACGCTGCGCGTCTACCAATTCCGCCACGACCGCACTGTCTTAGGCTTGGTGTAGCGGCGTATAGACCAGCGCGGTTGCGATGTGAAGCCGAAAATCATCTTTTTTGCGCAGAATGTTCCGGCTGCCGCCCGCCCGCTTCTAAGCGCAGGAAAACAGAGGGGGATTCCGGCCAAAGCACTTGCTGTCAGGTCCGGGCCAGCACTGAGATGCGCCTTAAAAAACGGCCGGCACTGCTGCCGGCCGCCTGATTTCTACTGCTTCCGCGAAGGCTTCAGTCGGTGCCGAAGGTCGGCAGCGACGCTGCGCCGCCGGAGGCCTGCACCGGCTGCACCCGGCCGCCCGCCAGCTCTCTCGACGCCGCCTTGATCAGCTCGGCCCGCCCGGACTGGCCCGGCGCAAAGACGGGTTCGGCGCCGCTTTCAAGCGCAATCACCGCCATGCTGTACCATTCCTGCGCCTTCCTCACCGCGTTCGGTGCGCCGAAGCCCAGCGCCAGATGATGGCCGATCAGTTCCGCATAGGGCCGCTGGCCGGTGCCGGTCAGGATCAGTGCCGCGCCCAGCGCCACATCCATGTCGTCGCGCCGGTAGCCGGAGAACAGGCAGATCCCCGCGGTATTGGAGAGCTGCTCCAGCGACATGCCGGATTGCAGGACAAATTTCTGCACGTCGCCCATCACTTCGCCGCTGCCAGAGATGCCCAGCTTGGCAAGATAGGGTTTCAAGGCAGGCCCGAAGGCGTCGCATTGACTATCGATCTGCGCCTGCGAGGCCCCTGCAACCTTGGTCGCGCGGGCTTCGCCTGCGTTGATGGCATAGGTGCGGGCCAGGCAGAACTGCTCGCCCAGCGCCAATTCCGGATCATTCATGCTGTCCACCGTCGTGAAGCCGCCGTTGGAGCTGGTCAGCAGGCTCACCTTGCTGCAATAGCTGGTGAGCGAGGCGCTTTGCTCAGGCTCATCGAACAGGGTGATTCCGCCCAGCGACGCATTTTCCTGCCCGGCAAAGGCCGTGACGGTGCTGCGGGTCTGCTGCGCCGCCTGAACCGGGGCCTCTGCGCCGGTATCCGTCATCCGGCAGTTGCCCTGATGGCAGGCAAAGCTGGCCGGGGTCACGCCGCGGGCCAGGAAATCATTGCGCTGATAGCCCTGCGGGGTCGAGGCAAAGACCATCACCGAGCAATTCGATGCACCGCACCAGAAGGAACTGCCGGAGACCGATGTATCCAGCACATAGTCGTTGCGGCCGTCGCCATTCAGGTCTGCCAGTTGCAGGAAGCCGGTGCGCTGCAGCAGCTGCTCGCCCGTCGGCTCGGAGCTTGCCGCAATCTCGTCCACCGCATGGCTGACCTCGGGCGGAAGCCCGCCGTAGCCGCCGCCGGCATAGCTGCTGCCTGCAGAGCGGATGCCCGCGGCCTCATCCCGCCAGGTGTGCAGCACTGCACGCACGCCATTCGGCCCTTGCATCGCCCTGATCACCTCCGGGCCGCCCACTTGCGCGCGGTTGTAGGAACTGACCAGGAAATTCCGTTCATACGGCGTCAGGTGGCCTGTGGCCGGATAGCCCATGTGGATCTGGTACTGGGTGATGGCCGCCCGGGACCGCCGCCCCAGCACCCCGTCCGGCGAACCCGCGTTGAACCCGAAATAGTTGAGAGCCACCTGCGTTTCGCGGTTTTCCGCCCTCGCTGCGGAATAAACGGGCGCACGCCGGTAGGTGGTCGCGGCATTGCGCTGGCGCTGCTTGTTCTTATGAACCTCATTGACAATGACGCCGCCGATCACAGCGCCGGCAATTGCAGCGCCGAGCTCATCTGCAATTGCGGGACCGGTGGCGGAGGTTGCCAGAAAAGCGGCTGTCAGGGCCGGCTTGAGCGGCTTGGTAAACATGATACTCGCCCCCTATGGATACTGGTTACGGAATCAGGATACTCCACAGGGAGCGCTGGCACCTAGGGTTTTCAGGTCAAATTTTCCTGGAAGCCGCGCACGTGATGGAAAAGGACGGCTACAGCCATGGTTGAGTGGATCACATCGGACGGTTTAGTCGATTACGATCAAGCGGTTGCCTTCATGGAGGAGCGCGCGGCGGCGATTGCAGCCGGATCGGCGGAGGAATGCATCTGGCTGGTCGAACATCCGCCGCTTTACACTGCCGGCACTTCGGCCAGGCGCGAAGACCTGACCGACCCGGACCGCTTTCCAGTTTATGAAAGCAAGCGCGGCGGCCAGTACACCTACCACGGGCCGGGCCAGCGGGTGGTCTATGTGATGCTGAATGTCGGCCAGCGCGGCCATGACGTGCGCCGCTTCGTGCAGCAGCTGGAAACCTGGGTGATCGCGGCGCTGGAAGAATTCAACATCAAGGGCCATATCCGCGACGGCCGGGTCGGCGTCTGGGTCGAGCGGCCGGACAAGCCTCGCACCATCTCGGGCGCCATGGCCGAGGACAAGATCGCTGCCATCGGCATCCGGCTGCGCAAATGGGTAAGCTTCCACGGCATTTCGATCAACGTCGAGCCGGAGCTGGAGCATTTCACCGGCATCGTGCCCTGCGGCATCACCGAATACGGGGTGACCAGCCTGGTGGACCTGGGCCTGCCGGTCACGCTGGCGGATGTGGATGTCGCCCTCAGGCGCAGCTTTGAGCAGGTTTTCAGTGGCTAGGACCAGGGATCCGCAGTACCTGCGAGATCCTGCAGCGCGGTCAGCACCAGCTCCGGGAACATGTAGAACAGCAGCGCGCCTGCCTCCTGGCTGACGCAGAGCCGGGCGTCAGCCGCGCTGCCGGCCGCATCACGGATAGTCTCGAGCGGCGCAACGCGGTCTTCGGCGCCATGCACGAACACAACCCGCGCGCTGCGTGCCAGCGCCGCATCCTGCCCCCCTTGCCGCAGCATCTGCACATCCGCCAGGAAACCGGCCCCGCCCTGCTGCCGGAACAGCATCTGGCTCTGCTGCAGCAGCGGCAGCAATTCCAGCTGGTGCAGCATGGCCCGCTCCCTGCTGCCGCGGCGGGTCTGCATCTGCAGCAGCGTCTTGTGGCCGTACCAGTGCAGGGCCGCCGCCCAGCCCCGCATCAGCGCGGGCAGCATCCAGTTGGCCCGCGCCGCGCCAAGCGCAACCAGCCAGGCATAGCCGCTGAGGCCGGAAAACTGCCGCGGTGAGCTTATGGCGCAGTTGGAAGCTACCGACACCAACCCAGCGATCTTGCTTTGAAGGCGGCTGGCCGCAACGCGGCCGTACAGCGCCCCGCCGCGGTGGCTCAGCAGCACCGGCCGCTGCAGGTTTTCACGCGCCATCAGCGCCTCCAGCTGCCACACAAAGGCATCGGCCGGATCCTGGCCGCGCTGCAGCGCGGAGGAGCTGCCATACCCGCGGCGCATCGGAGCATAGACCCTGAAACCCAGCGTCCGCAGCTGCGGCTGAAGACGCTGCAACGGCGCTATCCCGTCCAGCATCCCGTGCACGAATATCACCGGCTGGCCGGTTTCCGCCCCCAGCCGGAAGAACTGGCTGCACTGGCCGCTGCCATCTTCAAACGTCTCTGACGCGGGCAGCCGGTCGCCGCGGGCAATCGCCAGATCGCGGCTGTGCTCATTCATCAGGAAGGAAGTCAGCCGGACAAGTTCGGCGATGCCCGGCACACCTGTCCTCCAGGCGATTTGCTGCAGGCTGCGATCCACCTTGCCGCCAGCGCCATTCATGGCCTCCTTCAACGGCTCGAAATCCTGCTCCTGCAGGCCCAGGGCTGCCGCGACAGGACCCGCGGCCTCGCCGTTCCATGCCCCTTCAAGACGTTCGGCCATCACCGCCACATGCGCTCCGCCGCCGCCCTTCATCGGGACCGGGCGGCAAAGATACTGCTCGCCGCCTGCACAGGCGCCCAGAAGCAGCACGTCGCTCCAGGAGAAATCTCCCGCCCCCGCCTGCGCCAGATAGCATTGCCAGCGTTCAGCCGCCGCTGCCGTCAGGCCCATCGCGGCAGGCAGCCCCGTGCCGCCGGTCAGCTGGCGCGCCGCCCGTTGCGAGGCATTCAGCACGCTACCGCCCGGCGCAGCTTCCGCCAGCAGCCAGAACCGGCTGCAATCGCCGGAATAGCCGCCAGGATGCGGCCGCCCCGCGCGGACCCACTGCTGCTCCTGGATGTCTGCGGCCCTGGAAAAATGCGCCTGAAACACCGGCGCCGCCTGCAGCCGGTCCCGCTGGCCCCAGCCCTCCTGCACCGCCGCATCACCCGCCCTGTCCTGCGGCGCGGCAGTAAACCGGTCGAACTGCTCCGGCCGGATCATCGTTTCATAAATTGCGGCCACCACCTGGTCTTGCGACAAGGCCTGAATATGGCTCAAGAGCGTCACCCCCGCCCCTCCAATACAGCTTTCAGCGTCAATGAGCCCCAGCGCCCGGCAAATATGCCGCAATCACACGAGTGGCTGCAGGCCTTCTGGCCCGCAGGTTTCAGGCAGCCTGCCTGTAAACTGAAAATGCCCGGCTGATGCCGCCCTGTGCGGGGCTGGCATACCGCGCCGGTCTACCCCAATTCTTGGGTTCCCATACGCCTGGGCGCGTGCGCCCTCTCTGACCTTCAACCAATTTGCGAAATAGCTATGATCAAATTCAACTAAAATTCAACATTTATTTCAAATGCACAAATTTGCATCAAAAAACACCGCAGAAACCGCCGCGGTGTTTTCGTATTTCAAAAAGCAAGGCCGCGGAGATTGTCAGCTGTCCGCCAGCGCCGCGCGGATCTTTTCCGCCTGGGCCTGGATCAGGTCCATGTCGCCCATTTTTCCCGGCGGCCGCAGCCGGTCGCCTTCAAAGCGCGGCAGCACATGCATGTGCAGGTGGAACACCTCCTGCCCGCCGGCTGCTTCGTTGAACTGCTGCACGGTCACACCATCCGCACCAAGCGCCTTGATCACCGCCTGCGACAGTTTCTGAACGGTCTGCATCACCGCCGCCAGCTGCGCCGGGCTGGCATCCAGAATGTTGCGGCAGGCGCTTTTGGGGATCACCAGCAAATGGCCGTCCGCGCGCGGCATGATATCCATGAAGGCCAGGGTGTCGTCATCCTCGAAAACGCGGGTGGAGGGGATCTCGCCGCGCAGGAGCTTGGCAAAGATGTTGTCTGGATCATAAGCGGGCATGCATCTGGCCTCCTTGTTCTGCTGCTCTGGTTGTGCGCCCGCCCGCTAGCCAGGTCAAGCGCCGCGAGGCTGGGCATTCCGTTGTGCATTCAAGCCCCTGCGGCAATAAATCTTGATCCAGATCAAACTCCGCCATTGAAGGCCCCGGCGGGCCACACTAAAACTCGCAAGGAATCCAGGCCGCCCGGAGTCCGTCTCCGGGGGCCTTTCGTTATGCAACAGGAGGCACCTTAAATGGCAGACGCAGCCATTCATGGTCACGGCCACGAGGACGAGCGGAGCTTTTTCACCCGCTGGTTCATGAGCACGAACCATAAGGATATCGGCATTCTCTACCTGATCGTCTCGGCGATCGCAGGTCTCATCTCTGTCATCTTCACCGTCTACATGCGGCTTGAGCTGATGGATCCCGGCGTTCAGTACATGTGCCTGGAGGGTGCGCGCATGTTCGCAGACGCCTCTGCGGAATGTACTCCGAACGGCCACCTCTGGAACGTGATGATCACCGCCCACGGCATCCTGATGATGTTCTTCGTGGTGATTCCGGCGCTGTTCGGCGGTTTCGGCAACTACTTCATGCCGCTGCAGATCGGCGCGCCGGACATGGCGTTCCCTCGGATGAACAACCTGTCGTTCTGGATGTATGTCGCAGGCACCTCGCTGGCGGTTCTCTCGGTTGTCTCCCCGGGCGGCAATGACCAGCTGGGCTCCGGCGTGGGCTGGGTTCTGTACCCGCCGCTGTCCGTGAACGAAGGCGGCTACTCGATGGACCTGGCGATCTTCGCCGTGCACGTCTCCGGCGCCTCCTCGATCCTGGGCGCGATCAACATGATCACCACCTTCCTGAACATGCGCGCCCCGGGCATGACCCTGTTCAAGGTGCCGCTGTTCTCCTGGTCGATCTTCGTCACCTCCTGGCTGATCCTGCTGAGCTTGCCGGTTCTGGCCGGCGCCATCACCATGCTGCTGATGGACCGCAACTTCGGCTTCACCTTCTTTGACGCGGCAGGCGGCGGCGACCCGATCCTGTACCAGCACATCCTGTGGTTCTTCGGCCACCCGGAAGTGTACATCGTGATCCTGCCGGGCTTCGGCATTATCTCCCACGTCATCGCCACCTTCGCGCGCAAGCCGGTGTTCGGCTACCTGCCGATGGTCTGGGCGATCATCGCGATCGGCGTCCTCGGCTTTGTCGTGTGGGCGCACCACATGTACACCGTCGGCATGTCGCTGAACCAGCAGGCCTACTTCATGCTGGCCACCATGGTGATCGCGGTTCCGACCGGCGTGAAGGTGTTCTCCTGGATCGCCACCATGTGGGGCGGCTCCATCGAGTTCAAGGCACCGATGATGTTCGCCTTCGGCTTCCTGTTCCTGTTCACCGTCGGCGGTGTGACCGGTGTGGTGCTGTCGCAGGCTTCCGTCGACCGCGCCTATCACGACACCTACTACGTTGTGGCACACTTCCACTACGTGATGTCGCTGGGTGCGGTGTTCGCGATCTTTGCAGGCATCTACTTCTACTTCGGCAAGATGACCGGCCGCCAGTACAACGAGCTGGGCGCCCAGATCCACTTCTGGCTGTTCTTCATCGGCGCCAACCTGACCTTCTTCCCGCAGCACTTCCTGGGCCGTCAGGGCATGCCGCGCCGGTACATCGACTACCCGGAAGGGTTCGCCTACTGGAACAAGATCTCGTCCTATGGCGCGTTCCTGTCCTTCGCTTCGTTCATCCTGTTCTTCGGCGTGGTGATCTACTCGCTGCTGCGCGGCGCCCGCGTCACCCAGAACAACTACTGGAACGAATACGCGGACACCCTGGAGTGGACCCTGCCCTCCCCGCCGCCGGAGCATACCTTCGAAATCCTGCCCAAGCAGGAGGAATGGGACCGCTCGCATTCGCACTAAGCGGCTGAAACCCCGAAATACAAAAGGCCCCGGCGCTGATGCTCCGGGGCCTTTTTCATGGGCCCGCGCTGCGGTACAAAACCGCAGTGGAAATTCTGCCTTTCCGGCACATGTTTAATAGAGAATCCTTCACGTCAGCAGGCACCCGCAGATGCCCTACAACTGGACCCGACCGCACGCCGGCGCCGAGCGCGAGCTGCACCTCTGGCCGCATCAATCGCTGCCGCCGCGGGGCTATGTCCGGTTCCTGGGCCTCACTGCCGTGCTGATCTGCGTGCCGCTGATCCCGGTGCTGGGCTCGGTCCTCTTGTGGGGGCTGCTGCCTTTCCTGCTGCTGGCACTGTTCGGCATGAAATGGGCGTTGGACCGCAGCCGCCGCGATCACCAGATCCTGGAGGTTCTGACCATCAGCCGGGACGACGCCCACCTGGAGCGGATCAACCCTGATGGCAGGCGGCAAAGCTGGCACTGCAACCGTTACTGGGCCCGGGTCGAGATGCACGACCATGACGGCCCGGTGCCCCATTACGTCACCTTGCAGGGCGGCGGCCGCGAGGTGGAGATCGGCGCCTTTCTGTCGGAAGAGGAACGGGTAGCGCTCTACGGCGATCTGAAATCCGCTTTGTCTAGCTGAGCAAACATGAAAAAGGCCCGCAATGCGGGCCTCTCCACTTCTTCCTTGGCCAAATACCCGCGCCGCAGGCACCGCGCGCCAGCGCGGTATCAGCCCGGCTGCTGCAGATCAGCAGTCGCCCTTGCTGCAGAGCTGATCCTTGACCATCGGGCCGGCTTTGCCGAAATCCATCTGGCCGGTGTACTTCGCCTTCAGCGCGGCCATCACCTTGCCCATGTCGCGAATCGATTCGGCGCCGGTTTCAGCCACCGCGGCCTTCACAGCATCAGCGGCTTCCTCGTCGCTCAGCTGCTGCGGCAGAAATTCTTCGATGACACTGATTTCGCCCAGTTCCCGCTCCGCCAGATCCAGCCGCCCGCCTTCCTCGTAGGCGCGGGCGCTTTCTTTGCGCTGCTTGGTCATCTTGCCCAGGATGGCAAGGATTTCGCCGTCGCCGATGCTGGTTTCCTCGCCATCGGCGCGGGCAGCGATCTCGCGGTCCTTGATGGCAGCATTGATCAGCCGCAGCGTGGCCAGCCGGTCGGCGGCCTTGTCTTTCATCGCCTGCTTCAGGGCCTGATTGACCCGTGTGCGCGTATCCATATTCAAAAGCATCCCCATGGTTGCCGGACACCGATGGTTATCCATTCTGGTGCTTCTGTGCAAGTTTACAGTAAACTTTCAATTCCGGACCCCGCGTCAGCCTGCCCGCCCCTTGCAGGCTTGACCCGCTGCCGCGCCCCCCTTACAAGCCCATGAATTTCACCCGCATGGAGACTCGCGCAATGGCCGCTTCCGCCCCGACCAAGCCCACCGCATGCCTGGCGCTCGCTGATGGCACCGTCTTTTACGGCACCGGCTTCGGCGCCACCGGCGAAACCGTGGCCGAGCTCTGCTTCAATACCGCGATGACCGGCTACCAGGAAATCATGACCGACCCCTCCTATGCCGGCCAGATCGTGACTTTCACCTTCCCGCATATCGGCAACACCGGCGTCACCCCGGAAGATGACGAAACCGGCGATCCGGTTGCGGCCGGGATGGTGGTGAAATGGGACCCGACCCTGGCATCCAACTGGCGCGCGACAGAAGAGCTGAAGGACTGGCTCACCCGCACGGGCCGCATCGCCATCGGCGGTGTCGACACCCGCCGCCTGACCCGCGCGATCCGTCAGCAGGGCGCGCCGCATGTGGCGCTTGCCCACGACCCCGAAGGCAACTTCGACGTCGAGGCGCTGGTCGCCAAGGCGCGCGGCTGGTCCGGCCTGGTCGGCCTGGACCTGGCCAAGGACGTCACCTGCGCGCAAAGCTTCCGCTGGGACGAGATGCGCTGGGCCTGGCCCGACGGCTATGCCCGCCAGGAAGCGCCCAAGCACAAGGTTGTGGCCGTTGATTACGGCGCCAAGCGCAACATCCTGCGCTGCCTCGCCTCTGCCGGCTGCGACGTCACCGTGCTGCCCGCCACCGCCACCGCCGAGGAAGTGCTGGCGCACAATCCCGACGGCGTGTTCCTGTCCAACGGCCCCGGCGACCCGGCTGCCACCGGCGAATACGCGGTGCCGATGATCCAGCAAGTGCTGAAGGCCGACCTGCCGGTGTTCGGCATCTGCCTGGGCCACCAGATGCTGGCGCTGGCGCTGGGCGCCAAGACCGTCAAGATGAACCACGGCCACCACGGCGCCAACCACCCGGTCAAGGAGCATTCCACCGGCAAGGTGGAGATCACCTCGATGAACCACGGTTTTGCGGTGGATGCGCAAACCCTGCCGGAAGGTGTGGAAGAGACCCATGTGTCGCTGTTTGACGGCTCCAACTGCGGCATCCGCATTTCCGGCCGCCCGGTCTATTCGGTGCAGCACCACCCCGAGGCCAGCCCCGGCCCGCAGGACAGCTACTACCTGTTCGAACGTTTTGCCGAAGCAATGGCCGAGCGCAAATCTGCGTAAAATATCCGGTTAACCATGCCGCCCGGCGGCATGGTTAATGCCGCGTTTACCAATTCTTAAATCCCCGCCGCCAGCCTGAGCGCCTCTGGTTTCAGTGTTGCAGGCGTACGATGGGTATAGTGTCACAGCCGCTGCGGCAGTTCCGGCCGCCGCAGAACGGAGCACCGCCGCGCCGCGGCCAGCCCGCGGCAGGGCCGCCGCCAGCGGACGGCCGCAGCATGATGAAGGCGCTGGTGCTGCGCCAGCATCAGAAGGCGGCGCTGGGGCGGGTGCTGGTGGCCGAAGGGCTGGTCAGCGAAGACCAAGTGCAGGACACCCTGTCCCGGCAGTACCGGATGCCCAGGGCCGATCTGTCCGGACAAACGCCCAGCGCCCGGCTGCTCGCGCGCAAACCCGCCCGGTTCTGGCTGCGCCATTGCGCAGCCCCCTGGATGCAGCTGGGCCAGACCGTCACCATCGCCATTGCCCATCCCGACCGGTTCGAGGCGCTGCAGCGCGAACTGCAGGGCTGCTTCGAGCACGTGACCCCGGTTCTGGCCAGCGAGGCGCAAATTACCGCCCTGCTGGCCACTCATTTCCGCTCCGCCCTGGCGCGCCAGGCCAGCTGCAGCGTTGCTCCGCAGCACAGTTGCCGCACACTGCAGCCCGCCCGGGGCCGCGCCCTGCTCAGCGCATGTTCGCTGCCTGCTCTGTACTTGTTCTGGACAGCCCCCGCGGCGGTGTTCACCACCCTCAGCCTGATGGCACTGCTCTCGGTGCTGCTGTTCTCCGCTCTGAAACTCTGCGGCCTCGCCGCCTATTGGACCGGCCGCGCCCGCCAGGGCCGCCAAGCGCCGCCGCCCGGCCAGGCAAACCCGCGCGAGCGGCCGGTCATTTCGGTGCTGGTGCCGCTTTACAAGGAGGCTGAGATCAGCCGCGCGCTGCTCACCCGCATCCGCAAGCTCAGCTATCCCCGGGCGCTCACCGATGTGCTGCTGGTGCTGGAGGAGCATGACAGCGTCACCCGTGCCGCCCTTGCCAAGACCCGCCTGCCGCCCTGGGTCCGGGTGATTGAAGCTCCGGCCTTTGGCGGGCTGACCACAAAACCGCGGGCGATGAACTACGCACTGAACTTTTGCCGCGGCAGCATCATCGGCGTCTGGGACGCCGAGGACGCTCCGCAGGCGGACCAGCTGGATCAGGCAGCGCAAGCCTTTGCCGGGGCAGACGCGCGCACGGCGTGTTTTCAGGGGGTGCTCGACTATTACAACCCGGGCACCAACTGGATTTCCCGCTGCTTCACGCTGGAATATGCAAGCTGGTTCCGCATTGTCCTGAACGGGATCGCACGGCTTGGCCTGGTGGTGCCCCTGGGCGGCACCACCATGTTTATCCGCCGCGAGGTGCTGGAGGAACTGGGCGGCTGGGATGCCCACAACGTCACTGAAGACGCCGATCTGGGCGTCAGGCTCTACCGCGCGGGCTACCGCACGCAAATGCTGCCCAGCACCACCTATGAGGAGGCGAACTGGCGCCCCTGGCCCTGGATCAAGCAGCGCTCGCGCTGGCTCAAGGGCTTCATGGTCACCTATCTGGTGCACATGCGGCAGCCGCTGCGGCTGCGGGCAGAGCTGGGCTGGAAGCGCTTCCTGGGTTTTCAGGCATTCTTTCTGGGCACCATCGGGCAATTCCTGTTTGCCCCGGTGCTGTGGTCGTTCTGGCTGTTCACCCTGGGCCTTGCGCATCCCAGCGCGGGGATTGTGCCGTCTCCGCTGCTGACCCTGGCGGCGGCGGCACTGGTGTTCTTCGAACTGCTCGGCCTTGTCATCAGCGCGACCGCGGCCCGCGCCATGGGACGGCCCTGGCTGGCAGTCTGGGCGCCCGCCATGATCCTCTACTTCCCGATGGGGGCCATAGCCGTGGCCAAGGCGGCTTATGAGCTGCTTGCCTGCCCTTTCTTCTGGGACAAGACGGCGCATGGCATCAAACCCGCCGCCAAGCGCCGCCGCTGGCGGGTTATCCCCGCCCGCTGGCGTCCTGCTTCAGCCGGGTCATGAAGGCAATCGAGATGTGCTCCTTCAGCGCTGCGCCCGCCGCCGCCTCGTCGCGGCGGCTGATGGCGTCGACAATGCCCTTGTGCTCCGACTGGGCAATCTCGCTGCGCCCCTCAGCCGCCAGCGAGGTGGTCGCCATCAGCGCCATGGTGCGGTGCACCAGGTCAAGCTGCTGCACCAGATAACGGTTGTGCGAGGCCAGATGGATCTGCTCATGGAACCGGCGGTTGGCCTTGGACAATGCTGCCGGATCACCGACCAGTTTGTCGTCGGACTCCACCATCTCCTTCAGCACCTTGATCTCTTCCTCGGTGGCATGGCGCGCCGCCAGCTGCGCCGCCAGCCCTTCCAGCTCGCGCCGCACCACATACAGCTCCGCCATCTGGTTGTGATCCAGCGAGGCCACGATCAGCGACCGCCCGTCGCGTTCCAGCAGCGATTGCGTCTCCAGCCGCTGCAGCGCCTCGCGGATCGGGGTGCGCGAGACGCCAAAGCGTTCCGCCAGATCGCTTTCCACCAGCCGGTCGCCCGGCTTGTAGATCCCGGAGTCGATCGCCTCGAGGATCAGCGCATAGGCATCTTTCTGGTTGCTGCGGCTCTGGCTCATGGTCGTCCCTGTCTGTTTTGATCCGACAATCTCTACAGCGCATCCCCCAGCAATCAACCCTGATGGCGCCAACGCGCTGAAAACCCGCAGGCAAAATGCGCTTTTCATTGCAAATGCCGCTTGGGCCCCCTACTTCGGCACCATGCCCAAACAAGCCTTTTCCCACGTCTGCCAATGGGTGTTCGACCTGGACAACACCCTCTATCATCCGTCCGCGCGGTTGTTCGACCAGATCGAGGTCAAGATGACGGCCTATGTCATGGACGCGCTCAAGGTGGACAAGGCAGAGGCCGACCGCCTGCGCAGCCATTACTGGCGCGAGCATGGCACCACCCTGGCCGGTCTGATGCGCGAGCATGACCTGGACCCGGAACCCTATCTGGTGGCGGTGCACGACATCTCGATGGACCATTTGGAGGAGGACGCGCCGCTGGCAGCTGCCATCCGCAACCTGCCGGGCAAGAAGATTGTCTATACCAATGGCTCCGCCCCCTATGCAGAACGGGTTCTGGCCGCCCGCGGGCTGTCAGGGCTGTTTGACGCGGTCTACGGCGTCGAACACGCGGACTACCACCCCAAGCCGGAACGCCGCGCCTTTGACCGCGTGTTTGCCCGCGCGGGTGTGGTGCCGCAGCAGGCTGCGATGTTCGAGGATGACGCGCGAAACCTGACGGCCCCGCATGAGATGGGCATGCGCACTGTGCATGTGGCGCCGGAGCCGGTCAGCGCCGCGCATATCCATCATCATTCCGATGATCTGGCGGGTTTTCTGGCCGCTTTGAACTGATTTCCTCCCGCTGCGAAAGGCGCAATCGAGCGCCCTTTGCCGCATAACAGACTGTGTACAACGGCATTCCGGCAATTCTTTGCAACTGCGGCAAAATATACCTGTTTGCCGCATCTTTTCCTCCTTATATGCGCCGCGAAACGATCTTAAGGAGCCCGACCTATGAGCGCATATGCCCTTCCCGCCCGCCTGACCCTGTGGCAGCGAATCCTGTTTGCCCTGCCGATCCTGGGGCGGATGATCAAGGAGGTCGTCTACGGCCCCGAGGAAAACATTTACTACGCTCTCGCCACCTTCGTCAGCCTGTGGGGCTGCTCGATCATGCTGTTCGGCATTCCGGGGCTCTACATCCCGGCGCTGTGCATGGTGCCGGTGATGTTCCTGGTTCTGCTCTCCATCACCCGCGGCTAATTCCCCGCGCAGCAGGTTGCCGCTTGTCTTCCCCCTCCGTCAGGGCCTATTTCAGGGCAACAACGGAGGGCTGAGACTATGGCCGAGACCTGCGACATCCTGATTTCCGGCGGCGGCATTGCGGGACTGACCGCAGCCGCCGCGTTTGCGTCCAGCGGCTTCAGCGTGATCTGCGCCGACCCCGCCCCGCCGATCACCGAACGCGACGCCGAAGGCTCCGACCTGCGCACCACCGCTTTTCTGCAGCCGGCCCAGGCGCTGCTGGAGCGCTGCGGGATCTGGGCGCGGCTGGCGGACCACGCCGCCCCCTTGCAGATCATGCGCATTGTCGATGCGGGCGGCGCCCGGCCCGAACCGCGGGTGGTCAAGGACTTCAACGCCGCAGACATCTCCGATCAGCCGTTCGGATGGAACCTGCCCAATTGGCTGCTCAGGCGCGAGATGATTGCCCGGCTGGCGGAACTCCCGAACGTCGACCTGCGCTTTGGCACCGGCACCACTGGCCTGTTCACACGCACCGATGAGGCGCGCGTCTCCCTCAGCGACGGCACCCAGGTGACAGCAAAACTGGTAGTGGCCTGCGACGGCCGCAATTCCCCGATGCGGGAGGCCGCGGGCATTCCGGTGAAAACCACCCGCTACGGGCAAAAGGCGCTGGCCTTTGCCGTCACCCACCCGGTGCCGCATGACAACGTCTCCACCGAAATCCACCGCTCCGGCGGGCCGTTCACGCTGGTGCCGCTGCCCGACTACCAGGGCCAGCCGTCCTCCGCGATTGTCTGGATGGAGCGTGGCCCCAAGGCGCAGGAACTGCTGAACCTGGAGCCCGAAGCCTTTGAGGCCGCGATGACCGAGCGCAGCTGCGGATTGTTCGGGGATCTGAAA
The DNA here is from genome assembly GCF_020514995.1 of Leisingera sp. McT4-56. Lineage (NCBI taxonomy): Bacteria > Pseudomonadati > Pseudomonadota > Alphaproteobacteria > Rhodobacterales > Roseobacteraceae > Leisingera > Leisingera sp. McT4-56. The sequence continues at coordinate 67,595 of NZ_JAJALF010000009.1, read as the reverse complement.
CTGGCCTCGCGCCGCACCATCTGGCCGATCATCAGCCAGTCGGCGGAGCGGCTGAACGGCGAGCGGCTGGCGCTGATGGCCGAAGCCGCCCATGTGGTGCCGCCGATCGGCGCGCAAGGCCTTAACATGTCCTTGGGCGATCTGCGCAGCCTGCTGGAACTGGCCGAAGCCCGCCCCGAAGGCCTGGGTGATGCCCAGATGCTGACCGCCTATCACAAGGCCCGCCATAATGAGATTTTGCTGCGTGTGAAGGGAATCGACCTGCTCAATCGCACTTCCATGCTGGCGCCGCGCCCGCTGCGCGACCTGCGCGCCTTCGGCCTCAATGCGCTGTATTCCCTGGCGCCGGTGCGCAAGACGCTGATGCAGATGGGATTGGGTGTCAAATGATGGGCGTGAAATAACATGCGGGCTGCCGGACGCTTCCTCAAAGGCCACTGGCAGCTCCTCTGCCTGACCCTGCTGATTGCCGCCCTCTGGCAGACCCCGGCGCTGCTGCCCTTGCGGATCCTGACCGTGTTCCTGCATGAGTTATCCCATGCTGCCATGACCTTGCTGACCGGCGGCGATGTGGTCAGCCTCACCGTCGACCCCTATGAGGGCGGCATGGTGGTCTCGCGCGGCGGCAGCCGGTTCCTGACGCTCACGGCAGGCTACACCGGCTCGCTGCTGATCGGGTCCGCCCTGTTCGTGATTGCCCTGCGCACCGACTGGGACCGCAGGGTTCTTGCCATCTTTGGCGTTCTCACCCTGGCCGTTGCCGCCTTCTATGTCCGCGACCTCTTCGCGCTTGGCTTCACCCTTGCCACCGGCGCGTTGATGCTCGCCGCGTCCCGCTACCTCAGCCTCAATATCAACGACATGATCCTGCGGATGATTGGGGTCAGCAGCATAATCTATGCGCCCATAGACATCTGGGACGACACCATTGCGCGTTCTTACCTGCGCTCCGATGCGCGGATGATGGCCGAGGAATTCGGCGGCGCGACCATGCTGTGGGGCGGGATATGGCTGGCAATCAGCCTCGGGGTGATCTGGCTCACCCTGCGCCACGGGCTGGGCCGCACAAGCAATATCCCCCTGCGCAGCCCAATCCGGATTTTGCGTTAAAGCACCTGGTCCGCGACCGCTTTCAGCCGCGCGATGGTGGCGTCCACGTCATAAAGCTTATCGAGGCCGAACAGGCCCAGGCGGAAGGTGCGGAAATCCGCAGGCTCGTCGCACTGCAGCGGCACGCCGGCCGCGATCTGCGTGCCAAGCGCCAGGAACTTCTTGCCGTTCTGCACGTCCGGATCGCTGGTATAGCTCACCACCACGCCCGGCGCGCCGAAACCGTCAGCAGCAACCGAAGTGATGCCCTTCTCCTTCAGCATTGCCCGCACGCCGTTGCCCAGCGCCCATTGCGCATCGCGCAGGCGGTCGAAGCCGTATTCCTTGGTCTCCAGCATGGTGTCGCGGAAAGCCTTCAGCGCATCGGTGGGCATGGTGGCGTGATAGGCATGACCGCCGTCCTCATAGGCCTTCATGATGGTGCGCCACTGCTTCAGGTTGATGGCAAAGCTGTCCGAAGTTGTCTCTTCCAGCCGCGCCAGCGCACGCTCTGAGAACATCACCAGACCAGCCGAGGGCGAGGCGCTCCAGCCCTTTTGCGGGGCGGAAATCAGCACGTCGACGCCGGTCGCCTTCATATCAACCCAGGCGCAGCCGGAAGCGATGCAGTCCAGAACCATCAGCGCGCCGACCTCATGCGCGGCTGCGGCCATGGCGGTCACATAATCATCCGGCAAGATCACACCGGCAGCGGTTTCCACATGCGGGGCAAAGACGATGTCCGGCTTCTGCTCCTTGATCGCAGCCACCACATCCGCAATCGGCGCGGGCTCAAACGGCGACGCCGATTCATTGCCGGTGCGGCGCGCCTTCATCACGTTGGAGGACGCGGTGAAGCCGCCCGCCTCAAAGATCTGGCTCCAGCGGTAGGAGAACCAGCCGTTGCGCACCACCAGCGCATTTGCCCCGCGGGCATACTGGCGCGCCACCGCCTCCATCGCATAGGTCCCGCCGCCGGGCACCAGCGCCACCGCTTCGGCGTTATAGACCTCTTTCAGCATCGCGTTGATGTCCAGCATCACCTGCTGAAAGGCCTTGGACATGTGATTGAGCGAGCGGTCGGTGAAAACCACCGAGAATTCATCCAGACCCTGCGGGTCCACGGTGTCGAGCAGTGCCATCTGGGCCTCCCTTGTATTCCTCATAAAACGGCTAGCCGGTGCCGCAGGCTTTGGCAAAGCCTACCTTGGCATACAGTGCCGCCGCCGTTCTCCGAAGGGTGATACTGGCGGAACGGAGGGGAAAAGACAGCCCAAGCACGACAGAAAACACCCGGATTTGCGCCAAGCGGGTTTCGGATCGGCAACAAACACCCTGCTGCGACCCTACCACCGGCCGCCCAGGCATCAGTTCCCAGCGTCCCAGGCGACCGCCTGCTCGATCACCCCGGCCACCGCCAGCGCCTTTTCAGCGATCTCTGGCGGGGTTTGGCCATCCAAGGCCAGATCCGCCATGCGCTTGTAAAGCTCCGGCGAAGTGTAAAAGGCAAAGACTTCAGAATTGCCGCCGTTGTCCCAGAAAGCGGTGATCCAGATCGACCCGCGCCCGATGCACCAGTCCCGCCACAGCATCTCCGCAAGCGTATCTGCCGGAACGTCCAGCACCTGCTCAAACAAATCCTCTAGCTGCCATCCGGCGATCCCAAACATGCACAGCACATCATCCAGGCAGTCCTCGCCCTGCCGGACAACCCGGTCCAGATACATCCGTTGAAACCGGTCGAGCACCGCCCACTCCTCTGCCTTCCAGCGCGCGGCATCTCCGGTTGGAAAACGGCTCAGGCTGACCTCAAGCCCGACATAGGCCAGCTCCTCTCCGCTAGTGAGCACCTCCAAAACGCGCGGCAGGAGATACCGCCAGATGTTCTGATCGAAGGCATCGGAAACAGCTGCAAAATACCAGTCATGCAGGTAGTGAAGTGGCAGACCCTCAATATCCGGCACAAGGAAATCCGCCTCGATGGCCGGTTCCATGCAGCAGCCTTTGCAGACGCCTGTCTCCGCAGGCTTGGGCGCTGTAAAAACCCTGTAGGCCTCCGCAATCAGCTCCGCGAACTCATGATCCTCCGGAAGCTTTGCCTTCACCGGCTTTCCGTTCTTGCCATGCAGGTCCGGTCTCCCCATCACCCCAGCGGCCCCGGCCGCCGCTCCTCGCTCAAGAGCACATTGGCCTCAACATTCCCCACCCCCGGTAGGGTCATCACCCGGCGGCGCAAGACGCGCTCAAAGTCGGAAATGTCCCGCGCCGTCACCCGCAGGCGGTAGTCATACATGCCCAGCACATGCTCCACCGTTTGCACCTCGGGAATGGCGGAAACCGCGCGCTCGAAATCCTCCAAGGACACCCGCCCCTTGGTGGCCAGCTTCACCCCCAGAAAGACAGTGACGCCAAACCCCAGCTTTTCCTTGTCCAGTTCCAGCCTGCGGCCCGCGATGATGCCTGTCTCCTGCAGCCGCTTGATCCGCCGCCAGGTGGCAGGCTGGCTAAGGCCTAGCTGCCGCCCCAGCGCCCCCGCTGACAGGGTGGCATCCTCCGACAGCGCCCGCAGGATGGCAAAGTCCAGTTCGTCCAGCGCGCTCATAACTTACTGTCCGATGCCGACATCCATTGCCTAAACTCTGCTTCGACTTCAGGCACCAAACGGCTGTCTTCTAAAACAATGTCAAAGCCGCCATCGTAGGGCGCAAATACGCGCCCGGAAACGGGGTCGAACCAAACCGCCCTTTCCCTGTCTTCTGCAATTTCGCTCAGAAGCTCATCAAATCGGCCAGGCTTCCATACTGTTTTAGCAGCGAATACTTCGACTCTTGTTTGCTCTTCGAAATACACGCTTTCATCGCTGGAGAACTCAAAACGCAATGGGGAGGCTATTCCCGGTAGGGCTTTCGAGGTGCGCCTTGGCTCATCCTCATAATGTATGTCGCAATTCGCCAACCAAACTTCCTGCCCCGGCTCAAACAGAAACCCGGCAATTGCATTTGCTCGATCCAGGATGGTCTGGCCTTCGGCTTGCGTCTCGGCATAGCGCTTGGACTCAGGAAGCGCGTGAAACCTTGTCCACATTTCCAAGCGAAAGGCGCGAAGCATATGGCCGAGCGGAGGGACGTCCGGATAGATCATTTTCCAATCGTCGCGGAAACTTTCTCCAATCATACCGGCAGCACCTCGTCCGACTTGATCCGCGCCACATGCATCAGCGCTTCGATATCGGTGATATGCGGCAGGTTCAAAATGGCCGCGCGGTAGATCTGCTGGTAGTGCGGCATGTCCCGCGCAATCACCGAAAGCCGCACATCCACCTGCCCCAAAAAGGTCTGGATCTCGATCACCTCGGCAATGCCGCGGGCGGCCTCGATGAATTCGTCAAAGGCGCGCGGATTGGTCTTGTCGAGCGTCACCCGCAGCGACACCTCCACCTCATACCCCAGGGCGCGCCAGTCGATCACCGCCCGCTGCGCTAGGATCACGCGCGCCTCACGAAGTTTCTCCAGCCGCCGCGACAGGCGCGAGGCAGTGAGGCCCAGCCGTTCGGCCAGATCCGGAATCGATTGCTCCGGGTCGCTTTGCATGTAGCGCAGAATGCGCCTGTCGAGATCATCAAGCATGATTTATTCACTATCAGCCAAATTTACGAATGACTACTACAAAGAAACTGCGGAATTCATGCGCAACAGCAATCGCCTTCCCCGCCCACATGCCTATGATGCCTTCAAACACCAAACGAAAGGACGTGGATCATGCGCGTTTATTACGACCGCGATTGCGATGTGAACCTGATCAAGGACAAGAAAGTGGCCATCCTGGGCTATGGCTCCCAGGGCCACGCCCACGCGCTGAACCTGCGCGACTCCGGCGCCAAGAACCTTGTCGTCGCCCTGCGCGAAGGCTCCCCCTCGGCCAAGAAAGCCGAAGGCGAAGGCCTGCAGGTCATGGGCATCGCAGAAGCGGCCGCCTGGTGCGACGTGATCATGTTCACCATGCCCGACGAACTGCAGGCTGAGACCTACAAGAAATACGTCCACGACAACATCCGTCCGGGCGCAGCCATCGCATTCGCCCACGGCCTGAACGTGCACTTCGGCCTGATCGAGCCTAAAGAAGGCGTCGACGTCATCATGATGGCGCCCAAGGGCCCGGGCCACACCGTGCGCGGCGAATACACCAAAGGCGGCGGCGTGCCCTGCCTGGTCGCGGTTCACACCGACGCCACCGGCAAGGCGCTGGAAACCGGCCTGTCCTACTGCTCCGCCATCGGCGGCGGCCGCTCCGGGATCATCGAAACCAACTTCCGCGAAGAATGCGAAACCGACCTGTTCGGCGAGCAGGCAGTTCTCTGCGGCGGCCTGGTTGAGCTGATCCGCTGCGGTTTCGAGACCCTGGTCGAAGCCGGCTACGCCCCGGAAATGGCCTACTTCGAGTGCCTGCACGAAGTGAAGCTGATCGTTGACCTGATCTATGAAGGCGGCATCGCCAACATGGACTACTCGATCTCCAACACCGCCGAGTACGGCCAGTACGTCACCGGCCCGCGCATCCTGAAGTACGACGAAACCAAGGCCCGCATGAAAGCGGTTCTGGAAGACATCCAGCAGGGCAAATTCGTCCGCGACTTCATGCTGGAAAACCAGGTTGGCCAGCCGACCCTGAAGGCCTCCCGCCGTGCCAACGACGAGCACCTGATCGAAGAAACCGGCGCCAAGCTGCGCGGCATGATGCCGTGGATCTCGGCCGGCAAGATGGTCGACAAAGAGAAGAACTAAGGCGCCCGCGGAATTTTCCGCTGACCTTACCTCTGCAGGGCGCTCCGATTTGGGGCGCCCTTTTTCTTCTGAAAGTCATTTTACCACCCTGCCGCCCGGCCAATAGGCCGGGCCGCGCCCGACCCTCCCCACGGGAGGGCGCTTCGCACCCACCCAGGGTCAGGCGCCGCCCTCCCCGATTGACGGCACCAGCGCAGGTCTTCAGCACACTGAATTCGCTGCCAGTTTTGAGGTATTGTGATGAGCGACACTCCCGGCGCCGCCAATTGGGCCAAGCTCCTGTTCCTCGGTGTGATCTGGGGCGCCTCCTTCATGGCGGTGTCGCTGGCACTCAGGGGCTTTCCGCCGATGACCATAGCCGCGCTGCGGATCTCCATCGGCGCACTTTGCCTTCTGGGCGTGGTCTATGCGATGGGCATCGGTCTGCCTTCGCTGCGAACGCGCGAAGGCCGTATCATCTGGGCCTGCGCCATCGGCATGGGGTTTTTCACCAACGCGCTGCCCTTCACTCTGCTCAGCTGGGGGCAGACCTATGTGGCCAGCGGCTTTGCCGGGGTCTGCATGGCGGTGGTGCCGCTGTTCGTGCTGCCGCTGGCGCATCTGCTGGTGCCGGGCGAGCACATGACCCTGCGCCGCACCATCAGCTTCTTGATCGGCTTTGCAGGTGTCGTGGTGCTGATCGGCCTCGACGCTTTCCGCTCCGCCGGAACGGATTTTGAATCCCTCGCCCGCCTCGCCTGCCTCGGCGCCTCTCTGTGCTACGCCATCGGCTCGATCATCACCCGGCTCTGCCCGCAGGTGAACATGCTGTCGCTCTCTGCCGCCGCTCTCCTCTGCGGTGCCGCCATGATGACCCCGGCAGCGCTCTGGGCTGAGGGCGTGCCGGACCTGCCCGCCGCTTTGCCGCTGGGCGCCGTTATCTACCTCGGCCTGCTGCCGACAGCCCTCGCCCAGGTGCTTCTGGTGCAGGTTGCCCGCAGCGCAGGCCCGGCATTCCTGTCCACCGTGAACTACCAGGTGCCGGTCTGGTCGGTGATCTTCGGCGCGGCCCTTTTAAGGGAAACCCTGCCGCCGCAGCTGTTTGCCGCACTGGCGCTGATCCTCGGCGGCCTCCTGCTCAGCCGCAGCCGCCGCCCGCGCGTGGTGTGAACCGAACCGCAAACTCCCTTCATCCGCCCCGTGTTCACCGAGGGCAGTGCCCGTCCCCGGGCGGAAACGCCGGGCGATGGACAGTTGATAATCGCTTCGTTCCATAACAAAGCAATTGCCATTGACCCCGCCCGCCCGGCGGGGTCTTGTCGCGCGGTGAACCGGCACGAGGGACCTATGCCCGATATCGCACCGCGCTACTGGCTGATGATTGCCACCCTGGGCTTTGTCTGGGGCGCGACCTTTCTGCTGATCAAGCTGGCGCTCAATGGCATCACCCCGTTCTGGCTGGCCGCCGGGCGGATCGGCTTTGCCGCGCTGCTCCTGTGCGCGGTCTGGGGCTGGCGCGGGTTCAAGCTGTTCAAGGCTGAGACAAACTGGCCCTCGCTGATCCTTATCGGCATCCTCAGCACCGCCCTGCCTTTCATGTTGATCTCCTGGGGCCAGCAGCATGTCTCCTCCGGCTTTACCGGCGTCAGCATGGCGGCAATCCCGCTGATGGTGCTGCCCCTGGCGCATGTCTTTGTGCCGGGAGAGCAGATGACCCTGCGCCGCCTCACCGGCTTCTGCATCGGCTTTGCCGGTGTCGCGCTGCTGATCGGCGGCAAGGCGTTTGAGACAAGCGGCGCAGAGCTGGAGGCTTATGGCCGCGCCGCCTGCCTGTCTGCCGCGGCCTGCTACTCGGTCAGCTCCATCCTGACCCGCCGCCTGCCGCCAGTGGACCCCGTGGGGCTGGCCGCCGTCCTGCTGGTGATTGGCTGCTTCATCATCTTCCCGGCCGCCTGGGCAACCGAAGGCCCGCCGGCGATGCCCGACACAAAAACGCTGCTGATTGCCGCCATCCTCGGCCTGATCCCGACAGCCGCCGCCAACCTGCTGCGAGTCATCGTGGTGCGCGAAGCAGGCCCCACGTTCATGACCCTCACCAATTATCAGGTGCCGGTCTGGGCTGTGGTCTTGGGCGCTGTTTTCCTGGGCGAGGAGCTGCCGCCCTCGATGCTTCTCGCAATGGCAATGATTCTGGGCGGTCTTGGTCTCAGCCAGTTCGGCAGGCTCAGCCGCCTGTTCCGCAAAGGGGGCTGAGCGCCCCCTCCCCCGTCACTCCGCGACGGCCGCCTCGACCGCGGCCACCACGCTGTCGACCGCCAGTGTCATCAGCCCTGCATCCTCGCTTTCCGCCATCACCCGCACCAGCGGTTCGGTGCCGGACTTGCGGATCAACAGCCGCCCCTGGCCGTCCAGCATCTTCTCAGCCGCGGCAATCGCTTCTTGCACCCGGTCGCTCTCCAGCGGCGCCTGGCCTGCCTGGAACCGCACATTGCGCAGCCGCTGCGGCACGGTCGCGAACTGATGAGCCAGCTCAGACGCCTTTGTGCCGGACTGCACCATTGCAGCCAGGAAGTGCAGCCCCGCCATCAGCCCGTCGCCGGTGGTGGCGTAATCACTCATCACAATGTGGCCCGACTGCTCGCCGCCCAGGTTGAACCCGCCTTCGCGCATCCGCTCCACCACATAGCGGTCGCCGACGGCAGTGCGCTCCAGACCCAGGCCCTTGCTTTCCAGAAAACGTTCCAGTCCGAGGTTCGACATCACCGTCGCGACAAGCGCGCCGCCGGTCAGGAGGCCCTCCTCCGCCCAGCGGCTGGCCAGCAAGGCCATCAGTTGGTCGCCATCGGCCACTGTGCCGGTCTCGTCGATCAGGATCACCCGGTCGGCGTCGCCATCCAGGCAGATCCCCACATGGGCACCATGCGCCACAACCGCTTCGGCTGCCGTCTGCGGATGGGTCGACCCGCAGCCGCGGTTGATGTTCAGCCCGTCCGGCGCCACCCCCACCGGGATCACCTCGGCGCCCAGCTCCCAAAGCACCTCGGGCGCGGTCCGGTGCGCCGCGCCATTGGCGCAGTCGATCACCACTTTCAGGCCATTGAGGCCCAAATTGCGCGGCAGCGAGCTCTTGACCCGCTCGCCATAGCGGAAGCGGGCGTCGTCGATCCGCTTTGCTCGGCCGATGTTGGCGGCCTGCGCCGACTCGACACCGGCCTCGACAAGCGCCTCAATCTCCATTTCGGCCCCGTCCGACAGTTTGAAACCGTCCGGGCCAAAGAATTTGATGCCATTGTCCTCGGAGGGGTTGTGGCTGGCAGAGATCATCACACCGAGATCCGCCCGCATCGAACGGGTCATCAGCCCGACCGCCGGAGTCGGCACCGGGCCAAGCAGCAGCACGTTCATGCCCGTCGAAGTGAGGCCCGCCGTCAGCGCGTTTTCGAACATGTAGCCCGACAGCCGGGTGTCTTTGCCGATCACCACCCGGTGCACCCCGGTTCCGTCACGCCGGAAATAGCATCCGACGGCAGCGCCGATGCGCAGCGCCATTTCGGCGGTCATGGGGTGAATATTGGCGGTGCCGCGCACGCCATCGGTACCAAAGAGTTTCCGCATTATGCTTTTCCTGCCAATAGGGCCTTAACGGACGGCCTGCCAAAGACGCAGGGCCTGAACCGTCTCAGCCACGTCATGCACCCGCAGGAATTGCACGCCTTGCGCCAGGGCTGCAAGCCCCACCGCAATCGAACCCGGCGCGCGGGCATCGGCGCGCGGCTCCCCGCCGATCTTGCCGATGAACCCCTTGCGGGACACTCCCAGCAAGATAGGGCAGCCGAGCCCGTGGAACAGGCTGAGATTGCGCAAGAGCGTCAGGTTGTGCTCCTGCGTCTTGCCGAAACCGATGCCCGGATCAATGACGATCTGCTCCCGCACCACGCCGATGGCTTCCAGCCGGTCGATCTGATCGCTCAGGAAATCATAAACGTCCAGCAGCACGTTTGCGTATTTGGGATCGGCCTGCATGGTCGCCGGGTCGCCCTGGGCATGCATGATGCAGACCGGCACGCTGGCCTGCGCCGCCAGCGGCGCCAGCGCCGGGTCAAAGGTGAAGCCGGAAACATCGTTCAGCAAGTTCGCTCCGGCTTCCAGCGCCTCCATCCCCACATTGGCCTTGCGGGTATCGATCGAAATCGGCACCGGGCTTTCGGTTCGGATCGCCTCGATCACCGGCGCGGTGCGGTCGATTTCTTCAGCTTCGTCAACTTCTTCGGCGCCGGGGCGGGTGGATTCGCCCCCCACGTCGATGATGGTGGCACCATCTGCCGCCATCTGCAGCGCTGCGGCCTTGCCAGCCTCGACACCAGCATGCCGCCCCCCGTCCGAGAAACTGTCCGGGGTCACATTCAGGATGCCCATGATCTGCGGTTGTGTCATGTCCAGCCCGGCGATCGAGGCGCGGCGCGCGCTCAGCCGGCGGCGTTCCAGCTCAGGCACCAGCCCCGCAGGCGCAATCCGCGGCGGCGCATCGCGGCTGAGAATTTCAACCTCGGTGAACCAAAGGGCGCTGCCTGCCAGCGGGAGCGCGCCTTCAGGGCGGGCCTCTCCATGCTGAACCAACGGCCGGTAATAAATCACAGTTGTGCTTGCTCCACGCTGACGCCCCGCAGGGGGACGCCGGGATTATCAGGCAAATCCCCGCCAAGCACAATCATCTCCCCCGCCTGGAAGGTTGCCGCGAACCAGGCGGCCAGCGCAACCGAGTTCGAGGGCGGCGCCGACGGCCCGTCCACAGCATCCAGCACGATCTTGGAAGGCGCCCAGACGCAGATCTGGCCGTTCTTCATCGCCCAGTCCAGTTCGGTGCGAGTCGAGACCACCACGCAGCGGTCATCCTTGGCCGCAAGGCGCCAGGCGTTCTGTTCGATTGCCAACAGATCGATCCGGCGCTGGGTCCATTTATGGCCCGTCGTGGGCACCGCCAGCGGATGGGTTCCGACGCACAGGATCAGCGGCCGCTTGCGGCATTCCATCTGGTCGATCCAACCGGTCAGGTTGGCGCTGTCGATGGCATCGTTGGACAGATACATCAGCCGGGGATGCGGCCGGTCCTGCTCTTCCGCCAGATGGGATATCTGATCCTTGGAGCGCACCACCTCGACGCCAAGCGCGCCAGGGCCGCGGTCCAGTTTCTCGATCCGCACAAAGGCGCGCACGGCCTGGTGCTCCAGCAGGATCCGCTCGGCAACGCGCTCCGCCAGTGTCTCCAGCAGGTTCAGCCGCTCCGCCGCCAGTTCATGGGCGATGGCCTCGGTCACCTTGTCGTAGGACAGGATCCGGTCGACGTCGTCATCCAGATCCTTGGGCAGCGGCGCCACTTCGACCACCACATTGAAACAGATGCGCTGGGTTGTGCCGCGCTCCGCCTGAAAGGCGCCGATCTCCACCTCTACGGTATGGTCGCGCAGGGAAATACGGTCCAGCGGGCCCGGTGCGGCTGTGGCCATGGAACGCTCTGACGGGTGCGCAAAGGCAAGGCGGATTTCTGAGGGCATGGGAAACGGGCCTTTGGCTGGCTGTGTCGGGTAACGGGACCTAACAATAGACTTTCGGCGCCTTCTTAACAGTCCCGCATACGCCATGCCAGTAGCAGAAAGCGGCACCTTGATGCCGCCTTCAGGCCATCAGTTGCTCATCGCGGTCTGGTAGCGATCGTCGCGGTAGAACAGATGCACACCGATGCGCGTAGTGTTTGTGAAGGTCCGGCTCCAGCGCGGGCGCACTGCGGTGGTGTGATAGTAGGTCGCGCCTGCGGTCAGTTCCGACTTCAGCCCGTCCAGCGCGGCACGCGCCACCTTGGCCACCCGCTGATACGCTTTCTTCTCGCGGATCACTTCCTCGTAGCCGTCGCAAGTGTAGGTGAACTGGCACTGGTACTTGCGCCCGGTCCCCTGGTTGATCACCCCGCAAGGCGTATTCGGGAACTGTTCGCTCTCGACCCGGTTCAGGATCACCTCGGCCACCGCGAACTGGCCCTTCACGGTCTCGCCGCGCGCCTCGAAGTACAGCGCCTCGGCCAGGCAGGCGAACTGTTCGCCACCGGTCGCTTTGGGCTGGGCGTCCAGCCAGGCTTTTGAGTACTCCACCTGTTGCGTGCCGGATTTGCGGCTCTTGAACGGATTGGAGCGGAATCCGAAAAATCCGCTGAACTTCCGCGCAGGTACCGCGTTGAGACTGGCCTGCTCACGCTCGATCAGCGCATCCAAACCGGTTTCGGCAGCAACACTCTTACCCATCGTGATGGTGGCAGCCATCACGGCAATCATAGTCAACAATTTCATTCAGGGTTCCCCCGTCCTAGCAGCCCATGCCCGGTTTCCCCGGGCACATGCGATCGCATCCCTTAATGGAATTGGCCCCAAACGTCCAGCTTGCCGCCCCAAGCTGCGACAGCATGGTTAACGCACTCACTGGGCCATCGCGGCATCCGGCGGAGGGTTTCCCTGAATTTTCCTAATATTTAGTGTAAGTTGGCGCAACTTGCCCAGTTTTGCTGCCAATCGCCAGCTGGGCGGCGGCTAACCGCGCAACCGGCACACGAAACGGCGAACAGGAAACGTAATCAAAGCCCGCATCACGGCAGAAAGCAATCGATTCGGGGTTGCCGCCATGCTCGCCGCAGATCGAAAGAGTGATGTCTCCGTTCTCCGCCCGGCCCCGCTGAACCCCCAGTTTCAGCAGCTCGCCGACCCCGTCAGTATCCAGAACATGGAACGGATCCTCCGGGAAGACGCCCTGGTTCACATATTCCGACATGAACCGCCCGGCATCGTCGCGCGACAGGCCATAGGTCATCTGCGTCAGGTCGTTGGTGCCGAAGCTGAGGAAAGCCGTATGCGGCGAAATCTCTCCCGCCCGCAGCGCCGCGCGCGGGGTCTCCACCATCACCCCCAGCCGGTAGGTGAAGTCCTCGCCGCGCTCTGATTTCACGGCAGCCGCAACCGCATCGATGCGGGCCTTGACCAGTTCCACCTCGCGCTTGGCCGACACCAGCGGGATCATGATCTCCGGCACCACCGGCTCGCCCCATTTCGAGGCCTCCAGCGTGGCCTCGAAAATCGCCCGCGCCTGCATGTCGTAGATTTCCGGCACGGTGACCCCCAGCCGTACCCCGCGCAGGCCCAGCATCGGGTTGTATTCGTCCATTTCCTCAACCCGGCGGGTCACGTCGCTGACCGGAATGCCCAAGGCCTCCGACAGCTCGCGCTGGCCGGTTCTGGTGGCGGGCAGGAATTCATGCAGCGGCGGGTCGAACAGGCGGATGCAGACCGGCATCCCTTCCATGATCCGGAACAGCTCGCGGAAATCGTCGCGCTGCATCGGCAGCAGACGCTCCAGCACCGCCTCCCGGCCCGAGGGCGTCTCGGCAAAGATCATCTCCCGCATCACCGTCAACCGGCCAGGTTCAAAGAACATATGCTCCGTGCGGCAAAGCCCGATGCCCTGCGCGTTGAATTTCCGCGCCATTTCAGCGTCTTCCGGCGTATCCGCATTGGCGCGGATGCCGATGTCGCGGACCTCGTCCGCCCAGGTCAGCAGGGTCAGCAGCGCCCCGTCCTCAGCCGCTTCCAGCATCTGCGGCTGGCCCGCCAGAACCTGGCCGCTGCTGCCGTCGATGGTGATCGTGTCGCCTGCGTTGAACACCCGGCCGTCGGCGGCCTCCAGCATCTTGCGCTTGCTGTGGAACTTCATGTTGGAGGCGCCGACGATGCACGGCAGCCCCAGGCCGCGGCCGATCACCGCCGCATGGCTGGTCATACCGCCCTTTTCGGTCAGCACGCCGGCGGCGGCATGCATGCCGCGCACGTCCTCGGGCGAGGTTTCCCGGCGCACCAGAATGCACGGCTCGCCGCGGGCCGCGCTGGCCTGCGCGCCGGCCGCAGTGAACACCAGCTTGCCGGTTGCGGCGCCGGGGCTGGCGGCAATGCCGCGGCCGATCACGTCGCGCTTGGCATCCGGCGCCACCTGGCGGTGCAACAGCTCGTTCAGGATATGCGCATCGACGCGCATCAGCGCTTCTTCCTTGGGGATCACCCCGTCCTCGGCCAGCGCCACCGCAATCCGCACCGCAGCCTGCGCCGTGCGCACTACCCGCACCCCGTCCAGGATATGCACCCTGCCGTTCTCGACGACAAACTCCAGCTGCATTTCCTCGCGCAGCTTCCGGCGCATCAGCGCCGCGTGGGATTTCAGATCGGCAAAGGCCTCCGGCGCCAGCTCCTCCAGCGACAGCCCGCGGGCATCCTTGCCCAGGTACAGCGCCCCGGCCCCGGCCCCCAGCGCATCACGCCCTTGGCTCTGGCTCAGGTAGCGGCCTGTCAGCTGCGGCATGCCGGTGGAGGAATTCACCAGCTGCAGCACGCCCGATCCGCATTCGCCCTGGCCCACGCCCGGGATCATCTCCTGCACCACCAGGCCCAGGCCCGCATCGGCCGGCGCCCCCTTAGCCTGGCGCAGCAGCCGCGCCGAGGTGCCTTCCCAGGCCCGCGCCATCGAGCGCAGGACCGCCGCCAGCTGCTCGCCCGGGTCCTGCGGGAAATGCTCGTCGGTTTCCGCCTCATAGGCGTGCAGAATCTCGGTCAGTGCATCGGGGCCGCCGTCCTCGACATCGTCGAACACATCCGGGTCCAGCCGCGCCACATGCACCGCATAGGACTGCACGAACCGCAGATACAGCGCCGCCGCGGCCTCCCGCCCCAGGCTGTCGCAAAGGTCGACATAGCGGGCGTCGTTCATGCCGATGTTCAGGATCGCCCCCGGCCCGCCCCAATCGGGATCCTCCGAGGACGGGCGCACGCACAAGAGCGCCTCCGGGTCGAATTCGGCCAGCACCGCGTTCAGGTCCGGCATCTGCCCTTCGGCGATGGAGTGCACAGCGTCAAAAGACAGCGCCACCGTGCGCGGCACCGGCAGGTCCAGCCGCACCAGCCGCTGCAGGCATTTCGCCCGCCCCCCATGGGTGGCCGTGGCCACCGGCGCGGTGGTGGTGATGAGGCAGGCCGGCGGGGTCTGTTCGAAATCTTTCTGCACTGCAGCGCGTCTCCTTTGCAAGTCACCATAAGGACATGCGGGGATGGCGCAAGAGTCTTGTAACAGGACGGCAGCGGCGGAGCGCCTTGCAGATAAGAAAAACCGGCCTTCCCTGACGGAAAGGCCGGTCCCTGCGGGGCGAGTATTTTTAGAAAGGTGAAAGAGCAGGCGGCTCTCTCAGCCTTCGACTTTGGTGAGGTCGGCAACCTGGCCGCAGACCTGGCGGATCTGGCTCAGCAGGTTCAGCCGGTTGCGGCGCACCACTTCGCTGTCGGCATTCACCTGCACCGCCTCAAAGAACGCATCGATCGGCGCGCGCAGGGCGGCCATGCCCCGCATTGCCGCCGCGAAATCTTCGGCCTCGATGGCCGGAGAGATCGCCGCCCCGCCTGCCTCCAGCGCGTCGAACAGCGCGGTTTCCGTCGCGTCCTCGGCAAACTTGCGGTCGGCGCCAAAGGAGTATTCGACGCCGTCCTTTTCCTCGGCCTGGCTAAGGATGTTGTTGGCGCGCTTGAAGCCCTGCAGCAGGTTCTCGCCATCCTCGGTCTTCAGGAAATCCTCCAGCGCGCGGGCGCGTTTCACCAAGAGGGTCAGGTCGTCGTTGCCCTCCATCGCGATGCAGGCGTCGATCACGTCGTGGCGGATGCCCTGATCGCGCAGGAAGACCTTGAGGCGGTCGTGGAAGAAGGAGAGGAGGTCTATTGCCCGTTCGTCAATGTGCCGACCGCCTACATCTTTTGAAACGGTGATTGTAGCGGGACCGCCCTGAATAGTTGCAGCCCCAGTTTTCTGTCTATAGTCCTCACCCAGCCTTTCTTGTTCGGCCGCGATGGTTTGCGAAATTGCAGTATCAGCCCTAGCTAGCTGAGAAGAGAACTGATCCAAAACAGTCACACGAACCCCATTCTCCAGCACCAGCCGGATCACCCCCAGCGCAGCTCGGCGCAGGGCAAAGGGGTCTTTCGACCCGGTGGGCTTTTCATCTATCGCCCAGAAGCCTGTCAGCGTGTCCAGCTTGTCGGCCAGCGCCACAGCGACCGAAACAGGCTCCGACGGCACATCGTCGCCCGGCCCCAGCGGCGAGTAATGCTGCTCGCAGGCGTTGGCGACGGCCGAAGGCAGGCCCGCAGCCTCGGCATAGTAGCGGCCCATCAGGCCCTGCAGTTCCGGGAACTCATAGACCATTTCCGAGCTGAGGTCGGCCTTCGCCACCCGCGCCGCCTGCTCTGCCAGGTCCGCATCGGCGCCCACCACCGGCGCGATCTCCCGAGCCAGCGCGGCGATCCGGTCGATCCGCGCCGCCTGGGTGCCCAGCTTGTTGTGGAAAGTCACGTTGCCGAGGTTCTCCACCCAGGCGCTCATGCCTGCCTCGGATTTCGCCGTGCGCAGGTCGTTCTCCCAGAAGAACTTGGCATCGGCCAGACGCGCCGACAGGACCTTTTGGTTGCCCGCCAGGATGGTCGCGCCATTGTCCGCGGTCTCGCGGTTGGCCACGGTGATGAATTTCTCGATGCGGCCGGTCTTAGGGTTCTTCACCGAGAAGAACTTCTGGTGCTCCTTCATCGAGGTCTGCAGCACCTCCGGCGGCAGCTCCAGGAATTCGGCGTCAATGGCGCCCATCAGCACGACGGGCCATTCGACCAGACCGGCAACCTCAGCCAGCAGGCCGTTGTCCTCAACCACGTCCAGCCCGTTGGCAAAGGCCTGATTGGTCGCCTCCTGCCAGATCGCCTCGGCCCGCTCGCGGGCATCCAGCACCACATGGGCGCGCTTCAGCTTGGCAGCATAGTCGTCAAAACCGGTGACGGCGAATTCTTCCGGTGACATGAAGCGGTGGCCGCGTGTGGTGTTGCCGGACTTGATGCCATCGATGTCCAGATCCACCACGCTCGCACCCGCCTCATCCGACAGGATGCAGAGGATCGAATGCAGCGGGCGCACCCAGCGCAAGGATCCTGCGCCCCAGCGCATCGACTTGGGCCAGGGGAAATTGCGGATGGTGTCTTCCAGCACCTCGGCAATGATTTCCGCCGCCGGGCGGCCGGGCTTTTCGATCATCGCGAAATAGACCGCGCCCTTGGGGGTCTCGCGCTCCTCCAGCTGCTCGCGGCTCAGCCCTGCGCCGCGCAGGAAGCCCTCGATCGCCTTGTCCGGCGCGCCGACCTTGGGGCCCTTGCGCTCTTCGCGGATGGTGGGGCTTTCCGCCAGCAGGCCGTCCACCGCCAGGGTCAGGCGGCGCGGCGTCGACAGCGCCGCGGCCCCGGCATAGGTGAGACCCGCCTCGACCAGACCATCGGTCACGCGCTTTTTCAGGTCCTCCGCCGCACGCGCCTGCATGCGGGCCGGGATTTCCTCGGAAAACAGTTCAATCAGCAGATCGGGCATCAGATATCCTCGGGCGTGGCCGCGCGGGCGGGCGCAGCGGAAAATTCAGAAAAGGCGGGCATGGGGCAAAGGCTCATCCGTTGCCTCCGCCGGCCTCAGGCCGCGGTGGGCATTCCTCGCCCACCACGGTGCCGTCATAGGCTTTCTGGCCGCAGTCATTCAGCTCATGCCAGACATAGCCGCGGCCCTCATTGGTGACGGCAACAATGCGGTCGACGCCATAGGAGATGTTCTTGACCGACAGGAAGGACTTGGCCGAACCCTCTGCCAGTTTCGCGCCAATAGCTGCAGCATCGAAACACTCGAACCAGTCCGGCGCATTGCGCGGCTCGGTCTTGTCCGACAGGGTAAAGACCTGCGCCAGCTCGTCCGGCTTCACCTTGGTGGTGAAACAGGCACGGTAGCGGATGGGGGAGCTGTCAGCGTCGATCGCCTCAAAGCCAGAGTAGGCAATCGGCTGCGCCTCGCCGCCTTCCAGCGGCACCAGCACTACGTCGCGGCCCGGCTGCAGCGCAACCTCATCATAGAAACCATAGACCTGCAGGTAATACATCGCCCCCCCGGCGGCGAGGCCGGAGGCAATCAGGATCAGGGCGAGGAGTTTCCCCATAGCGTGCTGTCCCCTGCTCAGGCCGCGGTCTCGGGCACGTAGCCGCCAGCCTCGGTCAGCACAAAGGCATCGGCGCATTGCTTGGCCAAGGCGCGGACGCGGCCGATATAGGCCTGCCGCTCGGTGACCGAAATCACCCCGCGCGCATCCAGCAGGTTGAAGATATGCGAGGCCTTGATGCACTGGTCGTAAGCCGGGTGCGCCATGATGATGCGCTTGCCGGTCTTCGGGTCCAGATGCTCCTCAGCCAGAATGGCGGCGCATTCGGCCTCGGCCTCCTCGAAATGGCGCAGCAGCACCTCGGTGTTGGCCACGTCGAAGTTCCAGCGGGCGTATTCTTCCTCGGTCTGCTTAAACACATCGCCATAGGTCAGCGGGATCATCGCATCCGGGTCATTGAAGGGCATGTCCATCACGTGGTCGACGCCCAGCACATACATCGCCAGTCGCTCAAGCCCATAGGTCAGCTCGCCCGACACAGGATGGCAGTCATGGCCGCCGACCTGCTGGAAATAGGTGAACTGGGAAACTTCCATGCCGTCGCACCAGACCTCCCAGCCCAGGCCCCAGGCGCCCAGCGTCGGGCTTTCCCAGTCATCCTCGACAAAGCGGATGTCGTGCATCGCCATATCGACGCCGATGGCCTCCAGGGAGCCCAGGTACAGCTCCTGCAGGTTCGGCGGGCTCGGTTTGATCAGCACCTGGTACTGGTAATAGTGCTGCAGCCGGTTCGGGTTCTCGCCGTAGCGCCCGTCGGTGGGGCGGCGCGAGGGCTGCACATAGGCCGCGGCCCAGGCCTTGGACCCCAGCGAGCGCAGCGTGGTCGCCGGGTGGAAGGTGCCCGCGCCGACTTCCATGTCGTAGGGCTGCATCACTGCACAGCCCTTGGCGGCCCAGTAGTTCTGGAGCCTCAGGATAATCTCTTGGAAGGAGCGCGGCGCGCCGTTGGTCTCGGTCATCTCTCATCCCTTTGGGGGCAGCTAAGGCAGCAATTGCGGGGATCTTCCTATGCAAGGCTTTTGGCAGGGTCAACGCCCTGCGGGCGCTTGCGCCCGCGCTGCAGCCTGCTGCACGCAGCGCATCGGCAACAAAAGTGCGGGAATGCGGCAACGGGCCAGGAATTCCCCCTGCCGTGAGGAGTTCCCTTTGGCCGCTCAAAATGCTTTATCTCCGCAGCAAGAATATAAGAGTACTTCCGGGATACGAGGCCCACACATGAAAAAACTGTTTGCCGCTCTGGCCCTGCCGCTGATTGCGCTGGCCATTGCGTTCACGGCGCCTGTTTCGGCGCAAAGCAGCCGCGATGCGGTCTGGATCCAGATCGCCGCCCGGCCTTCCCTGCGTGAAGCCGAAAACGAGGCCCGCAGCTATGCCGCCCGCCTGCCCGATGTCTCCGGCTATGCGCTTGGCGGCGGCTGGTACGGCGTGGTTCTGGGGCCTTATGCCCGCGAGGACGCCGAGCGCGTGCTGCAGGTCTACCGCGCCGAGGGCCAGATCCCGCGCGACAGTTTCATCGCCTTTAAGCGCAACCTGCGCAGCCAGTTCTACCCGGTTGCCGCGGATGCCACCCAGCCAGCCGAGCCGGCCCCGGCGCCGGCTGAACCCGCGGTGCAGGAGCCCGAGCCTCAGCAGCAGACGGCCCTGCAGTCGACTCTGCCCGATGAGACCCCGGCCCAGGCGCGCCGCAGCGAAAGCACGCTCAGCCGCGACGCGCGGATGCAGCTGCAGATCGCGCTGAAGGCCGCAGGCTTCTACAACTCCGGCATCGACGGCGCTTTTGGGCGCGGCACCCGCGCCTCGATGAGCGACTGGCAGGCCGCCCGCGGCTTTGAGCCGACCGGCGTGCTGACCACTGCCCAGCGCCAGGTGCTGATGGATGAATACAATGCGCCGCTGATTTCCGCCGGGATGGCTCGCGTGGAAGACGCCAAGGCAGGCATCGCGCTGCAGATCCCGGCCGGTGAAGTCGCCTTCGACCGTTATGAATCGCCCTTTGCCCATTACACCAGCAAAGGCGATCTGGGCGCCCAGGTGCTGCTGATCAGCCAGCCTGGCGACAAGCGCACCCTGTTCGGCCTCTATGACATCCTGCAAACGCTGGAAATCGTGCCGCTGGAAGGCCCGCGCCAGCGCGGCTCTGACAGCTTCACCATCGAAGGGCGCAACAATCAGATCGTCTCCTTTACCCAGGCCAGCCTGAAAAACGGCGAAGTCAAAGGCTTCACCCTGATCTGGCCCGCCGGCGACGAAGACCGCCGCACCCGGGTGCTGGCCGCAATGCAGGCCAGCTTCACCCGCCTCGAGGGCGTGCTGGACCCCGCGGCCGGCGGCGACGCGGTGCAGAGCGTCGACCTGGTTTCCGGCCTGGAGATCCGCAAGCCGAAACTGTCGCGCTCCGGTTTCTTCGTGGACGGCAGCGGCAGCGTGCTGACCACCTCCGACGTGGTGGCCGGCTGCAGCCGGATCACCCTGGACCACGGCTACCAGGCCGAAGTGGAGGCCAATAACACCGCCGAGGGCATCGCCATCCTGAAACCCGCAGAGGCGCTGGCGCCGGCCGCAGTAGCCGGTCTCAGCACCGCCTCGCCGCGCCTGCAGTCCGAGGTCGCCGTGTCCGGCTTCTCCTACGAGGGCGTGCTGGGCGCCCCGAGCCTCACCTGGGGCAAGATCGCCGATGTCAAAAGCCTGGACGGCAATGCCAATATTGCGCGCTTGGACCTGGCGGCGCAGCCCGGCGATGCCGGTGGCCCGGTTCTGGATGCAACCGGGGCAGTTCTGGGGATGCTGCTGCCGCGGAAGACCGGCGGCCAGCAGCTGCCAGAAGGTGTGAGCTTTGCGGTGAACGCCGACGCAATCCGTACCGCGCTGAACGCCGCCGGAGTGACCCCTGCGGCACAGCCCGTCTCCTCCGGCAGCCTGCCCAATGCAGCGATGACCCGGCTAGCCTCCGGCATGACCGTCCTGGTCAGCTGCTGGGAGTGATGGGGGCAGCCTGACAGAAGGCCGACAGCCCGTGAAACAGAAAGCCGGCGCAGAATATGCGTCGGCTTCTCTTGTTCTCAGCCGCGGCATTGCAGGCGCGGGAGAGCCCCGCTCCAGCCTTGGCCCGCGCCGTTCAGTAGGGGTGGATGCGGCCGTCCCAGGTATGGAAACAGCCGGTAGTATCCAGCGTCAGGATCTCGAATTCGTTGATCAGCCCAGCAACCGACTCCTGCACCGTGATATCGCCGTCATCACCACCCATGTCGGTCTGCACCCAGCCGGGGTGGTAGATGCCCACGGCAATCCCCTCCGGCTGCAGGTCGGTGGCCAGGTTGCGCCCGATATTCAGTGCCGCCGCCTTTGACGCCCGGTAGGCATAGCTGCCACCCGGCGCCCGGGTGTGGCTGGCCATCTGCGACGACAGGATGGCAATCTTGGGGTTTTCCGCCAGCCGCAAGTTCGGCAGCATAGCCTGAACCGTCAGGAATACACCAGTCACATTGGCCGCCAGGGTCTTGGTCCAGACCTCGGCGGAATAATCCTCCAGCCCCATCGCCTTGTCGATATAGACCCCGGCATTGCAGACCAGCAAATCCACCGGCCGGTTCCGGATCTGGGCGGCAAAGCGCGCCTGCTGGCCGGGGTCGGACACATCCAGCTTGACGCCGGAGGAATGATCTCGCGAGGTGCCCGTCACCTCGTACCCCGCCGCCTGCAGCTGTTTCACCAGCTCCTTGCCGATACCGCGGCTGGTTCCCGTTACAACTGCATGCATTCTGCCCTGCCCTTCAATTTGATTTACGTCCGGGACGGAACGGCAGCGGCAGCACCGGCACCCCTTCCTCGATCAGCTCCCGCGCATCTTCCAGCTTGGCCTCGCCGTGGATCGCCCGCTCCGGCGCCTCGCCCAGGTGCATCGCGCGCGCTTCCCGCACAAAATTGTTTCCGACATAGTCGGAGTTTTCCTCAACCTTCTTCCGCAGCTCGGCCAGCGCCTTCTCCACTTCGCCCGAAGGACGGCTCAGCATGCCCGGGCCTGAGGCCGCAGGCGCAGCTGCCGGGACAGGAGCCGGGGCGGCCGCAGCCGCCGGCTCCGGTTCCGGCTCACCGACGCCCGACACCGCCTTGCGGCCGGGGCGCACCCGCGGCGCCATGATGGCCTTGTCAACCTGCGTGCCGCCGCAGACAGCACAGGACACCATCCCGGCTGCTGCCAGCTTGTCGAAGGCCGCCGCCGACTGGAACCAGCTGTCAAAGCTGTGGCCGTCTGCACATTTGAGGCTGTATTGAATCATGATTTCCCTCTTAGCAGGAAAGGCTGATTAAATCTCCCTTTCCGGCAAGCGCAAGAGGTCTCTCGCGCCTAGCGCGCTGCTTTCCCGTGCTGCAGCCGGTGCTGCAAACGTGCAGCCAGTTCCTGGTGCGGAACGTCCGCTTCCACCGCCAGGCGCCTGAGGCCGAAATGCACATGCGCCATCTCGCGGTAATAGCCCGCGAAGACATAGTTCACCGCCGCCCCGGCCATGGCCCCGGCAATCGGCACTGCCTGGGCCGCCAGTTTCTGCCCCAGCACCGCGCCCAGCTTCGGCGCCACCTGGGCGATCAGCTTGTGCAGCCCGCCCGGCAGCCCCAGCCGGACCGAGATGAAGCCCAGATCGGCACCGTCATCCTCAGCCAGCGGGCCTGCCGCGGCAAAGACCTGAATGCAATCGAAGGTCACGCTCTCGGCCTCCGGGTCGAACCCCTCCGCTGCGGCGGCGCTCTGGATGGTTCGCAACAGAAACGCCGTGGTCGCCGGAAGCTCCACCAGCGCGCCCGGCAGGCCCGCGGCGCCGCCCGCAGCCCCCATAGCGGCGCTCACCATCCTGTCGACGCCGGGCTTCTGGTCCGGCACCAGGCGGCGCGACTGGCTGGCGCTCTTCATGGCAACCCGCAGGGCGGTCTCCGTGGCGCCCGTCAGCCCGGCCCGCACCGGTGCCGGCAGCCGCTCCAGCAGACTTTCTCCGCTGCCGCCGAGCCGGTTCAACAGATCGACGCCGAAACCGCCCGCCGCCCGGTGCCGCTGCGCCAGCGCGTCCAGCTCAGCCTCAATCTCCTGCGGGGTAAAGACCCGCGCGTTTGTCAGAACATCTGCCACTTGCGCCTCCTCTGCCCTCTAAAGATCGGCAGCTAAAGGCACAATTTCAAGCCTGCCAGCGGGTCACCTGCCCCTGGACGCCGTCCCAGGCGGCTTCCTGCAGCGCCAGCCCCAAAACCCGCTCAGGATTGGTGGGCGGCGGCATCTCGACACCGGAAAGCTTGGCGAAGCCGAACCGCTGGTAATAGGGCGCATCCCCCACCAGCATCACCCGCGCCCAGCCGGTTTCGCCGGCCTTGGCCAGACTGTCGCGAATCAGCGAACCGCCCAGACCTTCGCCCTGCCGGGTCGGGTGCACCGCCACCGGCCCCAAAAGCAGCGTCGGGGCTGTGCCGACCAGCACCGGCCAATAGCGGATTGCCGCCGCCAGAATGCCGTCGCTGTCGCGCGCCACTTCGCTCAGGCCCTCGACCGGCGGCACGCCGTCGCGCAGACGGTATGAGGACAGCGCCTCGCGCCCCGGCGCAAAGCACAGGTCATACAGCGCCTCGACCTCCCACCGGTCGTCCGGCCGCTCTGCCATCAATTCGATCACGCCGCCCCTGCCTCCGCGTTCTTCCCTGCAGGCTGGCATTCGGCCTAGCATGGGCGTAAGCCTTGGGCAAACATCTATATACCAGAGCAGGATGCAGAAATGTTCTACCGGCCCGAGGACGGCCACGGCCTCCCCCACAACCCGTTCAATGCCATTGTCACCCCGCGCCCGATCGGCTGGATCTCCAGCCGCTCGGCGGACGGCGTCAACAACCTGGCGCCCTATTCCTTCTTCAACGCTGTCGCCTACACCCCGCCGCAGGTGATGTTTGCCTCCACCAGCAGCAAGCCGGACCAGGACGGCACCAAGGACTCGGTCGCCAACATCGAGGCCACCGGCGTGTTCTGCGTCAACGTGGTGTCCTACGCGCTGCGCGACGCCATGAACGCCAGCTCCGGCGCGCTGCCCAAGGACGTGGATGAGTTCGCCCATGCCGGGCTGGAGGCCGTGGAATGCGAGACCATCGCCTGTTCCCGCGTCGCCGCAGCCCCCGCGGCACTGGAATGCAAGCTCACCCAAATCGTCACCCTGCCGGGCGAAGCCAACAAAGTGGTGTTCGGCGAGGTCACCGGCGTGCACCTGCGCGACGACTGCCTGCGAGACGGCACCTTCGATGTCACCGCGTACCAGCCGCTGGCGCGCCTCGGCTACCGGGATTATTCGGTGGTGCGCGACCTGTTCACACTGACCCGCCCCGACGACTGAGGCCCGCCATGCCGCTTCCCGACCCCCGCAAGCGCAATCCGATCATCCTGCCGGACGGCATGCCGCACACAGGCACGGTGATGCTGAGCCAAGTGCTGGACCATCCGAACATCAAGGCAGGCGACTACAGCTATGCCTCCGATTTCGATCCGCCGCAGGACTGGGCGCAGCACCTGGCGCCCTACCTGTTCCCCGGATCGCGCGAGCGGCTGGTGATCGGCCGCTTCTGCCAGATCGCCCACGGGGCGCGTTTCATCACCGCTTCGGCCAATCACGCGCAGGATGGGCTCAGCTGCTATCCCTTCCCGGTGTTCGACCCGGATCAGATGGCCGGCTTCCAGCCCGACACCCGTGACACCATCGTGGGCAATGACGTCTGGATCGGCTACGGCGCGCTGATCCTGCCCGGCGCCCGCATCGGCGACGGCGCCATCATCGGCGCCGGTGCTGTGGTGCGCGGCACCGTCCCGCCCTATGCCATCATCACCGGCAATCCAGGCGCGGTGCACAGTTACCGCTTCTCCAAACCCCAGATCGCCCGGCTGCTGGCGCTCAAATGGTGGGACTGGCCCGCGGACCTCATCACCGGCGCCGAACCGGCACTGCTGTCCGGCGACCTCGACATGCTGGAAAGCATCGCGCCGGACTGACACACTGCCGCTAAGCGCTTGCTGGCCTGGTGAGCCAGAAGCCGCCTTTGGAAATCAAAAAGCCCGCAGTCCTCAGAACTGCGGGCTTTTCTTTTTCATGCCGGGCCGCTCAGTGGCCGCCCAGGATCCCAGTCTTGACCGAATAATCCACCGCGACCTCGTATTCCGGGTCGTCGTCGCTGTCGACCATCAGGTGGCCCGCCTTGGTCAGCAGCTGGTGGCAATCCCGGCTCAGATGCCGCAGCACCAGCTTCTTGCCCTCTGCCTCATACTTGCCGGCCACCGCCTCGATCGCCTGCAGCGCCGACTGGTCCACCACCCGGCTGCGGGCAAAATCCACGATCACATGGTCCGGGTCCTTCGCCACATCAAACAGCTCGATGAACCCGTCTGTGGAGCCGAAGAACAGCGGCCCCTCGATCTCATAGACCTTGGCGCCCTTGTCGGTTGCGGACTCGCGGGTATAGGCGTGAATGCGGCGGGCGTTGTTCCAGGCATAGGCCAGGGCTGAGACGATGACCCCCACAACCACCGCAACCGCCAGGTCCGACATCACCGTCACGACAGTCACCAGCACAATCACAAAGGCATCCATCAGCGGCACCTTGGTCATGATCTTGAGGCTGTTCCAGGCAAACGTCCCGATCACCACCATGAACATCACCCCGACCAGCGCCGCCAGCGGGATCTGCTCGATCAGCGGCGAGGCCACCACGATGAACAAGAGCAGGAACAGCGCCGCGGCAATGCCCGCAATCCGCGTCCGGCCGCCGGATTTCACGTTGATCATCGACTGGCCGATCATCGCGCAGCCGCCCATGCCGCCGAAGAAGCCGGTCACCACGTTGGACGCACCCTGCGCGATACACTCCTGGCTGGCCCCGCCGCGCTTGCCGGTGATCTCCCCCACCAGGTTCAGCGTCAGCAAGCTCTCGATCAGGCCGATAGCGGCCAGGATCACCGCATAGGGCAGGATGATCCACAGTGTCTCAAGCGTGAACGGCGCCAGCGCAGTCCCGTAAAGCCCCTCACCGGTGCCAAACGGATTGTGGAACGCCGGGAAACCGCCCTCGATCGAGGCCATGTCGCCAACCCGCGGCACATCCAGCCCCAAGGCGATCACCAGAACCGCAACGATCCCGATCCCCGCCAGCGGCGCCGGGATAACAGAAGTGATCTTGGGCATGCCCCAGATGATCACCATGGTCAGCGCCACCAGCCCCAGCATCATGTAAAGCGAAGCGCCGCTCAGCCACTCGGCACCGCCCGAGCCCGGCACCTTGAACTGTGTGAGCTGCGCCAGGAAGATCACGATGGCCAGACCGTTCACAAACCCCAGCATCACCGGATGCGGCACCAGCCGGATGAACTTGCCCCAGTGCATGACCCCGGCAAAGATCTGCAAGATCCCCATCAACACCACCGTGGCAAACAGGTATTCCACCCCGTGCTGCGCCACCAGCGCCACCATCACCACCGCCAACGCGCCCGTCGCACCCGAGATCATGCCCGGCCGGCCACCGAACACGGCAGTGATCAGCCCGACCATGAAAGCCGCATAAAGCCCCACCAGCGGATGCACGCCCGCGACAAAGGCAAAGGCCACCGCCTCCGGCACCAGCGCCAGCGCCACGGTGAGGCCTGACAGCAATTCGGTGCGCACGCGGCCCGCGGTAAAGCCCTCATCCTGCATGATGGAGAGGTTCGGGGGGGAAATCTGCTTGGCCAGCAAAGCCACGGCTGCGCGTCTCATGTCAGGTACCTGTGCTCGGGAGGAGGAGTGTTCGCTGCCCGCCCCTAGCGGAAATATGCCAACGGGGCAAGGGCGCGGGGCATTTGAGCCACCCCACGCGCCCTCGCATGCCTCTGCCCGGCAGCTCTGCTGCGGCTTTTCTCAAAACCCGCGGGAACCGAACCCAGCGCCGGGCGTTTGTCCGATGAGTACTCACGCACAAGCCACCAACGAACAGAGGAGTGAACGCTATGAAAAAGCTGCTACTTTCCACGGCGCTTGCCGCCGTGACCACCTTCCCCGCCTTTGCATCCGACACCGCCATCGAGGAAGCAGCCGAGGCAACCGCTGAACAGGGTGCGGAGATGGCGTCCGACGCCGCAACCGCTGCTGAAGAAGCGGGCAATGCGGTGGCCGAAGAAGCCAGCGAAGCGGCCGCTGAAGCCGAAGCGGCGGCTGAAGAGGTAAGCGAAGAAGCTGCAGAGGCGGAAGCAGAGGTCGAAGCTGAAGCGGATGCCGCTGAAGCCGCAGAAACCGAAACCATGACCGATACCGAAGCCGCAGACGCCATGGCACCGCGCGACCCGTTCATGCGCGACGGCTACGTGACCGCGGAAGAGTCCGACCTGACAGCCGAAATGCTGACCGGCGCAGCCGCCTATGACGCCAACGACGAATGGATCGGCGAGGTGTCGGAACTGCTGCTGACCGACGACGGCAAGGTCAAATCCGCTGTTGTCGATGTGGGCGGTTTCCTTGGCCTGGGCGAAAAGCCGGTTGAACTGGACCTGTCGCAGATCGACATCCTGCGCGCCGAAGACGGCTCCGGCCTCCGCGTCTACATCTCCAAGACCGAGGAAGAGCTGAAGGCGATGCCCGACTACGAAGGCTGACCCTTGCCCAAGCACCCCCCAAAGAACCCGCCGCCCGGCGGGTTCTTTTTTTAACGCCGCGCGTGACCGCCTGATGCTGCAACAGGACGCAAGCCGCCCTCGCCCGGCCGGTGCACAGGGGGTGCACGCATGCCACCCCCCAATTTCCCGCCTTGGGCTTGCCAAATCCCGCCCCGCTTGCGCATATCCGAACCAGCAGCAACAGGAGGGCAGGACATGACCAGGGAAACCATGATCGCCGTGATCGGCGGTTCCGGCATTTACGAGATTGACGGGCTGGAAGATGCGCAGTGGGTCTCTGTCGACACGCCCTGGGGGGCGCCGTCGGACCACATTCTGACCGGCACCCTGGACGGCGTGAAAATGGCCTTCCTGCCCCGCCACGGCCGCGGCCATGTGCATTCCCCGACCGAAGTTCCTTACCGCGCCAACATCGACGCGCTGAAGCGGCTGGGCGTCACCGACGTGTTCTCCGTCTCCGCCTGCGGCTCTTTCCGCGAAGAAATGGCGCCGGGCGATTTTGTTGTTGTGGATCAATTTATTGACCGCACCTTCGCGCGTGAAAAGAGCTTCTTCGGCACTGGCTGCGTAGCCCATGTGAGCGTCGCGCATCCGACCTGCGAACGGCTCTCGGACGCGGCAGAAGCAGCGGCACGGGATGCCGGTGTCAAGGTGCACCGCGGCGGCACATACTTGTGCATGGAAGGGCCGCAATTCTCCTCGATGGCGGAATCGAAGCTCTACCGCGAGCAATGGGGCTGCGACGTTATCGGCATGACCAACATGCCCGAGGCCAAGCTCGCCCGCGAGGCGGAGCTGTGCTACGCCTCGGTTGCCATGGTCACCGATTACGACAGCTGGCACCCGGAGCACGGCGCGGTGGAAATTACTGACATCATTGCAACTTTGCAGGGGAACTCTGCCAACGCCCGCGAACTGGTGCGCCGCCTGCCCGGCCTTCTGGGGAAAGAGCGCGCAGATTGCCCGCACGGCTGCGACAAGGCGCTGGAATATGCCATCATGACCGCCCCGGAAAAGCGCGATCCGGCGCTGATCGCCAAGCTGGATGCAGTGGCGGGCCGGGTTCTGGGCTGAATCTCAGCACCGGCAGGAGCATCAGGGGCGCGGCACATGCCACGCCTTCCTTGTTTCCAATAATCAAAAACTGAGGCAACTGCCACTGCATCAATACACGGCCTGGGTGTTGTGAAAATTCTTCCGCACCCCTTGATTGAGGGCTCTCTCAT
Source organism: Leisingera sp. McT4-56 (assembly GCF_020514995.1). Lineage (NCBI taxonomy): Bacteria > Pseudomonadati > Pseudomonadota > Alphaproteobacteria > Rhodobacterales > Roseobacteraceae > Leisingera > Leisingera sp. McT4-56. The sequence goes on along the minus strand of NZ_JAJALF010000009.1, from coordinate 38,783 downwards.
TTCCTGAAGCGAATGTGCAAGCCGCGACACACTGCTCATAAATAAACTGTTTCTTAAGCTGACATTGCCCGGAAAACTGCTTGCCCTAGCGTAATCTTAAGAATGCCATCTTACGCTTGGGTATCAGAGCCCCTTGTTCCAATCAGCCTCCGGAGTACCATATGATCCAGCCGGTTATCAGCAGCATGCCTTCCCTTGACGACTTCCTGTTCAGCCATGACACCGCCCGGGAGGCAAACCAGGCCCCGGGCACAGCGGCTGACGCATTTGGTCTTCCCGACAGCCTGCTGCCCGGCGATGGCGACCATTTTGAATTCGCGGCGGCCGCACCAGCGCCGGCGCCCGGATCGCAGGGCCGCAGCGAAGACTCCCTCGATCCGGCCGCCCCGGATCCGGCAAGCTTCCCGGACGGTTCGATCAGCCTTGCTGTCAGCGTCAGCGCAGGATCCAGCCTCGCCGCATTCAGTGAAGCCTTTGGTGAGCTGACCGGGATGAGCGGGCTCGTCTTCATCGACGGGCAAGGTGCGGCCAAGGGCGGGAATGGCGGCGGCGGCGGCGGCGGAAACGGCGGTGGCAAAGGCGGCGGCGGGAACGGTGGCAACGGCGACGGTGGCGTGATGGACAGCTATGTTTCCGGCAATTCGGATGGATCAGGATTCAATATCGAGATTGTTTTCGAAGGCAGCTGGACAGCCGCATTGCAGCAAAGCTTTGTCGATGCCTCTGAACTGATCTCCGATATCATTCTGGGCGACATCGGGGATGTGTTCTTCCGCGGCAAGACCATTGACGACCTCCGCATCGAGGCCACGCTTTCCGACATCGACGGCAGCGGCGGCATCCTCGGGCAAGCCGGTCCGACGGCCTACCGCACCGCAGATTTCCTGCCCGCGATGGGGATCATGGAATTCGATACTGCCGATGCAGAAGCATATGATGCGGCCGGCCTATTCAACGACATCGTTTTCCACGAAATGATGCATGTCCTCGGCTTCGGCACCATGTGGGACAACATGGGGCTGATCGCAAACGGTCCCGGCGGGACGCTTGAATTCACCGGTGTGAATGCCGCCACTGCCTTTGCGCTTGAATTCGGCGCGGGCCCGGTGTCTGTCGAAACCGATGGCGGCCCGGGCACTGCCGGCGGCCATTGGAACGAAGGCGGCAGCGACGGCTTTGCATTCGGCAATGAAATCATGACCGGTTATATCAACGCCGACGGGAATTATCTCTCGAACACGACGATCGCTGCGCTGGAGGACATGGGCTACGACACAGTCTTCGACGCAGCCGATCCGCTTACAGCGACCTCGGGGCTCAATCTCTCGATTTTCAGCGACAACATGATTGGCTAGGGCGAGGCCCCCGGGACAAGGGCGGGCGCAGGCCGCCTGCCCTGTTCACGCGCCGGACCGGCTGGCTGGCCGGGAATGCGGCTTGCAACACGTTAACGGCACGCGCCATTCCCCCTTGCAAGCCTGCGCCGCATCGGTCAAACCGCCGTTGGCCTGGCGCAATCCGCCGGGCCGCTGTTGCCGTTCCGCCAAGGGAGAGCCCGCCCATGCCCAAGAAGCCTGCCGTCAAGGACTACATCCGCACCATCGTCGACTTCCCGCATGAAGGTATCATGTTCCGCGATGTGACCACGCTGTTTGCCGACCCTCGGGGTTTTCGCATGGCAATCGACCAGATGCTGCACCCCTACGCCGGTGAGCAGATCGACAAGGTGGTGGGGCTTGAGGCGCGCGGCTTCATCCTGGGCGGCGCCATTGCCCATCAGCTAGGCACCGGCTTTGTGCCGATCCGCAAGAAGGGCAAGCTGCCCGGCACCACCATCAGCCAGGACTACAAGCTGGAATACGGCGAGGCGATTGTGGAGATCCATGACGACGCCATCAAGCCGGGCGAGAAGATTCTGGTGGTGGACGACCTGCTGGCCACCGGCGGCACCGCGGGCGCGGGCATCAAGCTGATCGAGCGGCTGGGCGGTGAGATCATCTCCTGCGCCTTCATCGTCGATCTGCCGGAACTGGGCGGCCGCAAACTCTTGGAGGACATGGGCATGGACGTGCATGTGCTCTGCGAGTTCGAAGGCCTCTGAATCTCCTCTCCTGACCGTTCTCGCGGCCAGCCCGGCACTCCCGCCGGTCACGCGCCTTTCCTTGGAAAGGCTGTTCCCGTTGGGCATGGCCCCTTCAGGCCCCTTGGGCCGGAAGGCGCGCGCCGCGCGGCTGCGCGGCGCCGGGCCCAAAGCCGCCAAGCGGTCCGGCACAGCCGGGCAGCCGCAGGTGCGGGAGTGCGCCGCTCCTTAAGCGCGTCACTCCGCGCGCAGCACCGCGCCCGGGTTCATGATGCCATTGGGGTCCAGCGCCTGTTTGATGGCGCGCATCGCGGCCAGCTTGGCGGGATCGCCGTAGCGCTCTAGATCGCCTGATTTCATCCGCCCCACCCCGTGCTCGGCGCTAAAGGAGCCGCCGAAGGCCTGCACCAGATCATGCACCGCCGCATTGACCGCATCGCGCGAGGAGTCATAGTCCTCCCGCTTGCGGCCCTTGGCCGGGAACACGTTGTAATGCAGGTTGCCGTCGCCCAGGTGGCCAAAGCAGTTGATGCGGAATTCCCCGAGTTTCCCGACCGCTTCCCTGCCCTGTTCTATGAAGGCCGGGATTTCCGAAATCGGCACCGAAATATCATGGCTGGACACCGATCCGATGGCCTTATTTGCCAGCGGGATATGCTCGCGCACAGACCACAATGCCTGCCGCTGGCTGTCCGACTGGGCAATCACCCCGTCGCTGGCCAGCCCCGCCGCCTCGGCGGCTTCAAACAGGTCTGCCAGGGTTTCCTCCGCCTCCAGCCCGCGCGGCAGGCCCAGTTCGATCAGCACACACCATTCCGGCGCTTCAACAAAAGGCTGGCGGACCTGCGGCAGCGTCTCCGCCAGGAATTCCAGCCCTTGGCGGTGGATCAGCTCAAAGGCGCTGACGCCCTCGCCCGCGTTATCGCGGGCCAAAGCCAACAGATCGATGGCGGCCTGCGGATCCGTCACGGTGAAGACCGCGGTGCCTTGCGACGCCGGTATGGGCGAGAGTTTCAGCGCAGCTGCGGTGATCACGCCCAGAGTGCCCTCGGCCCCTATCAAGAGGTTCCTGAGATCATAGCCGGTGTTGTCCTTCCTCAGCCGCGACAAGCCGTGCCAGATTTCCCCCGTTGGCAGAACCGCTTCCAGCCCCAGGCAGAGGTCGCGGGCATTGCCGTAGCGCAGCACGTTGACGCCGCCGGCATTGGTCGAGAGGTTGCCACCGATCCGGGCCGAGCCTTCGGCCGCCAGCGACAGCGGGAACAAGCGACCCGCCGCCTGCGCCGCCGCCTGCACGTCGGCCAGAATGGCGCCGGCCTCGGCGATCAGCACATTCTCCCGGGCATGAACCGCCCGGATCACCGCCATCCGCTCCAGCGAGATCACCAGAGGAGCCGGCCCGTCCGGCATCACCTGGCCGCCAACCAGGCCGGTGCCGCCGCCATAAGGCACCACCGGCACCCGGGCGGAATTGGCTTTGCTGACCAGGATGGACACCTCCTCCACGCTGCGCGGCAGGGCCAGCAGCCCCGCCTGCCCCTGAAAGCGGCCGCGCGGCTCTTCCAGGTAACGCGGTTCAGCAGCGCGCAGCACGCCTTCAGGCAGCAGGCTTGAAAGGCGGGAGGAAAAGGCAGCGTCGGCGGGGTTCAGTGTCATGGCCTATCCATGCCGCAAGGCCCTGCGGCTGGCAAGCCAGCTCACTCTTCTTCCAGAAGGTATTTGGGCCGCAGGACATGGATGGTCGGGCGGCTGGGCAGGCTGCGCAGGGAGACGGCCAGCTCGCTGTTGCCCTCATCCACCACATCAAATTCCGGGCCGATCCGGGCCAGGAAGCGCTCCAGCGAGTAGTCGCTGAACCAGTGCATCGGGATGATCACCGAGGACCGCAGCCGCCCCAACACCTCCAGCATCTGATCAAGCGGCAGGGTGATACCGCCGTCCACCGCCGCCATCACCACGTCGAGCCGCCCAAGCGCTGCATATTGCTCTGGTGTCGGCACATGATGCAAGTGGCCCAGATGGCCGATGCACAGGCCCGCGGCCTCGAAGACAAAGATCGAATTACCGCGTTCCTCGACCCCGCCGAACATGTTGCGGATGTCGGTCGGGACATTCCGGATCAACATCTCGCCTAGGTCCAGATGATGCTCGATGCCCGCACCGAACGGCCCCCAGCCCTCCAGCACATGCGGGATGGCCGGGTCTGGATGGGCAGTCCAATGCGTTTCATGGGCGTGGTTCATTGTGACCACATCCGGGATCAGCGGCGCCGCACCGGTGAAGCCGGTAAAGTCGGTGACAACATTCAGTCCGCCCTCGGTGCGCAGCAAAAAGGAGGCATGAGCGATATAGCGGATCTGCACACTGTCCTCTGCAACCGGGTCCTGCCAGCTGGCCTGCTGCAGGTAGGCCAGTCCCGGTGCAGACTGGGCCAGGGCAATGCAATGGCTTTGCCGCCGCTCCTGCGCCTGCATGGCACTGGTGCAGAGGATCAGGCAAAGAAGGCTGATGTGACCGCGCATGAGGCAGGTTCTAGGGCGCAATCCGGTGTTGTCAGCCCTGTTCACTGAAAATTCAGGGCGAGGCGCTCCCGCCTGCTCCGGCAGAAGTGAACATTCTGCATCGCAGTTGGGCGTGGCGCGGGGCCTGCGGCCCGGCGCGGCTGGCGCATGGGTCTCTTGGTTTCTCCTGCCGCAAGGCCTTCTTGCGCCGCGCCGCATGTGCGGCGCCTGGCCCAACGGGAGCGCTGCATTTTCAATGCGGCAGCGACGGGCGGGAGTTCTCCCCGTTCTGCGGCGGCAGCGCCGGCTAGGCCTGCCCCGCCAGCGTCTTGCCGCGGCGGTCGTGGCGCAGGGAGGCATAAAGCACATGGGTGCGCCAGCGGCCGTTGATCTGCAGATAGGACTGGGCAACGCCCTCATATTTGAAGCCGGATTTCTCCAGCAATCCGCGCGACGCCTGGTTTTCCGGCAGGCAGGCGGCCTCGATCCGGCTCAGGTCCAGCTTGGTGAAGGCATGATGCACCACCGCGCCGATCGCTTCGCGCATGTAGCCCTGGCGCGCGAACGGCAGCCCGGTCCAGTACCCCAGCGTGCCCGCCTGCGCCGGGCCGCGGCGGATATTGTCCAGCGTGATCGCCCCCAACAGAACTTGATCGGACCGGCGCACCAGGAACAGCGGCAGCGCGGTGCCGCCGGACACCGAGCGGCGCGCCCAGTAGACCCGGTTGGTAAAGCTTTTGCGGCTGAGGTGATCCGCCGCCCAGCTCGGCTCCCACGGTGTCAGATAGGGCTGGCTTTGCAGCCGGAGTGCCGCCCAGCCGTGAAAATCCGCATGCACCGGCGGCCTGAGGGTCAGGCGCTCGGTTTCGATGCGGACCTTGCGGCGGGTGAGCAGCATCAGGCGGCGCGCCTCTCCTGCAGCCTCTCCAGCGCCGGGGCGTCCGCCACCGGGCCATAAAGCGCCAGCGCCGCAGGCGCCGATACCGCCATGATCTCAGCCAAGCCGCGCACGTCCTGGGTGGTCACTGCATTGATGCGTTCCACCGTGCGCTCCAGCGACGGCACCTTGCCCCAGATCTGCACCAGCCTCGCCAGCCGCTCCGCCCGGTTCGAGGGGCTTTCCAGCCCCATCAGCATCCCGGCCTTCATCTGGGCGCGGGCGCGTTCGACCTCGGCGTCGCTCATGTCATCCGCGGCGCGCTTCATCTCGTCGATGGTGATGCCTGCAAGTTCTTCCAGCTGTTCACCGGAGGTGCCCGCGTAGACCGTCATCGAGCCGGTATCGGCGTAAGAGCCCGCCTGCGAAAAGATCGTGTAGCAGAGGCCGCGCTTCTCGCGCACCTCTTGGAACAGCCGCGAGGACATGCCGCCGCCAAGCGCGCTGGCATAGATCTGCGCGGTGTACATCGACTGGTCGCGGTAGCCGGGACCTTCAAAGGCCAGCGCGAAATGCGCCTGCTCCAGGTCCTTCACCTGCCGCGCCTCGCCGCCGGTGAAGGTCGCGCCCTCGGCGGTGAAGTCCGGCTTGGCCTCCATATGGCCAAACAGCTGCTCCGCCAGTTTGACCAGTTCGTCATGATCCACACCGCCAGCGGCAGCGAGGATCATCTGGCCGGGGCCGTAGTGTTCACCGACAAAGCCCTGCAGATCCTCGCGGCTGAAGCTGCGCACACGTTCTGCAGGTCCCAGAATCGTGCGGCCCAACGGCTGCCCGCGGTAGCTTTCCTCCTGCAGCCAGTCAAAGATCACGTCATCCGGCGTGTCCAGCGACTGGCCGATCTCCTGCAGGATCACCCCGCGCTCAACCTCGATTTCGCGCTGGTCGAACACGGGGTTCAGCAGAATGTCCCCGATCACATCCACCGCCAGCGGCACGTCACCTTTCAGCACACGGGCGTAATAGGCCGTCACCTCGCGCGAGGTGTAGGCGTTTATGTAACCGCCCACATCCTCGATCTCCTCGGCGATCTGCAGGGCCGTACGGGTCTTGGTGCCCTTGAAGGCCATGTGCTCCAGGAAATGGGCGATGCCGTTCTGTTCAAGCCGCTCGTGGCGGCCGCCGGCTGTCACCCAGATCCCGACCGCCGCGGATTCCAGACCCGGCATATGCTCGGAGACGATGCGGAACCCGTTGGCGAGTGTGTGCTGCTGAACTGTCAATTCGCGATGTTCTTTCTGATGTGATCCTCAAGGGCAGCCAGATCGTTGGCGATCCGGGTGACCCGCTCCGGCCTCTCATACAGGTCGGACATGCGCGGCGGCAAGGGCGGATGAATGCCGCTGGCCTCTTCCACGGCAGCCGGGAATTTCGCCGGATGCGCGGTGGCCAGCGTGATCATCGGAACATCCGCCTTGCGGTGCTCGCTTGCGACCTTCACACCAACCGCGCCATGCGGGCACAGCAGCTCGCCCGAGGCGGCCAGTTCGGATTTGATGGTCGCCAGGGTTTCCTCCTCGGAGGTTCGGCCGGAGGCGTAATTCTCGGCCAGCGCCTGCATCGCACCCTGGGAGACGTCAAAGCCGCCGTTCTTCAGCTCGTCCATCAACTGAGCGATGGCCTTGCTGTCCTGGCCGTAGGCGTAGAACAGGGCGCGCTCGAAGTTCGACGAGACCTGAATGTCCATCGAGGGCGAGATCGAGGGCTGGGTCTCACCCTTGTAGTACCCCTGCCCCGACAGGCAGCGGTGCAGGATGTCGTTCTGGTTGGTGGCGACCACCAGCTGGTCGACCGGCAGGCCCATCTGCTTGGCAATGAAGCCCGCAAAGATGTCGCCGAAATTGCCGGTCGGCACGGTGAAGCTCACCTTGCGCTGCGGCGCGCCCAGAGACACTGCGGCGGAGAAATAATAGACCACCTGCGCCAGAACACGCGCGATGTTGATCGAGTTCACGCCGGCCAGTTTCACGCCATCGCGGAAGTCGAAGTCGTTGAACATGTCCTTCACACGCGCCTGACAGTCGTCAAAGTCGCCATCCACCGCCAGCGCATGCACATTGGCGTCCTGCGGCGTGGTCATCTGGCGGCGCTGCACCTCAGACACGCGGCCGTGCGGATAGAGGATGAAGACATCCACATTGCTCAGGCCCCGGAAGGCCTCCATCGCAGCCGATCCGGTGTCGCCGGAGGTGGCACCGGCAATGGTCACCCGATCGCCGCGGCGTTCCAGGGCTGCCTGAAACAGCTGGCCGATCAGCTGCATGGCGAAATCCTTGAACGCCAGCGTCGGGCCGTGGAACAGCTCTAGCAAGAAGTGGTTCGGCGCCAGCTGCTTCAAGGGCGCGCGGGCGGCGTGGCCGAAACCCTCGTAGGCGCGGGAGATGATGCCGCGGAATTCCTCATCAGTGAAACAGTCGCCCAGGAAGGGGCGCATCACGCGGAAGGCGGTTTCCTCATACGAAAGGCCCGCCAGCGCCGCGATGTCGTCATGCGACATCTGCGGAATTTCCGCGGGCACATAGAGGCCGCCATCGCGGGCCAGGCCGGTCAGCATCGCGTCTTCAAAGGTCAGCTCGGGCGCTTGGCCCCGGGTCGAGATATATTTCATCGCCTTCAGCTCTTCAGGTTCAAGGGCGGCTGCGCCGCAGGAAGTAGATGGTCATCGCCGCCCAGATCAGGGCCAGCGAAAACCAGGTGATCGCATATTGCAAGTGGTCATTGGGAATGCCGGTGGTGGAAACCGGAACCGGACGCAGGCCTGCCTCCCCTTCCGGGCTCGCGCGCAGGACAATCATCACGGGCTCAGAGCCCAGCTGCGCGGCCATCTGTCCGGTGTCGCGGGCATACCAGATGTTGCCTGCCAGATCCGGCGCGGGCGTGTAGCTGTCGGTTTCCTGCGGCCAGTGAATGTTGCCTTCGATAGCGGCGGGGCCGGACAGGCGCGCGGCCTGCTTTTCCTTCGCCGGGACAAAGCCGCGGTCGATCAGGATCCGGCGGCCGTCCTCCAAAGTGAACGGAGAAATCACACGGTAGCCGGGACCGATATCCTTAATCGAGGTGAGGACATGCAGCTCCTCCGCGCCGATCTCGCCCTTCAAGCGGACCGGGCGGTATTTGTCCGTTTCCGGGTCCGGTGCTTGCGGCAGCATTTCAGCGGCCTCGCCTGCAATGCGCTCCTCAATGGTCGCCAGGATGCCTTCCTTCCAGGCCTTGCGCTGCAACTGCCAAGAGCCCAGTCCGATCAGCACGGCCAGGCCCGCGCCGCTGATGATCAACAGGAAGATGACACGCCGCATAGGTGACGCTCCGCTTCGAAAAACAAGGCGCGCAAGGTGTCCCTTGCGCGCCCCGTGTGTGGCCTCATGCCTGCAGATAATCAACCGCAAACATGTAACCGTTACAAACCGCCCATTACAGTCCGGAAGTGCCCCAGATGTAGACGGCGAAGAACAGGAACAGCCAGACGACGTCCACGAAGTGCCAGTACCAGGCAGCCGCCTCGAACCCGACGTGCTGTTCCGGGGTGAAGTCGCCGCGCATGGCACGGACCAGGCAGACGGTCAGGAAGATGGTCCCGATGATCACGTGGAAGCCGTGGAAGCCGGTGGCCATGAAGAAGTTCGAGTAGAACTCGTCGCCGCCGAACTGCCAGCCTTCGTGCAGCAGGTGAGCGTATTCATAGCCCTGCAGCGCGGTGAAGGCTATGCCCAGAACGATACCGATGGCCAGGCCCTGCACCAGCGCCTTGCGGTCGTTGTTGTGCACCAGCGCGTGGTGCGCCCAGGTCACGGCACAGCCGGACAGCAGCAGGATCAGGGTGTTAATCAGCGGCAGGTGGAACGGGTCGACCGGCACGATGTCCGGCGCCACATACTCGGTGCCGATATAGGTCTCCATCGGGTACATGGCGTGTTTGAAGAACGACCAGAACCAGGCGAAGAAGAACATGACTTCGGACATCACGAACAGGATGAAGCCGTAGCGCAGGCCGATGCGGACAACCGGGGTGTGGTCGCCGACCTTGCTTTCGGCAACAACTTCCGACCACCAGGCGAAGGCCGAGTAGAGAACCGCGACAAAGCCGATCCAGAAGGCCCAGGCGGTCATGCCCTTCATCCAGAACACCGCGCCAACCAGCATGACGAAGGTGCCCACAGCGGCAGCCAGCGGCCAGATCGACGGCGGCAGAATGTGATAATCGTGATTTTTAGCGTGCGCCATTTAAGTGTCCCTCACCTAGCGGCCTAGTTCGTGGTTGCGCCTGCCCCGGTGTTATCCCCGGTGTCGAGAGCGGCATAGCCCTCAGGCAGATCGATTTCATGGAACGTGTACGACAGCGTGATCGTATGCACGTATTTTGCGTCCCGGTCGTCAATGATTTCCGGGTCGACGTAGAAGGTCACGGGCATCTGCACCCGCTCCCCTGGCTGAAGCACCTGCTCGGTAAAGCAGAAGCAGTCGATTTTCTCAAAGAAACCGCCGGCCTGATAAGGCGCCACGTTGTAGGACGCCTGCCCCGCAACGGGGCGGTCGGTCGGGTTGTAGGCCTCATAGAAGGCAAGGCCGGTTTCGCCGAGCTTGATCTCCATCTCGCGCTGGACCGGCTTGAACTCCCACGGCATGCCGCGTTGCTTGGAGCCGTCGAAGCGGACCTTGATGGTCTGGTCCAGGACGGTGTCGGAACCCGCGCTGGCAACGCCAGTGACGCCGCCAAAGCCGGTGACACGGCAGAACCAGTCGTAGAACGGGACCGAGGCCCAGGACAGGCCGCCCATCAGGACGACAACGCCGACCAGCTGGACAACAGTCTTCTTGGGTCCCTGCAGAGCCATCAGTTCTGCTCTCCCTGTGCGTCGGGGAACTTAAAGCTGTTGGAGGTCACCTTGACCATGGTCAGCGCCATGATCAGCACTACAAAGGCGGCCAGCGAAATGCCGACCCCCTTGTTGAGGCCAGAGCGCCGCTTGTGCACGTCGTGTTCCTTGCGCAGGGCCATTTTACCAGCCTCCCAGCCCATAGGGCTTCAGCAGGGCCTCGGCCAGGATGGCACCGAAATGCAGGAACAGGTACAGCAGCGACAGCTTGAAGAAGCTGCGCTCCACCTTGAAATTGTCCGCCTCGGAATCGTCTTCGTCGCGGCGGGTGATCTTCCAGGCGCCATGCAGGAACAGCGCGTTCATCACCAGCGCCGCGGCCAGGTAGATCGGCCCGCCGATGCCGGAGAAGGCAGTGCCGACGGCCAGAACCGCCAGCAGCACGGTGTAGACGAGGATATGCACCCGGGTGGCGCGGCGCCCGTGGGTAACGGTCAGCATCGGCACGCCTGCGTCGTCGTAATCCGAGCGCATGAACAGTGCCAGCGCCCAGAAGTGCGGCGGCGTCCACATGAAGGTCAGCAGGAACATCAGCCAGGGCTCAACAGACATGCTGCCGGTGGCCGCGATCCAGCCGATTACCGGCGGGAAGGCCCCCGCTGCACCGCCGATCACGATGTTCTGCGGCGTCGCCCGCTTCAGCCACATGGTGTAGACCACCACGTAAAAGAAAATGGTGAAGGCCAAAAACGCGCCGGCAAAGACATTGGCAGCCAGCGCCAGCATGATCACCGACAGCCCGGACAGCGCCAGACCGAAGGCCAGCGCCTCCCCTGGTTCGATCTTGCCGGCTGGAATCGGACGGGACTTGGTGCGCTTCATCACCTTGTCGATGTCGGCATCCCACCACATGTTCAGGGCGCCGGAAGCGCCGCCGCCGATAGCTATGAACAGGATGGCGCAAAAGCCGACAACAGGGTGCACCGATACCGGCGCAGCCAGAAGCCCCACCAGAGCGGTGAACACCACCAGCGACATGACACGGGGTTTCAGCAGGGCGAAGTAATCGCCAAAGCTGGCCTCGTCCTCATATGCCCGGCTTGCGTTGATGCTTGCGTCGCTCATCTTGGGTCCTTTGGCGGCAACAGGTGCGCATCGCTGCGCACCCTGATCTTGTCACTGTAGCACATGGTGCGTCTTCACACCCCACCTGCGCGTATCAGTTGGAAGCCACTTGGTAGGCCTGCGGGATGCCCGCGTATTCTTCCTTGGCGCCTTCCAGCCAGGCGTCATATTCTTCCTGGGTCACGACCTTGACGGTGATCGGCATGTAGGCGTGGTCCTTGCCGCACAGCTCGGAGCACTGGCCGAAGTAGACGCCTTCCTTGCCTTCGTCGACCTTGAACCACAGCTGTGCCAAACGGCCCGGAACGCCATCCTGCTTCACGCCGAAGGCCGGGATGGTCCAGGAATGGATCACGTCGGCTGCGGTCACGTTCATCACGATGGTCTTGCCCGAGGGCACGACAACGGCGGTGTCGGTGGCCAGCAGGTACTCGTCCTCGGCATAGCCGTTTGCAGCCAGCTGGTCCTTGGGCAGCAGGAAGCTTTCGAAGCCGAACTCGTGGTCGGTGTACTCATAGCCCCAGTACCACTGGTAGCCGGTCACCTTGATGTTGATGTCGCCTTCGGGGATCTCCTGCTGGGCGAACAGCTGCGGCAGCGAGAAGGAACCGATGAACACCAGCACCAGGATCGGGATCACGGTCCATGCGATCTCGATCGGGGTGTAGTGGCTGAACTTGGCCGGGGTCGGATTGGCGCGCTTGTTGAACCGCACGATCGCCCACAGCAGCAGGCCGCCCACGAAGATGCAGATTGCGGTGATGATCACCAGGATCATGTAGTCCAGCCGCTGCAGGCCGTCCGCCAGCGAGGTTGCCGCCGGCTGAAAGTTCAGCCCGCCGTCAACCGGCTTACCAATGGTTTTCAGGCCTTCTTGCGCCATGGCTGGAAGGCTCGAAAGGCCGGCGAAAAGGCCCGAAAGCATCAAAGCGTTTTTCATGTTCTGTCCTGATCGGTTGATCGCATTGTTCCTGCGGCAGCACGAAATGCAGGGGAATCACTTGATTCCACAAAACGCACCTGCCCCGTTGTCTTTGACGCAGCTTAAAATCATATTCGGGCGTGCAGATAAAGAGGCAGCCAAGCGTCAAACCGTCGCTTTCTTGATTTAGATCAAAAAAATCTGAGGACCGTGCCATGGAAAACCCAGCCTTCCGTCCCTTTGAAACCGCGCTTCCGGAGGATGAGGCGCTGGCCGCCCTGCGTGATGCGCTGAACGGGGCCGAGGATGGCGAGATCTTTGCCGAGCGCCGCAAATCGGAGGCCCTGTCATTTGACGACGGGCGGCTGCGCAGTGCCAGCTATGATGCTTCCGAAGGCTTTGGTTTGCGGGCCGTTAACGGTGATGTGGCGGGATATGCCCATTCCACCGACGTCTCCATCGCGTCGCTCAGGCGGGCGGCGGAGACCGCCAAGCTGGCGGTTGGCGACGGCGGCGGCACCTACGCGGACCCGCCGCAGGCGACCAACAAGAAACTTTACACCGATGCCGATCCGATCAGCGCCATGCCGTTCCCGGTCAAGGTGGAGACGCTGCGCGAAATTGATGCCTATGCACGTGATCTGGATCAACGCGTGGTGCAGGTGTCCGCGTCGCTGGCCGCCTCGCTGCAGGAGGTGGAGATCCTGCGGGCCGACGGGGTGCGGGTGCGCGACACCCGCCCGATGGCACGGCTGAACGTTTCGGTGATCGTCGAAAAGGACGGCCGCCGCGAAAGCGGCTCCGCTGGCGGCGGCGGGCGGCTGGGCCTCGACGGGCTGGTCGACCCCAGGCACTGGCAAGCCCAGGTGCAGGAGGCGCTGCGCATCGCCCTGGTCAATCTGGACGCGGTCCCTGCCCCGGCCGGCGAAATGGACGTGGTGCTCGGCCCCGGCTGGCCCGGCATCCTGCTGCATGAGGCGATCGGCCACGGGCTGGAGGGCGATTTCAACCGCAAGGGATCCTCTGCCTTTGCAGGCCTGATGGGCCAGCAGATCGCAGCCAGGGGTGTCACCGTGCTGGATGACGGCACCATCCCGGACCGGCGCGGCTCCATTACGGTGGACGATGAAGGCACGCCGAGCCAGAAAACCACGCTGATCGAGGACGGCATCCTGGTCGGTTTCATGCAGGACCGTCAGAACGCGCGGCTGATGGGGGTCTCCCCCACCGGAAACGGGCGCCGCCAAAGCTACGCGCATGCGCCGATGCCGCGGATGACCAACACCTACATGCTGGGCGGTGAGGCCGATCCAGGTGATCTGGTGGCGGGCATCAAGGACGGCATCTGGGCAGTGGGCTTCGGCGGCGGCCAGGTCGACATTACCAATGGCAAGTTCGTGTTCTCCTGCACCGAGGCCTACAGGGTGAAAGACGGCAAGGTCGGCGCGCCGGTGAAGGGCGCCACCCTGATCGGCGACGGCGCCACCGCGCTCAAGCAGATTCGCGGTCTCGGCAACGACATGGCGCTGGATCCCGGCATGGGCAACTGCGGCAAGGCCGGTCAATGGGTGCCGGTCGGTGTCGGCCAGCCCTCGGTGCTGATGGGCGGGCTGACCGTGGGCGGCTCGGCCGCGTAAATTCGCAGCAAATCCGTGTGAATGCCGCAAAAAGCGGGGGATTTCCCCCGCTTTCAACGCTCTGTTTCATCCGAAACAAAACGCACAATCTATGACTGAGCTTACTTTTTCCAATAGTTTCTGAAACTTAGGAAAATTTTCGGAGCTTTGCTAAAAAACCTTTAGTCGTTCACCACCTGTTAACCCCCTCAAGGTTAATTCTGATGCTGCAAACAGGCGGAGCTGCGGATGACCGAAGAAGCACATTCTTCCACTCACCCCCCACTCCCACCCACCACGGAAGAGATCCGGCACTCCTGGCTTCGCCTTTTGCGCTCCAAACGGATCGGCCCGGTGACATTCCACCGGCTGCTCGCAGAATACGGTTCAGCGCAGAACGCGCTGGATGCGCTGCCCGAAGTGGCACGCTCCGCAGGCATCAAGGGGTATGAAATATGCCCTGCCAAAGCGGTCGACACCGAAATCAAAGCCGCAAAAGCCGCCAAAGCGCGGCTTTTGTGCTGTTCGGACCCCGAATACCCCCAACCCCTGGCCGGCCTGAAAGATGCACCGCCGGTGCTATGGGCCATCGGCGACCTGTCGGTGCTGAAGCGTCCGATGGTCTCCCTCGTCGGTGCCCGCAATGCTTCCTCGCTGGGGCTGCGCATGGCCCGCTCGCTGGCACAGAGCCTGGGCGAGGCCGGGTTTGCCGTGGTTTCGGGCATGGCCCGCGGCATCGACACGGCAGCGCATCAGGCCGCCCTGAAAACCGGCACAGTTGCGGTGCTGGCGGGGGGCGCGGATGTGATCTACCCCGCGGAAAACGCCCGGCTGGCGGCTGACATCAGTGAAACCGGCCTGCGGCTGTCGGAGCAGCCGATGGGGCTGACGCCGCAGGCGCGCGACTTCCCTAAGCGCAACCGGATCATCGCCGCCATGTCCAGTGCCGTGGTGGTGGTCGAGGCGGCGGCCAAATCCGGCAGCCTGATCACCGCGCGGGATGCGCTGGATTACGGGCGCGAGGTGCTGGCGGTTCCCGGCCACCCGTTTGACGCCCGCAGCTCCGGCTGCAACCGGCTGATCCGCGACGGTGCCACCCTGGTCCGCGACGCGAATGACGTGCTGGAGGCCTTGCCGCCGCAGATGGCAGCTCCGGTTCCGGCGCCGGCTCCGGATGACCTGCAATCGGCCCTGGCTGCATTGCCGCCTCCACCGCCCGAACGGCGCAGCCTGGCAGACACCCACGCGCTGCACCAGCAGATCCTTGGCAGGCTCGGCCCCTCCCCCACTTCGGAGATGCAGCTGATCCGCGATCTGGCGCTGCCGCCGCAGCAGGTGGCCCCGGCTTTGACCGATCTGGAACTGGAGGGAGCCATCCGCCGCCAGCCCGGCGGGCTGCTGACCAAAGCCTTCCCGGAGGAGGATCAAGACTGACCACGCTTGCGTCATGCGCCTGCCGGCAAGCGGAACAGGGCCTCAGCCGGGCTGTGCGGGGCACCGTTCCGGCAGCCCCGATTGGTGCCTTTTCCCGCCGCGTCCATTGCGCCCGGATTGACAATCCCCCCTTGCGCCCCACATCTTGCCCCGCCATAGAACCCGCCAAAGCGGTCCGAAGAGGTATCAGAATTTATGCCAGTAGTAGTTGTCGAATCCCCGGCCAAAGCAAAAACAATCAACAAATATCTTGGCTCCGACTATACGGTTCTGGCGTCTTACGGGCATGTGCGCGACCTGCCCGCCAAGGACGGCTCAGTCGATCCCGATGACGATTTCGGCATGACCTGGGAGGTCGCCAACGATTCCCGCAAGCATGTGAAGGCCATCGCCGACGCGCTGAAAGACGACAATGCGCTGATTCTCGCCACCGACCCCGACCGCGAGGGCGAGGCGATCAGCTGGCACCTGCAGGAGGCGCTGACCAAGCGGCGCTCTATCAAGAAGGACACCGCGGTCAGCCGGGTGACCTTCAACGCGATCACCAAGGAAGCGGTGACCGAGGCGATGCAGAACCCGCGCCAGGTCGACATGCCGCTGGTCGAGGCCTATCTGGCGCGGCGCGCGCTTGACTACCTCGTGGGCTTCAACCTGTCGCCGGTGCTGTGGCGCAAACTGCCGGGCGCGCGTTCGGCGGGCCGGGTGCAATCCGTCTGCCTGCGCCTGATCGTCGAGCGCGAGATGGAGATCGAGGCGTTCAACGCGCAAGAATACTGGTCGGTGCGCGCCAGCCTGGCAACGCCCCGCGGCCAGGAGTTCGAAGCGCGCCTGACCGTCATGGGTGGCGACAAGCTCGACAAATACAGCCTCAAGAACTCGACCTCTGCTGAAATGGCGGTGCAGGCCGTGGCCTCGCGCAAGCTGTCGGTGCTGTCGGTCGAGGCCAAGCCGGCGGCCCGCAACCCCTCTGCCCCCTTCATGACCTCGACGCTGCAGCAGGAAGCCAGCCGCAAGTTCGGCATGGGCGCGCGCCAGACCATGAATGCGGCCCAGCGCCTGTATGAGGCGGGCCTGATTACCTATATGCGGACCGACGGCATCGACATGGCGCCCGAGGCGGTGCAGGCCGCCCGCGCCGAGATCGAAAAGCGCTACGGCGCCGAATACGTGCCCTCTTCCCCGCGGATCTATAAGAACAAGGCCAAGAACGCTCAGGAAGCGCACGAGTGCATCCGTCCCACCGACATGTGCCGCGATGCCGCCAGCCTGAAGGTCTCGGACGACGATCAGCGCAAGCTCTATGACCTGATCTGGAAGCGGACGCTGTCCTGCCAGATGGAAGGCGCCCGGCTGGAGCGCACCACCGTCGATATCGGCTCTGCCGACCAGCAGGTTGTGCTGCGCGCAACCGGCCAGGTGGTGCTGTTTGACGGCTTCATGCGGGTTTATGAGGAAGGCCGCGACGATGTGGCGGACGAGGACGACAAGCGCCTGCCGCAGATCATGCAGGGAGAGGCGCTGAAATTCGCATCCTCCTTGGCGGCACAGGCGGAAAAGGCGGGCAAGGACGCGTCGGTTCTTTCCGAGGACGGCGCCGTGCTGGCGCTGCAGCACCACACCCAGCCTCCGCCGCGCTATACCGAGGCGACCCTGGTCAAGCGGATGGAAGAGCTGGGCATCGGCCGCCCCTCGACCTATGCATCTGTAATTACCACGATCCAGGACCGCGAATACGTCCGCAAGGAAAAGAACCGCCTGTTCCCGGAGGACAAGGGCCGGATCGTCACTATCTTCCTGCTGAACTTCTTCCGCAAATACGTCGGTTATGAGTTCACCGCCGATCTGGAGGAAGAACTGGACGACGTGAGCGCAGGTGCCCGCAACTACAAGGATCTGCTGGGCAAGTTCTGGCGCGACTTCTCTGCCGCCATTGCCGAGACCTCCGATCTGCGCATTACCGAGGTGCTGGACGTGCTGGACGACGCCCTGGCGCCGCAACTCTATCCGCCGCGCGAGGATGGCACCGACCCGCGCACCTGCCCGAAGTGCGGCGCAGGCCAGCTGCACCTAAAAACATCCCGCACCGGCGGGTTTGTCGGCTGCGGCAATTATCCCGAATGCAATTACACCCGCCCAATTTCCGGTGAAGGCGCCGAAGGCTATGAGCGCATCCTGGGCGAGGACGACGGCGACGAGATCCACCTGAAATCCGGCCGCTTCGGGCCTTATGTCCAGCGCGGTGAAGCCACCCCCGAGAACAAGAAGCCGCCGCGCTCCTCGCTGCCCAAACAGGGCAAGGATTTCCTGCCCGGATGGGGCCCGAATGAAATCACCCTGGAGCAGGCGCTGACCCTGCTCACCCTGCCGCGCGACATTGGCCAGCACCCGGACGGCGGTGCGATCCAGTCCAACCTGGGCCGTTTCGGGCCGTATATTGCGCATCAGCTGCCGGAGGAGGAAAAGCCGGTTTACGTGAACCTCAAGGAGACCCTGGACGTCTTTGAGATCGGCATGAACCGGGCGGTGGAGATGCTGGCCGAGAAACGCGCCAACCCGGGCCGCCGCGGCAGCCGGGCTGCCGCCAAGCCGCTGAAGGAGCTGGGCGAACACCCCGAGAGCGGCGGCGCCATCAACATCATGGACGGGCGCTACGGGCCATATGTCAAATGGGAGAAGGTGAACGCCACCCTGCCCAAGGACGTGGAGCCCAAGGACGTGACCATGGAGATGGCGATGCAGCTGATTGCCGAGAAATCTTCCAAAGGTGGCAAGAAGAAAGCCGCGGCGAAAAAGCCCGCAGCCAAGAAAAAGGCCGCGCCGAAGAAAGCTGCCGCCAAGGAGTGACCGCAGGCGGGGTGCTCCCGCCGACTCCGGGCGCATTGAAATGCGCCCTTACCGTTGGGCCCGGCGCCGCTGGCGCGGCGCGGGCGGTTTTCTTTGCCGGCCCCGCCCTCCGTTTCGCAGCGGGTCAAGGGCGGCGCAGCCGCCGCGCCAGCGGCGCCACGCCCGCGCCTTCCCCCCGGTCCCGGGCCGATCCGTAGAAATACGCAGTTTTCTCCGTATCGTTGACTTGCGCCCTTCCCGGCGTCAGAACCACAGTCAAACGGTAGTTGTTGGGAGAACTCCATGAAAAAGGTTTACGCCAACGCCGCCGAAGCGCTCGACGGGCTGCTTCATGACGGCATGCTGATCGCCGCGGGGGGCTTCGGCCTCTGCGGCATCCCCGAACTGCTTCTGCAGGCAATCAAGGACGCGGGCACCAAGGACCTGACGTTTGCCTCCAACAATGCCGGCGTCGACGACTTCGGTATCGGCATCCTGCTGCAGACCAAGCAAGTGAAGAAAATGATCTCTTCCTACGTGGGCGAGAACGCGGAATTCATGCGCCAGTACCTGTCGGGTGAGCTGGAGCTGGAATTCAACCCCCAAGGCACCCTGGCCGAGCGCATGCGCGCCGGCGGCTGCGGCATCCCGGGCTTCTACACCAAGACCGGCGTCGGCACCGTGATTGCCGAAGGCAAGGAGCACAAGGATTTCAACGGCGAGACCTATATTCTGGAGGAAGGCATCTTTGCCGATCTCTCCATCGTGAAGGCCTGGAAGGCAGATGACACCGGCAACCTGTTCTTCCGCAAGACCGCGCGCAACTTCAACCCGCCCGCCGCCATGTGCGGCAAGATCTGCGTGGCGGAAGTGGAGGAAATCGTGCCCCGCGGCGAGCTGGACCCCGACCAGATCCACCTGCCCGGCATCTACGTGCACCGCCTGATCCAGGGCGAGCACGAGAAGCGCATCGAGCAGCGCACCACCCGCAAGCGTGAGGAGGCTTGAACCATGGCTTGGGACCGCAACCAAATGGCCGAGCGCGCTGCGCAGGAGCTGGAAGACGGCATGTATGTGAACCTCGGCATCGGGATTCCGACGCTGGTGGCGAACTACGTGGGCGACAAGGACATCACCCTGCAGTCGGAGAACGGCATGCTGGGCATGGGCCCCTTCCCCTATGAGGGCGAAGAGGATCCGGACCTGATCAACGCGGGCAAACAGACCATCACCGAGCTGGCGCGCACCTCCTACTTCGACAGCGCGACCTCCTTCGGCATGATCCGCGGCGGCAAGATCGCAGCGGCGATCCTGGGCGCGATGGAAGTGGCTGAAAACGGCGACCTGGCGAACTGGATGATCCCCGGCAAGCTGGTCAAGGGCATGGGCGGCGCCATGGACCTGGTGGCAGGCGTCGGCCGCGTGATCGTGGTGATGGACCACACCAACAAGCATGGCGACAGCAAGGTGCTGAAGGAATGCACCCTGCCGCTGACCGGCAAGGGCGTGGTTGACCGCATCATCACCAACCTGGGTGTGCTGGACGTCGTGGAGGGCGGCCTGAAGATTGTTGCTCTGGCCGATGGCGTCAGCGAGGACGAACTGCGCAGCGCGACCGAGGCGACCATCGTAGGGTAATACCGGCACCGGACTGGCATAATCTGGCATAATACGGAGGCCCGCCTCAAACAGGCGGGCCTTTTGCCGTTCAGCCCCTTGCGCCTGGGCCCGGCCGGGCGCGGGGCCGCATTGTGTGCCATACCGCCCCTTCCGGCGGATTGACGATCTCCCACATGTACACCCGCTTGTTATACCAGTTGACGATCTTTTCTTCGCCGTTCTCGAACACCACCACGCAATAGCTGCCGTCTGCCGGATCGCAGCTGTCCCGGCCCAGCCAGGTCACGATAACCGGATCTGCCAGGTGCCTTTTGAACAGCACCGCCGCCTTGCTCATCTTGCCGGAGGCATAAAGCCCGCCTGCAAACAGTGCCGCCGCCAGCAGGATGAACCCCGCGCCGGAGAAATTCCGGAACGGGTTGGACCTGGCCACAGCCGGCGCGAGGGCAACAAAAACAAGCCGCCCGAAAAGACCGATCATTGCAATTGAGCCGATCAGGGCGGCATTGCCCGCCAGCCCCTGTGCACCCGCGGCGGCCGCCCACGGATCAACACTTAAATTCAATACCTGCCTCCAATGAATTGATGTCTGAAAATACGCCTCAGAAATCAGCCCATTCAGGCAAAGCGGGGGGCGTTCGCAACCCTTAATTGCAATTTTCTAAAAATACGCAACGTAAGGCGCCCACTAGCGGCGGTGCTAGTTCCGCATCTGGAAGACGCAGCCATCGGACAGGAGCAGAGGCGGTGTCTTGCACATGCCGCGCGCCACCTGGTAGGCGGCCAGCACCTTGGGTACGTAGTCCCGGGTCTCGGCAAAGGGCGGCACTCCCTTATGGGCGCGGACAGCCCCCTCGCCGGCGTTATAGCCCGCCAGCACCAGAATGGGGTCGCCGCCGAACTCGCCCATCAGCCAGTTGAGATACTTAACCCCGCCGGCAATGTTCTGCTTTGCCTCCAACGCGTCTGTCACTCCGAACCGGGCGGCAGTATCCGGCATTAGCTGCATCAGCCCCTGCGCCCCTGCCGGGCTGACAGCATCGGCCTTGCCGGCCGATTCCACCGCAATCACCGCCAGGACCAGGGCCGGCGAGACTTCGGTGCCAACGCTTTCCGTCAGGATCTGCACTCCGCGCTCTTGCACGATGTCCTGCATCAGCTGCAGCCTCGGTGCCCTCAGCCCTTTTGCCCCGCTCAGCGCTTGCATTGCATCATCAAGGCGCCCTGGGCCCGCGCCCTCAATACCAGGAGCGACTTTGTCCCAGAACCAGCCGTAGCGTCCGCGGGGCACCTCCTTGGCACTGGCGGACGCAGCTGGCACGGCAGGCGCTGGCTCCTCTTCCGGTTCCGGCGCCGGCTCAATCTGAATGGTAATGCGTTTGCCTGTGCCGGGTGCCGGAGGCTTGATGCGCTTTGCCTCAAACTGCGGAAACGGCCGGGGCTGCGCCTCCTGCCCCGCTGCAGCCAGCGGCAATGCACAAGCTGCCAGCGCCAAGACTGCTTTGCCGAAAGACATTGCCTTGCCTGCCTGTGGTTTCTGTTTGCCCCAGACTGGAAAACCTGGCGCCCAATATCCAGCATTCCCGCCCCGGAATCTGGCGTAACCGCCTTATTTGCCCCGGACTGGCGCCAAAATACCACTGACGGCGGCTTGATAACAAAAAATTAATACTGCGTTTTCTGCGCCTTAGATGGAATATTGCCGAAAAGTAAAAATTGGGCGCTGTTTTCCGGAATTCAGCCCAAATCCTGCCACGCTGCACTGGCTATATGTACTCATCCAAGCCGGACAGTGGTCAAGCAGGTGAGAGAGCAGACCCTGGCGAGAAGGCGGGATGTTGCAAATTCTGAGATCCTTTGGAGGGACCAAACCATGATCAAATTCTTCAAAAACTTCCGCAAAGACGAATCCGGCGCGGTTACCGTTGACTGGGTTGTTCTGACCGCAGCCGTCTGTGCTCTGGCCGGCGTCGTGTACACCGCGATCGAATCCAACTCCTCCGACCTGGCCGCTGATACCGGCGCTTACATCGCTGCATCCTCGCCGGGCACCGCCGGTGTTGGCGGCGGCACCACCCCGTAAGCATAAGTCAACGGCTGCGACTTATTTAGTCTGAATGAGCGGGGGCCGCGTCCTGAAACCGGGACGCGGCCTTCATGCTGAAATCTTAGCGACAAAGGGTTCCGTGATGCCATTGTTAAAGAGATTCCGCACAAGCGAGGATGGCGCCGTGACTGTCGACTGGGTGGTTCTGACTGCTGTTGTCGTCGGCCTGGTCGCCGCAGGCACCCTAGCCGTCACAGACGGAACCGGGGACCTTGCCGAACGGGTTGGCAGCTACCTTGCCTCGATCACCGTCGGATAATCCCGCCGCGCTGCAGCGCCCTGCACAGTAGGACTGCGCGCCGCAGCGCCTAGTATGTATCTGCCCGCCAAAGCCCCCGTGCGGATGCGGCTGGCAGCCATGGAGGTAACACAATGCGTGCAGTTTTTGGACTTGTGCTGATTGTCGGTGTCGCCCTCGCTGGCGGTGCCGTCTTGATGGCCAAGAATTATATCTCAGCCTACCAGGATGAATTGGCGCGCGAACGCGCCGCCCGTGCAGAGGCCGTGCCGACGGTGGAAGTCTACGTCGCCACCAAGGCATTGAAATACGGCGAGCGTCTCACCAAGGATGCGGTGCGCGCCGTGCGCTGGCCACAAAATGCCATTCCCGAAGGCGCATTCACCTCTGCCGATGAACTGTTCCCACCGCACGCCGGCGACAAGCTTCGTGTTGTGCTGCGCGCAATGGAAACAAATGAAGCTCTCATGGCGGTCAAGCTTACCGCCCCCGGCGAGGATGCAGGCATCACTTCGCGCCTTCAGCGCGGGATGCGCGCCTTTGCGATCAAGGTCGACGTCTCTTCCGGTGTTTCCGGGTTTCTGCGGCCCGGCGACAAGGTGGATGTCTACTGGACCGGCATGATGCCGGGTGCCGGCGGCTCGAGCGGCGAAGCGACCCGGCTGATTGATACCAACGTGGAATTGGTGGCCGTGGATCAAAGCGCTGGCGGCGATATCAATGGAGCCATTATCGCGCGCACCGTCACCGTGGCAGTGCGCCCTGAGCAGGTCGCTGCCCTGGCCCAGGCGCAAAGCACCGGGCGGCTGTCACTGGCTCTGGTCGGCGCCGGCGACGACACCATCGCCTCCTTCGTCGAAGTGGACCAGCGCAAGCTGCTTGGCCTGGGCGCCCTGGAAGCGCCTCAGGAGGTGGAAAAGGAAAAAGTCTGTACAATTCGCACCCGCCGCGGCGCCGAAGTTGTGACAATTCCGATCCCCTGCACAAACTAGATTTTCCATTCCAGCACAGCCTGTTACCTGGATCAGCCGCACCTTCAAAACGAAGGGCGGCTGATTTGCGTGTTGCCAAGGCCCCACAATTGCAGCGCTCCAGGAACAGCTCCGAAGCCATTGATTCTTGCAATAATTCGGGAACTGCACCACAGTGCGGACAAGAGCGGGCAAAAAGACCCGGGTATTGAGGCGTGATCGGAAAGGCAGGTCACATGGCAATTCGACGGTTCGTGGCGGCGGCCCTGGTGGGGCTCTCGCTTTTTAGCATACCGAATGCTGATGGGGCATCGGCACAATCTTTGCGGGTGGTGAAAAAGGGCACAGCGGCGACGCTGGATGTGCCCATGAACCGCGCTGTGGTGGTGGAGAGTGAAACACCTTTTGCGGAGCTCAGCATCGCCAATCCCAGCATAGCGGATATTTCATCCCTGTCCGACCGCACCATCTACGTGTTGGGCAAATCGCCGGGTCTGACCACGCTGACGCTGCTCGACGGCTCCGGCCGGCTGATCACCAACGTTGATGTCCGGGTTGCCGCTGATGTCACCGAATTCAAGCAGCGCCTGCGCCAGATCCTGCCCAATGAGAAAATCGAAGTGCGCACCGCCAATGACGGTATCGTGCTGTCCGGCACCGTCTCCAGCTCCGCCAGGCTGCAACGGGCCTTGGACCTGGCAGAGCGCTACGCGCCGGAGCGGGTCAGCAACCTGATGTCGGTCGGCGGCGTGCAGCAGGTGATGCTCAAGGTCCGCTTCGCCGAAATGCAGCGCTCGGTGTCGAAATCGCTGAGCGCCTCGCTGGGCTTCAACGGCGGAACCGGCAACGGCCGCACCGGCGGCTACAATACACTGAACACCTCTGGCTCGCTGGCCAACTCGCTGGCCGGCAACATCCCCGCCGCCAACGAGAACACCGGCGCCTTCCTGTTCGGCTTCAACGCAGGCTCCGTCCAGGTCAGCCTGCTGCTGGAAGCGCTGGAGCAGAAAGGCGTCGTCCGCACCCTGGCCGAACCCAACCTGTCTGCCCTCTCTGGACAAGAGGCCAAATTCCTGGCCGGCGGCGAATACCCGGTGCCGGTGGCGCAGGAAGATGGCGTGATCACCATTGAATTCAAGCCTTTCGGGATCGAGCTGAACTTCATCCCGCGGGTGGTCGACGGCGATCTGATCAATCTGGAACTGAACGCTGCGGTGTCGGCCATCGACCCGTCCAACTCGCTGGAGCTGAGCGGCCTGACCATTGACGCCTTCACTCGCCGCGAGACCTCCACCACCGTGGAAATGCGTGACGGCGAAAGCTTTGCCATCGCCGGCCTGATCCGCGACGAGTTCCTCGACAATTCCTCGCAGCTGCCCTGGCTGGGCGATGTGCCGGTGCTGGGTGCGCTGTTCCGCAGCGCTGACTATCAGCGCGAGCAGACGGAACTGGTGATCATCATCAGCGCCCATCTCGTCACCCCGACCCGCGGCGAAGCGCTGACCCTGCCCACCGACAGGGTGGCACCGCCCAGCGAGAAGGATCTGTTCCTGTTCGGGCGCACGTCCCGGACAAAGAACGGCCCCGCAGCTGAGGTGGCCAAGCAGGATTTCAACGGCTCGTACGGCTACGTGCTGGACTGATAGGAGTGGCACAGATGATCAGAACCGCTGCAATTCTTGGCCTTGTCCTGACCGCGGCTGCCTGCGAGCACGAGGCGGGTAGTGAACTGAACCGCAGGGGCAATTTTGGCGATGCCACCTTTAATAACGCCGCAGTAATGAGCGGCGAGCGCAGCTTTGCCATCCAGCTGGCGAGCCGGTTTGCCAAGGAAGTGCCCACAACAATCAACTTCGACTTCGACAGCGCACGTCTGGATCAGACAGCCCGCACAGTGCTGGATCAGCAGGCGCACTGGATCAGGCAGTTCCCCGAGGTGCGGTTCCGTGTCTTTGGCCACACCGACGCTGTCGGCAGCAATGCCTACAACAAAGCCCTCGGCATGCGCCGTGCCCGCGCGGCGGTGAACTATCTGGTGTCGCGCGGCATCAGCCGCAGCCGCCTGGAGGCCGTGATCTCTCATGGCGAAACACAGCCGCTGATCCCGACACCGGAACGCGAGCGCCGCAACCGCCGCACCGTCACAGAGGTAAGCGGCTTCCTAAAGCGCCACCCGACGGTGCTGGACGGGAAGTATGCCAAGATCATTTATCGCGAATATCTGGAAAGCGCAGTGCCGGCCACCACTCTGACCGAGCAGAAATCGCTGGAGCGCACTCTGGACTAAGCCGCAGCCGCCATACAGCGGTTACGAAGTAGTAACAATTCCCCATATTTGGGGATTTTTGGCCCCAATATCGCCTAGATTGCCACCGACATTGTTTCCAAGAGGCGGACTGTGCCCATGGCCCGGTCCGCCCAAGTGAACAAGGATGATGGCGATGAGCAGCGGTATGCCGCAAACAGAAACACCTGCGATTGTTGCCTGCACGATCAGCCGCGACGTGCAGAATTTCGACCTTCTGATCGAAGACATGGAAGCCGCACTGGGCGAGGCCTGGGGCGATCTGGGCTTTGCCGAGGCGCTGGCCTTCTTCAGCCAGGCTGAGTCGGAACCGTTGCAGTTTGTGGCCCTGGCCATCGACAGCGCCGACGAAGACGACCTGCCGCTGATGGGCGAAGTCATCACCCAGGCCAAGGCCCGGGGCATCAAGGTTATTCTGATCGCCGAAGATGTGACCCCGGCAGCGCTGCATACGCTGCTGCGCCAGGGCGCGGATGAATTCGTCCCCTACCCGCTTCCGGAGCAGGAACTGCAGGCAGCGATCGAACGCTTGCAGGCCCCCGCCCCCGCAGCACCGCAGAACACGCACCAGCTGCAATCCGGCAGCCAGCGCGAAGGCGCAGTCATCGTCTGCCACGGGCTCGCCGGCGGCACCGGCTCCACCAACATGGCAGTCAACCTCGCCTGGGAGCTTGCGGCGCTCAGCGAACGGGAAGAGCCCAGCGTCTGCCTGCTGGATCTGGACTTGCAGTCCGGGTCGGTCGCGACCTACCTCGACCTGCCCCGCCGCGAGGTGGTGATGGAAATGCTCAGCGAATCCGAGAACATGGACGAAGACCTGTTTGGCCAGGCTTTGCTGCCCTTTCAGGAAAAGCTGCAGGTCCTTACCGCGCCGTCAGAGATGGTGCCGCTGGACCTGCTGTCCCCCGAAGACATTTCCAGGGTGATCGGGCTGGCCCGCAGCCACTTCGACTTCGTGGTTATCGACATGCCGCATACGCTGGTGCAATGGACCGAGACCGTGCTGAACATGGCGCATGTCTATTTCGCGCTGATCGAACTGGACATGCGGTCCGCTCAGAACGCGCTGCGGCTGAAGCGGGCGCTGCAGTCCGAGGATCTGCCGTTCGAAAAGCTGCGCTTTGCGCTGAACCGGGCCCCGAAGTTCACCGATCTGACCGGCAAGAGCCGCGTCAAGCGGATGGCGGAATCGCTGGGCATCTCGATCGACCTGCAATTGCCCGATGGCGGCAAGCAGATCCTGCAGAGCTGCGACCACGGCCTGCCGCTGGCCGTGTCGGCCGCGAAGAATCCCTTGCGCAAGGAAATCGCCAAGCTCGCAGCCTCGCTGCACGAACTGGGCCGCAGAGAAGCAGAAGCCGCCTGAGCGGTTTGAATTGGGGGTGAGTTGATGTTTTCCAAGTACAAGAAACAGGCCGCGAAGCCGGTTGCTCCAGCACCGGAACCGGCAGCCGCCGCACCGGCCGCGGCTGCCAAGCCCGCCGTCAGCCTGCGGCGCCCGGTCCAGCGCAAGCCCGCCGAGGCGCAGCCTGCGGACAAGGAGCGCAAGCGCAAGGAGCGGCTCAGCGAAATCAAGATCCAGCTGCACCGGGAGCTTCTTGAGAACCTGAACCTTGCCGCCCTGGAACGCGCGGGCGAGGCCGAATTGCGCTCCGAGATTGCCAATATCGCGACGGAGATCCTGGCTGAAAAGAGCATTGTTCTGAACCGCGAGGACCGGCAGCAGCTGAACAAGGAGCTGTATGACGAAGTCACCGGCCTCGGACCGCTGGAAACCCTGCTGCAGGACGAGACGGTCAGCGATATCCTGGTCAATGGCCCGCATCAGGTCTTTGTCGAGCGCAGCGGCAAGCTGCAGCTCTCCGACATCACGTTCAAGGATGAGAAGCACCTGATGCGGATCATCGACAAGATCGTCTCTGCCGTGGGACGCCGGGTCGATGAATCCAACCCCTATGTGGACGCCCGCCTTGCTGACGGCTCGCGCTTCAATGCGATGGTGCCACCGATTGCGGTGGACGGCTCTCTGGTCTCGATCCGGAAGTTCAAGAAAGACAAGCTGGGCATCGACGACCTGGTGGAGTTCGGCGCCTTTACCGAGGAAATGGCCGCCTATCTGCAGGCCGCAGTGTCCACCCGCCTCAACGTGATCGTCTCCGGCGGTACCGGTTCCGGTAAAACCACCACTTTGAACGCGCTGTCGTCCTTCATCGACAACGCCGAGCGCATCCTGACGATCGAGGACACAGCGGAGCTTCAGCTGCAGCAGACCCATGTGGGCCGGATGGAAAGCCGCCCCCCCAACGTTGAGGGCAAAGGCGAGGTCAGCCCCCGCGACTGTCTGAAGAACGCCCTACGGATGCGCCCCGACCGCATCATCGTCGGCGAGACCCGCGGCGAGGAGGTGATCGACATGCTGCAGGCCATGAACACCGGCCACGACGGCTCGATGACCACCATCCACGCCAACTCCGCCCGCGACGGCATCTCGCGCTTGGAAAACATGATCGCCATGGCGGGCATCGAAATGCCGATCAAGGCGGTGCGCAGCCAGATCGCCTCGGCGGTGAACCTGATCGTGCAGGCCTCCCGCCTGCAGGACGGCTCCCGCCGCATGACCTCGATCACCGAGGTCACAGGCATGGAGGGCGACGTGATCTCAATGCAGGAAATCTTCCGCTTTCAGCGGGTCGGCCTGACCCCGGACAACAAGATCATCGGCCATTTCACCGCCACCGGTGTGCGCAGCCACTTCTCCGAGCGCTTCCGCCTCTGGGGCTATGACCTGCCGCCGTCGATCTACGAACCCACCGTGATGGAGCCGCGCTAATGGAACTGAGTGCAGAACCGCTTATCTATGGTGCGATTTTCTTTGGGGTTCTGGCCCTGATTGAAGGCCTGTACCTGTTCGTTTTCGGCAAATCCATCAGCCTCAACAGCAAGGTGAACCGCCGGCTGGAGATGATGGAGAAGGGCAGCAACCGCCAGCAAGTGCTGGAACAGCTGCGCAAGGAACTGGGCCAGCACACCAAGTCGCAGTCAATTCCTCTGTATTCCCTGCTGTCGGAACGGGCGCAAAAGGCCGCCATCGCCTTCTCCCCCAAACAGTTGATCCTGATTATGGCCGGTTTGGCCGCCATTGCCTTTATCGGGCTCAGCATCGGCACATCGACGCCGCTGCCGGTCCGCGTACTGGGCTCCGTCATCATCGGCGTCGGCGCGGTATTTTTCTGGGTCAACAAAAAAGCCTCCAAACGGATGATGATGATCGAGGAGCAGCTGCCCGACGCGGTGGAATTGATGGTGCGCTCCCTGCGCGTCGGCCACCCCTTTACCGCTGCCGTTCAGATTGTCGCCAATGAGGTCGAGGACCCGCTGGCAACCGAGTTCGGCATCATCGCCGACGAGTGCGCCTATGGCCGCGATGTGGGCGAAGCGCTCAAGGAGATGGCGGAGCGGCTGGATATGCAGGACATGCGTTTCCTCGCAGTGGCTGTGACCATCCAGCAGCAGTCGGGCGGCAACCTGGCCGAGGTTCTGGCCGGCCTGGCCAAGGTGATCCGCGCCCGCTTCCGCCTGTTCCGGCGGGTCAAGGCCATTACCGCCGAAGCGCAATGGTCAGGAAAATTCCTGTCCGGCTTCCCGCTGTTCTGCCTGGTCGCGATCCTCCTCAAAGACCCCAACTATTACGACAACGTGCTGGACCATCCCTGGTTCATCCCCGCCTGTTTCGCCGTGGGCCTAATGCTGACCGCCAACCTGTTCGTCATGCGGATGCTGACCAACATCAAAGTCTAAGGAGTGGACCGTGGATTTTGTTACCGGAATAAACGATTTCCTGACGTCTCAGTTCGGTGAGCTCGGCCCGCTCCTAGCGCTTGGCATTGCCGGATTGTTCATGATCCTGCTGGCAATTCCGCTGCTGATGAACCAGCGCGAGGACCCGCTGAAAAAGCTGCAAAAGAACATCAGGCCTGACACCCGGGAAACCCCAAAAAAGGAGCGTCTGCGCCAGTCCAGCCGCAACGAGCAGCTGCAGAAGTTCGCAAATTTCCTGGAACCGCAGGACGCGGAAGAGCTGTCGGCAATGGAACTGAAGCTGCGCCAGGCAGGCTATCACTCCAAGGATTCGGTACGGCTGTTCCATTTTGCCCAGTTCGCTCTTGGCATTCTGGGTCTCCTGGGCGGGTTGTTCTTTGTCTACGTGCTGAACGCAGACATCGACTATGACAGCCAGCAAATGGCAATCCGCATTATTGGTCCGGGCGCCGCAGGCTACATGCTTCCGAAATATTGGATCACCCGCCGGATCGAGGAGCGCAAGCAAAAACTCACCGAAGGCTTCCCCGATGCGCTGGACATGATGCTGGTCTGCGTCGAGGCCGGCCAGTCGCTGGACCAGGCCATTGTCCGCGTGGCCAAGGAGCTCCATGCCTCCTTTCCGGATTTGGCTTCTGAATTCGAGATGGTCGCCTATGAAATGAAAGCAGGTAAGGAAAAGGACAAGGTGCTGCGCGACATGGCCACCCGCTGCGGTGTGCAGGACATCTCCTCCTTCGTGACTGTGATGATTCAATCCGCCAGCTTCGGCACCTCGATCGCCGACGCGCTGCGGGTTTATGCCGCCGAAATGCGTGACAAGCGGGTAATGCGCGCCGAAGAGGCCGCAAACAAGTTGCCGGTGAAGATGACACTTGCCACAATGGGGCTGACAGTTCCGCCGTTGCTGATCATTCTTGTTGGTCCGTCGGTGCAGGGCGTCATGAATATGGGCAACTCAGGACCCCAGTAATGGCCAAGACGCATCGGGCGCCCCGCGCCCGCCTGCTGCAGATGACAGCTGCCGCCAGCGCCCTCGCGCTGGCGGCAGCATGTGCGCCAAGCGGTTTGAAACAGGACAAGGGCAGTCCCTGGGCCCCTGGCGAGGATCACCGCCAGCAGGCCGAAGACGGCCTGGTTGTCGGCCACAGGCTGATGGCCGCAGGCGAGCATGAGCTGGCGCTGGAGGCCTTCACCCGGGCTGCGCTGGACCACGGCCTGACGGCTGAGGTGCTGTCGGGAATGGGCAGCGCCAAACTCGGCCTCAGGCGGCTGGGCCAGGCTGAGGAACTGCTGCGCCGGGCGGTGGACGCCGATCCGGCCTGGCCGGAACCGATGAACAACCTGGGCGTGGCGCTGATGGAACGCGGCAAAACCGCCGAAGCGGTTCAGGTGCTCCAGCGCGCCTATGCGCTTGACAATGGCGAAAGTGACGCAATCCGCGATAATTTGCGCCTGGCCCTCGCAAAACTTGAAAATCCTGCGCATAGTGAGCCTCAACAAGAAGACTACAAACTGGTGCGGCAGGGCGGCGGCAGCTACCTGATTCGCCAAGCACCATGACAGAGGCAGAGCAGTAAAAGGGACGCACCAATGCGCCAGCAGTTTTTCCTATTCGCTTCTCTGGCAGGGGCGCTGGTCCTGTCGGCCTGCGCAGAGAAAGACGACACCGTTGAACGGGCCTTTCAGGAAGTAAATGTCATCGACGAGAGCAACCTCAACGATGTCATGCTGTCCGTGGCCGACCCGAATGAGGCGGTTGCGCATTTCCAGCGGACGATCAAGAACAGCCCGGACCGGATCGAATTGCACCGCGGCCTGGCGCATTCCCTGATCCGCGCCAAACGCAACACCGAAGGCACCGCGGCCTGGAAGAAAGTGGTGTCGATGAAAGGCGCAACCAGCGAGGACCGTGTCCAGCTGGCCGGTGCTCTGGTGCGCAGCGGCGAATGGGAAGCAGCCAAGACACAGCTGGATCAGGTCCCTCCCACCCATGAAACCTACGAGCGCTACCGGCTGGAGGCCGTGGTGGCTGACGCCGGCAAGGACTGGAAACGCGCTGACAGCTTTTATGAGATCGCCGTAGGGCTGACCACCCGTCCCGCCAAGGTGATGAACAACTGGGGCTATTCCAAGCTGACCCGCGGCGATTTCGCCGGTGCCGAGCGCCTGTTCGGCGAAGCGATCCGGCAGGACCAGACCCTGTTCACCGCCAAGAACAACCTCGTCCTGGCCCGCGGCGCGCAGCGCAACTACACCCTGCCGGTTATCCCGCTTGAACAGACCGAGCGCGCCTTGCTGCTGCACACGCTGGCACTGTCAGCGATCAAACAGGGTGACGTGAAGACTGGCGAGGGCCTGCTGCGCGAAGCCATCGAAACCCATCCGCAGCACTTCGAAGAAGCCTCGCGGTCTCTGGCAGCGCTGGAAAACGGCTGACCGATGCAATTCCCGGCCTATGCAGCCCAGTGGTTCCTGCCTTTTGTGCTGCCGCTTTGCTATACCGTGGCGCTGACTGATCTGCGCGGGATGCGCATCCCCAACTGGGCCGTTGATCTGCTGGCGGTGATCTATGTCGTCCTCGGGGCGCTGGTGATGCCAAGCTGGGCAGATTACGGCTGGCACCTGCTGCATCTTCCGGTCGGCATCGGCCTCGGCTTCCTGTTCTACTCTGCCGGGGCGGTCGGTGCAGGCGACGCCAAGTTCGCAGGCGCCGCCGCGCCGCTCTTCGCCCTTGGCGACCTGCGGCTCCTGATGATCATCTTTGCCGCAACCCTGCTGGCTGGATTTGCCGCCCACCGGATCGCCAAGCACACGCCCCTGCGGCAACTGGCCCCGCAGTGGCAAAGCTGGGAAACCGGCAAGAGCTTTCCCATGGGCCTGTGCCTGGGCGCCACCCTGGCGCTTTACCTGGGCCTGGCAGCGATGTTCGGCAGCTGAGGAAGCCGGCGCGGCGGCGCTGGTTGCTTAAACCTGTGCCGGTTTTCCTGCCTCCTCCGCGGAAATGCTGCAGCTCTGCCCCGCTGTTGCCACAGTCCTGAATAGTCTGTTTCCAGAACCGCCCCGTGCGCCGGGGCCAGATGTGGATTTCAGGGACAGGCACCGCCATGAACATGCAAAACCTCACCGTTGTGGCCCCTCCCGCCCCCAAGGGGCTGGAACAGATGCAGCTGCCGCTGGTGATGATGCGGGATATTCTGCTCAAGACCATTTTCCGCAAGAACGTGGAAAATGTGACCGAGATCGCCGAAGCCATCTGCCTGCCCTCTTCTGTCACCCAGGAGCTTGTGGACATGGCCCGCGAGCAGCGGCTGCTGGAAGCCACCGGCACGCTGAACGCCAACAGCGGCAATGAGATGGGCTACCAGCTGACCGACGCGGGCAAGTCACGCGCTCAGGACGCGCTCAGCCAGTCCGAATACTTCGGCGCCATGCCGGTGCCGCTGACGGTCTACCGCGAGCAGGTCAAGCGCCAGTCGATCCGCAACATTCAGGTGACCCGCGACCAGCTGACCAACGCCATGGGGCATCTGGTGCTGCCCAACAGCCTGCTGGACCATCTTGGTCCCGCCGTCAGCGCCGGCCGCTCAATCCTGATGTACGGCCCGCCGGGCAATGGTAAGTCCTCGATCTCCAACGGCATCCGCGATGCGCTGGGGGATCACGTCTATGTTCCGCGCGCCATTGAATATTCCGGCCAGGTGATCACGGTCTTCGACCCGATCGTGCACACCGAGGTCGAGCAGGAGCCGGAAGACCCCAACGCCCTGCGCCGCCGCCGCCGCTTTGACGAACGCTACGTGATGTGCGAGCGCCCGACCGTGATCACCGGCGGCGAGCTGTCGCTGGACATGCTGGATCTGGTCTACAACCCCACGGCGCGCACGTATCAGGCGCCGCTGCAACTGAAATCCACCGGCGGCATCTTCATCGTTGACGACCTTGGCCGCCAGGCAGAGCCGCCGCAGTCCCTGGTCAACCGCTGGATTGTTCCGCTGGAAGAAAGCAAGGACATCCTGGCGCTGCAATCGGGCGAAAAATTCGAGGTGCCCTTTGACACGCTGGTGATCTTCTCCACCAACTTCCACCCGAATGAGATCTTCGACCAGGCGGCGCTGCGCCGTATCTTCTTCAAGATCAAGATCGACGGGCCGAACCAGGAGAACTTCCTCAAGATCTTTGCCATGGTGGCCCGCAAGAAGGGCATGCCGCTGGACGAGGCGGCGCTAGTGCATCTGCTGAAGAAGAAATACCCGACGATCAACAACATCTACGCCAACTACCAGCCGGTGTTCCTGATCGACCAGATGATCTCCATCTGCGAGTTCGAGGGCATCCCCTACCAGATGTCGCCGGAGCTGATCGACCGGGCCTGGGCCAACATGTTCGTCAAGGACGAGCACATCGTGAAGTGATGCAAAGAGGGCGGGGTCATCCCCGCCCTTCTCGCTGACAGCAGTCAGAACTTGCCGTTGTCGTGCGCCATCTCTGCCGGGATCGGGCTGACGGTGTCCCAGTGCTCGACGATCTTGCCGTCCTCGACCCGGAACAGGTCGAAGAACGCCATCGGTGTTTCGCCCAGGCTGCCCTCGGAGGCGGTAAAGACAAAGTTCCCCTCGGCCACTACAATCGGCGTGCTGGTGTAGGCCAGCGCCTGGCCGGTTTCCGCCAGATGCTGGATCATGCCGCCAAGGGCCTCCAGCCCGTCGCCGATGTTCGGGTTGTGCTGCAGGTAGGTCTCTGTCGAGACGTAGCTGGTGATCTTCTCCGGCGCCTTGCCGTGCAGCACGTCGGCGACAAAGCCCTGCACCAGCGCCTTGTTCTCCGCCGTCTTGTCCAGATCCGTGACCTCGGCCGGGCCGTCGGTCAATGTGCGGCCCGAGGCGTTCGGCGCCATCGGCGGCTGCAGGTTGTCCCAATGCTCAGCCACCTTCCCGTCCTCGACTCGGAACACGTCAAAGGCCACCAGCGTTTCAGCGCCAAAGGCCTGCGCATTCTCATAGGTGCTGTGCAGCACCACCATGTCGCCCTCGGCAATCACCCGGTGCACATCCACCGTGATGCCGCTCTCCTTCAGCGCCGGAATGAACCCGATGATCGGCGCCGCCCCGGTCGGTACTGCCGGATTGTGCTGGATATACCCCGGTGCCAGCAGCTGCTCCGCTGCCTCCGGGTCAAACGAAGTGAAGATCGCCGCTACGGCATTCAGAACGAGTTCCTTGGCACTCATCGGATGTCCTTTCGAATCGCATTGTCGTGACACCTCAATGTGGTATTCTTTCTGCACCAGATATCAATTACGCACTATTTAGGAACCAGGTATGCTTCCAGTAACCGCCCTCTCCAAGGAACAGGCCGAGGACTGCCCGATCCGGCAGGTCCTGTCGCAGGTGACAGGCAAATGGCAAATGCTGATCGTGCTGGTGCTGGAGGACGGCGCGCTGCGGTTCGGCGCGCTGCGGCGAACCATCGGCGATGTGACCCAGCGGGTATTGACCGAGAACCTGCGCAAGCTGGAGCGTGACGGCTATATCACCCGCAGCGTCGATCCCGGCCCGCCGGTGGCGGTGTCCTATGCACTCACCCCCTTAGGGCAGGAGTTGCTGGAGCACATGAAATCCCTGACCATCTGGGCCGCCGGTCGGCATCAGCAAGTGCTGGACTCCCGCAACGCCTATGACAGCAAATGACATTGCAATAAGGTGCAAAGCCTCCCAGATTTCACAGGATGAGTGACACCGCCCCCGCCTTGCCTGCGGCCATTGAGAACTGGTTCTCCGCCCGCGGCTGGACCATCCACCCGCATCAGCACGCCATGCTGGCCCGGGCCGGGGCGCCTTGCACCCTGCTGATCGCCCCGACCGGCGGCGGCAAGACCATGGCAGGTTTCCTACCGACACTGGCAGAGCTGGCCCATGTAACCCACGACGGGCTGCACACGCTCTATATCTCGCCGCTCAAGGCGCTGGCCGCGGATATCAAGCGCAACCTGCGTGCGCCGGTTGAGGAAATCGGCCTGCCGATCCGCATTGATGACCGCACCGGCGACACGCCCGCCTCCCGCAAGAAGCGCCAGCGCGCCGACCCGCCGCATATCCTGCTGACCACGCCGGAAAGCCTGGCGCTGCTCACCTCCTACGAGGACGCTGCCCGCACCTTCAAGGGCCTCAGGCGGGTGGTGGTGGATGAAATCCACGCGCTGGCCGAAAGCAAGCGCGGCGACCAGCTGATGCTGGCGCTGGCGAGGCTGCAGACGCTGTGCCCGGACCTGCGCCGGGTGGGTCTGTCGGCCACGGTGGACGACCCGCAGGCCATCGCCGGCTACCTCGCCCGCCACCCCGACCCCTGCGATATCGTGCTGGCCGATCCGGGGCCGGCGCCGGACATCCGGATGCTGGAAACCGAAGCGGCCCCGCCCTGGGCCGGCGGCGGCGCGGGTTATGCGATCCCGGCGGTGATGGAGCAGATCAAGGCGCACAAGACCACGCTGATCTTCCACAACACCCGCGCTCAGGCCGAAATCTTCTTTCACAACCTCTGGCTCGCCAACGAAGACGCGCTGCCGATCGGCATCCACCACGGCTCGCTTGACCGGGTCCAGCGCGAGCGGGTGGAGGCGGCTATGGTCCGGGGAGAGCTGCGCGCCATCGTCTGCACCGGTTCGCTGGACCTTGGCATCGACTGGGGCGACGTGGACCTGGTGATCCAGATCGGCGCGCCCAAGAACGTGAAACGCCTGGTGCAGC
The DNA here is from genome assembly GCF_020514995.1 of Leisingera sp. McT4-56. NCBI lineage: Bacteria > Pseudomonadati > Pseudomonadota > Alphaproteobacteria > Rhodobacterales > Roseobacteraceae > Leisingera > Leisingera sp. McT4-56. The sequence goes on along the minus strand of NZ_JAJALF010000009.1, from coordinate 2,725 downwards.
GCATCGGCCGCGCCAACCACCGTTACAATGCGCCCTCCAAGGCGCTCCTGGTGCCTGCCAACCGGTTCGAGGTGGTTGAATGCCGCGCTGCGCTGGAGGCGGTGCGCGAAAACGATCTGGACGGCGCACCGCGCGGGCCCGGTCCCCGCGACGTGCTGTGCCAGCATATCCTGATCGCCGCTTGTTCAGGCCCGTTTGATGCAGATGAGCTTTATGCAGAGATGACCCGGGCCGGCGCCTATGCCACCCTGACCCGCGCCGCATTCGACGCCTGCCTCACCTTCTGCGCCACCGGCGGCTATGCGCTGAAAGCCTATGATCAGTGGCAGCGCCTGCTGCAGCGCCCGGACGGCAAATGGCAGCTGCGCGACCCGCGCGCGGCGCAGCGCATCCGCATGAACCTGGGCACCATCCTGGACGCTGACCTGATCAAGGTCCGCCTGAAACGCAGCCGCGGCGGCAAGCCGCTGGGCGAGGTGGAGGAGGCCTTTGCCGCCACCCTCACCCCCGGCGACACCTTCCTGATCGGCGGCCAGACCGTGCGCTATGAGGGCCTGCGCGAAATGACAGTCGAGGTGACCCGCAACCCCGGCAGGAAACCCAAGATCGCGGTGTTCTCCGGCACCAAATTCGCCACCTCCACGCAGCTCAGCACCCGCATCCTGGCGATGTTCAAACAGGACAGCTGGCCCGCCCTGCCCGGCCACACCGCAGACTGGCTGGAGCTGCAGCGCGGGGTCTCCGAACTGCCGCGCGCCGGGCGGCTGCTGATCGAAAGCTTTCCGCATGACAGCCGCGACCATATCTGCATCTACGGTTTTGCCGGGCGCAACGCCCAGCAGACCCTGGGCCTCTTGCTGACCAAACGGATGGAGGAACTGGGCCTGGATCCGTTGGGCTTTGTCGCCACCGACTACGCCACCCTGATCTGGGGGCTGCATGAGGTCGCAGACCCTGCCCCGCTGTTCGACCCGGAGGCTTTGCGCGACGGGCTGGAGGGCTGGCTGGCCGGCAATGCGGTGATGAAACGCGCCTTCCGCGGCGCTGCCACCATTGCGGGCCTCATCGAACGAAACACACCGGGCGCGCGCAAGAACGGACGGCAGGCGACGTTTTCCTCCGATATCCTCTATGACACGCTCAGGAAATACGACCCGGATCACCTGCTGATGGACATTACCCGCGAGGAGGCCATGCGCGGCCTGGTGGACTTCGGCCGCATCGAGGAGATGCTGGAGCGGACCCGGGGCCGCATCACCCTGCGGCGGCTGGAGCGGATCTCCCCCCTTGCCGCGCCTTTGCTGCTGGAGGCTGGCAAGGTCCCGGTCAAGGGCGCGGCAGAGGAGAAACTGCTTCAGCAGGAGGCCGCGGCACTGATGCAGCAGTCCGGCCTTGACCAGTTGCCGCAATAACCCTTGCCTGCCCGGTTGAGACAGATAAACCGGCAGCATGACCGGATACGACTTCACCCTCGCAGGCGCCCGCCTCACCGCTCTCGGCAGCGGCGCCCTGTGGTGGGCAGAGCAGCGCCTGCTCAGCGTCTCCGACCTTCACTTGGGCAAATCAGAGCGCCACATCCGGCGCGGCGGCAGCGCCCTGCCGCCTTATGAGACGCGGGACACGCTCGCCCGTCTCGCGGAGCTAAATTCTGCCTTGCAGCCAGACACGGTGGTCTGCCTGGGCGACAGTTTCGACGATGACGCTGCCTCGCAGGCCTTGCTGGATGCGGAGCAATCCCAGCTGGCCGCTTTGACGCAGAACCGCCGCTGGATCTGGATCACCGGAAACCACGACCCGGCACCCGCAGATCTGGGCGGCGAACAAATGGATGAACTGCATCTTGCCCCCCTCACCTTCCGCCACATCGCCGATCCTGCGGCCAAGGCGGAAGTCTCGGGCCATTACCATCCCAAGGCGCGGGTGCGCAGCGCCTCCCGCCCCTGCTTTCTGCTGGACCGGTCGCGGCTGATCCTGCCTGCCTTCGGCACCTATACCGGCGGCCTGCGCAGCACCGATCCCGCACTTGCCGCGCTGATGGAAAGAGATGCGCTGGCGATCCTGACCGGTGCGCAGGCGCTGCCGGTGCCAATGCCCCGCTAAGTGGCGTAGCGTCACACCCCTACGGCAGCCGTGTCTCCCTTATGCTGCCCTGCAGCAGCAGAAGGACACATGTGATGGACCACCGAATCCGCAGCAGTTTCGCCAGGCAAAGCATGATGCAGACCCTGGGCGCCGAAATCGAAAGCGTTGCACCGGGTGAAGTGGTAATCACCGCCCCGGTCCTGCCCGGCAGCCGCCAGCAGCACGATGTGGCCCATGCTGCCCTCAGCTTTGCGATCGGCGACACGGCGGCCGGCTATGCGGCGCTCACGATGATGCCGGATGACAGCGAAGTGATGACGGCGGAGATGAAGATCAACCTGCTGGCCCCGGGCGCCGGCGACTATCTGCGCGCAACGGGCAAGGTCATCAAACCAGGCCGGCGCCTGGTGATCGTCACGGCAGAGGTCCACGCGGTGACGGGCGAAGAGGAAAAGCTGGTCGCCCTCCTGCAAGGCACCATGGTGCCCGTCTCAGCTTAACCCCGCCCTTTTTCATCTTTCTAAAAAATACTCCCGCCGGTGGGGTCCGGCGGGAGCGTGAGTTTCAGCCGCTGCTGTTCTGCGCGCTTCAGGCGGTGAGGCCTTCCGGCTCAGCCAGGTTGTGGGCGCGGCAGCAGGCGGTG